>JADBJL010000101.1 GCA_014874455.1 Thermomicrobiaceae bacterium
CGTGACCATCTGGTTGCCGAGGACGGGTTTCTAGCCCTCATTGGTACTGTCGGAACGCGTCGGCGGGGTGGCGGCCGCGCGCAGCCGGTGGTTCGTTTCAAGCCCTCATAGGTACTGTCGGAACCGCCGACCTCGACCCCCACCCCGAAGCAACGCCCAGTTTCAAGCCCTCATAGGTACTGTCGGAACTAGGCTCCCCGGAGTTCCCCTTCGGGGCCGAAGACCCGTTTCAAGCCCTCATAGGTACTGTCGGAACGACTACCCAGCAGTCGAGGACGCCGTTCTCCAGCTTGGTTTCAAGCCCTCATAGGTACTGTCGGAACGACGGGAACCTGGTCGTGCTGGCGTCGGCATTGGCGTTTCAAGCCCTCATAGGTACTGTCGGAACGCGCGCATGGCCGCGCGCATGGCGATGGGGACGTGCTCGCGGGTTTCAAGCCCTCATAGGTACTGTCGGAACGATGACCCCCTCGGCGAGGCGTTCTGCCGCTCGCCGGTTTCAAGCCCTCATAGGTACTGTCGGAACTTGTGCAGGCTGTTAGCGAAAGGAGAAGCGAGATGTGGTTTCAAGCCCTCATAGGTACTGTCGGAACGCTGCTGAAGGAACGAGACCTGGAGATCATCCGGAACGTTTCAAGCCCTCATAGGTACTGTCGGAACACGGGTGGTTGAGCGCCACCGGCGTCGCCAGCCGGGTTTCAAGCCCTCATAGGTACTGTCGGAACCCTTCCCCAGCCCCTGTGCTGGCGCTGCGTCTTCTTCGTTTCAAGCCCTCATAGGTACTGTCGGAACTGCTCCGCGAGCTGTTCGAGGACCTCACCCATCTCGGGTTTCAAGCCCTCATAGGTACTGTCGGAACCAACCAGAGCCGCACGGGGATCACGATCTCGTCGCGACCAGTATAGCGGGAAATCCCAGGGGGCGCAAGCACCCGCCGCGCCGCTCTCCCCGCCAGCATGCCGATCTCGCCCCTTCGACCCCCTGCGTCGACCCCCCGGGGTTTCTGCACGATTGGAGGTCGACGCACGCAGAGTGACGCCGGTCGGCCGCAGGCGTTCACCAGCAGCGGCTCACACGAATTGGCTCGGCTCGTTCTTCACGACGCCCAGGCAGACTCTCCGGGCCACCGATGCCTGCGGCAGCACGTAGATCTGCACGCTGTCGCTCCGGGCATCGATCACTCGCTCGAGTTCGTGCTGCAACCGCTTGAGCTGTGCTGGCGTCAGCTCCCCTTCCAGCAAGGAGTTCTGTACCCAGGTCAAGAACCGTCGAGCAGTCTTCAGCACTTTGGCGTTCCGCTCGACGGCCACGTCGTATGCCAGGATAACGTACATCCACCAATCCTCGAGCGTAACCGGGGCACCGTCGTTCTCGCTCACCTCGCTGCCCGCTCGACCAGAGCGCTCGGCGAGTGCGAGTGAGGATCGACGTTCTACGCAACCGAACGGGCTGCCGCGATCCCACGGTCAGGCAAGATGTCACTCAGCCTGGGCCGAGCATGAACTGCTGGCCGCCTATGTCGTACGCTACACCGCGGCACATAGCCGATTCGCTCAACCCCGGAGCTGGAACGGTGCATACGGCCGCTCCCCGAGCAGGTGCTTTTCCAGCTTGTACAGCTCCAGCCGCAGCGTGGTGCGATAGGAGACGGAACGCTTCAGCGACGGATGTCGATAGGTCTCCTGGAGGGTCTTTTCCCACTCCTCGACGAAGAGCCGGCGACCTTCGTCGTCGAGGAAGACGCCCTCAGCGCCAGCGATGAAATGGCGCCGCTGGAGCTGCCCGCGGTTGACCAGTCGGAAGATCAGCCGGTCGACCAGCACCGGCTTGAACACCTCGGCGACGTCGAGGTTCAGGGTATGCCGGCGGAAGTTGGTCTCGTGCAGGTACCCGATCCGCGGATCGAGGTGCGTCTGGTAGATCTGCCCGAGGACAGCGGTATAGAGCAGCGAGTTGCCGAAGCTGATCAGGGCATTGGTCTCGTCGCGCGGCGGCCGGCGCGTGCGCGGGCCGAACGGGAACTCCGCCTCGATGACCGTCGGCCAGGCCGCGTAGTAGGCCTCCCGCGCGTTCCCCTCGATGGCCATCAATGCCGCTGGCGTCGTCGCCGCGCCGACGCCGCTCGCCAGGCGCTCGATCTCGACCAGCGGTGCGTCCACCGCCACGCCGCGACGCCGGTAATAGCCGAGGACGCTTCGGATGTTCCTCAGCGAACCCGACACGAAGGCCCGCGCCAGCACCATCCGCCGCTCGCTGTCCAGGTAGTGCTCGGCCTGGCGGAGCAGGAGGCAGCCGCTCATCAGGTGCTCGCGCGGGTAGTAGGTGCCGGAGTAATACCCGTACCGGTTGAAGACGTGGAGCAGGATGCCGTGCGCGGTCAGAAACTCGAGGAAGCGCTTATTGAGGTCGACCTCGCCGAAGCAGTACAGCTCGGAGACCTGCTCCACCGGCACGTAGCGCTTCCCGTCCTCGGTCTCCAGGACGATCGTGTTCTGGCTCCGGCCCAGTGTGCCGGAAGAGAACAGGTAGACCGGCTTCACAGGCCCTCCTCAGCACTCGCGCGCGGCCGGCGCCGGACGCCCCCTCGCGTCTCTCGTACCGGGCTGGCTCCACTGCCAGGCTCTTCCTCGATCCAGCAGAACTCGTAGTACGCACAGTTGGCGCAGGCCGGGATACGCCGGGCTGCCGGCGGCACCGGCTCCCCCAGCAGCCCCTCGACCTCGCGTACCGCGGCGCGCACCGCGGCCTCCAGTTCCGGCGTCAGTTCGACCGGCTCGACCACCCGCTGCTCCGGGTAGCGGAGCTCGCCCCGGGCCGTTACTCCCGCCTCGCGCAGGCGCAGCAGGTAGTACCCGAGCTGCAGTCGCTGGGCGTGCTGCATCCGAGGCGAGCGCTTCACCTCGCCGATCAGCAGGGCATCGCCGTCGCGCGGGGTGATCAGGTCGACCTTCATGCCCGGGAGACTCAGTTCCTTGCGCTGGCGCGGGTAGGCAGTCTCCTGGAGGAGCCGGCCCAGCGCCAGCAGCTCGTGCTCGCGGTACGGCTCGATGGCGTGGCCCATCAGCCAGGCCTGTCTCCGGCAGATGGCCACGTACCAGATGAGTGTTCCGCTCACAGAAACTGGCTGATCTCCCATATGAACCCCGTCTGCTCGTCGTAGAACGAGGCCAACTCCTCCCGCCGGATCAGCCGCGGGTCTTCGCGGTCGTGGAAGAGCGGTCGCGGGAGGTTGCCCAAAGCGCGCCGCAACAAGGGCGTGATGGTGTACAGCTCGACGGCCGGCCGCAGGCGACGGAGCGCCAACCGCCGCTCGTTCGGATTCGGGTTCTGATACGCCTCGCGGAGGGCGCGCAACGTCGCCGATGCCTGCTCGTCCTGCTCGACGAAGATGCTGAGCGAGGGAGGCTCTTCGATGAGCTGGAAGCAGCGCACCGGCAGCGACGCGCCGCCGCGGTGACAGTCGGCTCCGCTCCGGTCGTAGTCGAGTCGCGGCAGTGCCGCCAGCAGCCGCCAGGCTCGCTCCTGGGCGATCCGCTGTTCGATCGTGTCGAAGTACGCTGCGAGGATCTGCTCGACCGCCCGGTCAGCGAGCGGCTGGCTGAGTCCCTGCCGCGCAGCCTCCAGCAGCACCCGGCCGTAGACGAGGTGGCCCTGGCCCTCGGCCAGCTCGACGACGCCGAGTTCGCGCTCGCCCGCTGGCGCTTGCGCGTTCCGGTTGATCCGCCCGGCGACCTGCACCAGGCTTTCGAGCGGCCCCCACTCCCGCCAGCCGGAGTCGAAGTCGACGTCCACCCCTGCCTCGACGACTTGCGTGGCGACGAGCACCACCGGGACGCGCTGCCTGAGCAGTGCCCGGATCTCCTCTAGCCGCGCGTGCCGGTCGCGCGGGGTGACGTTGGTCGACAGGTAGTAGAGGTGCGGCAAACGTTCACGGCGCAGCGCCTCGAAGAGCTCCAGCGAGACGCGCACGCTGTTGACGACCACGAGCTGGCTCTGCCCGGCACGCGCCGCCACCGCCTCAGCGAGCTCGGCCACCGTCCGCGGCTCGGCCGGACGCAGCACGACCCGGGCCGGGTATCCTGGCAACGGTGGGGCCAGTTCCAGTGTCCTCCGGCGGTCGACCAGCGCGGGCTGGGTCGCCGTCATCAGGATGACGGTGACTCCCCACTGCGGGAGGTCGCCGAGGACAGCACGAATCAGCGGCCAGTAGCGGGCGTCCAGCGCCTGTACCTCGTCCAGGACGAGGATGGCACCCTCGACCAGGGTGTGCAGCTTCTTGAGCATCCGGTTCTGATAGCCGACCAGCGTATGGAAGACCTGGACGAACGTCGTCAGCACCACCTCGGCATCCCAGGACTCGGCCAGGAGCAGGCTCTCGTCGACCTCGACCAGGTCTTCGTCGGGCGTCGAACTCTCGATTGCCGGACTGCGCGTCGGCGCACTCCCGGTTGCCGGCCGCTGGGCCAGCGGCGCGAGGTGGTGATGGGCGATCAGGACATCGGCCGGATCGACGCCGCTGTTCATCAGCACGTCGCGCGCAACCTCGGCGGTCTGCTCGATCAGGTTGATGAACGGCAGCGCGTAGACGATGCGAGGGCTCAGGCCGCGCTCCTGCTCGACGCGTGCCCGCAGCTTGAGGGCCGCGTTCAACACCGTGAGCGTCTTGCCGGCGCCGGTCGGCGCAGTGAGCGTGAGCAGCGCCGGGTACAGCCGGTCGAGCGGCTCGCTCCGGATGCGCTCGTCGACGGCATGGTAGAGCTGCCGGCGGAACGGCCCGAGAGGGCCGCCGTCGCCACCCAGAGTGGCGAGGTATCGGTCGACCAGGTCTGCGGGAAGAGCAGAGCGGTGAGGCGGCCGGTAACCGGCGGCCAGCTTCTTGTCGGCATCGATCAACGCCGAGAAGACGATGTTCGTCTCCCAGAACCGGCGGCGGGCCGCGGGCTCCAGCGTCTCGTACTCCGCGAGATAGGCCAGAGCGAGCGCCTCCTCGGCCAGCGCGCGCAGCGTCTCCCACACCTGCCCGTCGAGAAACGGACGCGGGTCGGGCAGGCCCAGCGCCGGGCAGAGCGACGGCCAGCTCTGGCGCACGGCATCCAACTGAACCGGGAGCGCCCGCAGCGTCCTCCGCAGCCCCGGCCGGTCGACGTCGAGGAACCCTGGCGGGTCGATATCCCTTGGGTGGGGCAGCAGCTCGTGTGGTGTGCGCAGCGGCCCATGGTGGCGGGCGACCGCCAGGAACACCACCAGCGGATCGAGGCCACGTGCCTGAGCGACCCACGCCCCGTAGAGCGCGCCGAGGTAGGCATGGTTCGCCTCGGCTCCGCCCCCGTCCTGGCCATGCAGCCGCGCCTGGAAGAAGGGCGTCGCCTTGCCCAGGTCGTGGACGAGGCCCGCCAGTTCGGCCGCGTCTGCTAAAGCGTCAGGGGCGAAGCGACGCGCCAGCTCCCCCACACTCCTGAGGTGGTCGAGCAGCGATTCCCCCTCGTGCGCCAGCCAGCGCTCGACCGTCGACGTCATCCGATCACTCCCCAGCGCTCCCCGTCGACCACCAGCCAGGCTCCGCGGTAGCGGCACCGGATCGGCGCTCCGCTCAGCTCGACGAGGAGGTCGCGCGCCGATTCGAGGCGGCGGTCGGCCGCCAGCCGGATCGGATAGCGGTCGCGGGAGAGCCGCTGGCCCACCGCCACGTCGATCGCCTCGACCGCGTCGGCGTAGAGCGCGCCGAAGTAGGGCGCGATCTCTCCGGAGCCTTCACCGCCTTCGGTGGCGTCGACTACGCTCACGCTCTCGATCCAACCGAGGCAGTAGGCTGTTCCCAGCGTCGGGGGATAGACCGGAGCCTCGAGGCCGCCCGCCAGCTCCGTCGCGGTCGCCTGCCGCCCTGGCAGGAGCAGTACCTCGAAGGCGAGCGCCTCGTCGAGGGTGCGGGGCAAGAGGAACTGGGTCGGGATCTGGGTGCGCGGCTCAAGGCCTCGCAGCTCCCGCTCCGCGCTGTCCACCACCTTGAGGAAGTTGACCCCCTGGAAGATGGTGCGCGCCGGCACCGCGGGGCGCACGGCCATCGACAGGTCGGCGAGGACGACCGGGTATTCGATGCGGGAGAGGCCGAGCGCTGCCCCGACGATGCCGCGGATGACCGTCGGCGGTGGGATCGGATAGGTGAGCGACGACGAGTTGGTGTAGAAGCGGCGGAAGTGGGCCAGCTTCCCCCGCAGGGTAAAGC
>JADBJL010000054.1 GCA_014874455.1 Thermomicrobiaceae bacterium
TCCCGGGTAGCGGCTGTAAGGTACGCGTGGCACCGGGCCTTTTGCACCACTGCGACGCGTATGTTAGGCTTGACACGGTGCCGAAGCCGTGTACGGCAAACCGGCTCGTGTAGTCGGTTTCTGCGAGACCATTGTAACGGAACGTACGCTCAACCGCGACGGATCGGTTTGGGGGAGGGCGAGCGGTGGCGACATGTGAGTTGTGTGGCAAGAAACCAGGATTCGGGCACAATGTGAGCCATTCCAACCGGAAGACGAACCGCAAGTTCAAGCCCAATGTCCAGCACGTCACTCTTCTGGTGAACGGTGTGCGCCAGCGGATGCGCATCTGCACGCGTTGCCTTCGTACGCTCTACAAGGATGCGCGGATGGCGTAAGCTGTACTCCCCGGAACAGCGAGTGACTTCAGCAGCGCTGTCCGGTCAAGATCCCCTGGTTCTCGGACTCGGCAGTACCTCGATGGCAAGGTAGCGATCGCGCCCGGCAAGATCCGGCAGGATCTCGATGCGCGCCTGTCGGAAGAACAGCCGGGCCGTCTCGCAGGCGAGGTCGCGCTGGCTCGGATCGATCTCGCAGATCATGCCGGCCCCAGGGCGCAGCCGCTCGGCTGCCTGGCGCAGCAGGCGGCGATAGAGAGCGAACCCACCCTCAGCGGCGAACAGCGCGTGGGGCGGCTCGTACGCTAACCCCCTGTGCGCCTGTTCAGGCCGGAGATACGGCAGGTTGGCCGTGACTAGGTCGATCGGGCCGCGACACCAGTCCAGCAGGTCTCCGCACACCAGCTCCACCCGCCGGGGCGTCAGCCGCTCACGGTTCAGCCGCGCGACGCGGAGTGCTGGCAGCGAGACGTCGCTTCCGACCATCAGGCCAGACCATCCGGGCCCGAGTTCGTGTGCCAGCGCGATGACTACGGCACCACACCCAGTGCCGACATCGACGAAGACGCGAGAGGAGGTCTGCCGGCGAAGCCGCTCCGCTGCCCAGCTAACCAGGAATTCTGTCTCCGGTCGTGGGATCAGGACTGCTGGCGTCACGACGAAGTCGAGCCCGTAGAACTCCCGGTGACCCGTGAGATAGGCGACCGGCTCACCTCGTGCGCGCCGCTCGACCAGCTCGAGGAAGCGGTTCACGGCTTCCGGGGCGACCGGCTCCGAGAGCTGCCGGTACAGCCCGGCACGATCCACCCCCAGCACGTGCATCAGCAGGACTTCGGCGTCCAGCCGGGGGGTGTCGACCCCGGCTGCGCGTAACCGCTCGGATGCCTCCCGAAGTAGCGCCTGCGTCGTCCAGGGATGCATGACGTCATTGGATGCCGGCTGCGCGCAGCCGCTCGGCCTGCTCCAGCGCCTGGAGCTCGGCGATAAATGCGTTGAGCTCGCCGTCGAGCACGGCCGGTAGGTTGCTCACGCTGAGCTTGAGCCGGTGGTCGGTGACTCGATCCTGCGGGAAGTTGTAGGTGCGGATCTTTTCCGAGCGCTCGCCCGTGCCCACCTGCAAGCGGCGCATCCCGGTGCGTTCCTCCTCGAGCCGCCGTCGTTCGAGGTCGTACAGCCGCGCCCGCAACACGGCCATAGCCTTGAGCCGGTTCTTGAGCTGGGAGCGCTCGTCCTGGCAGGTCACCACGATCCCGGTGGGCAGGTGAGTGATCCGAACCGCCGAGTCGGTGGTGTTGACACTCTGGCCGCCGTGGCCGCTGGAACGGAAGACTTCGATGCGCAGGTCGTCCTCGTCGATGTGCACATCTACCTCTTCGGCCTCCGGCAGCACGGCCACCGTGGCTGTCGAGGTGTGGATCCGGCCACCCGACTCCGTCACCGGTACGCGCTGGACGCGGTGGACGCCGCTCTCATGCTTCAAGTGACTGTAGGCACCAGGCCCGCGGACCTCGAAGATGATCTCCTTGAAGCCGCCCAGCTCGGTCGGACTGCTGGAGAGGACCTCGACCTTCCAGCCCTGACGCTCGGCATACCGGGAATACATCCGGAAGAGGTCGGCGGCGAAGAGTGCCGCCTCCTCCCCACCGGTGCCGGCCCGTATCTCCATAATGACGTCCTTCTCGTCGTTCGGATCCCTGGGTGCGAGGCGCCGCCGGAGATCCTGGTAGAGCTGGTCGCGAAGTTCGCGCAGGCGCTCGAGCTCCTCAGCCGCCAGCTCGGCCAGCTCTCGATCAGGCCCTTCGAGAAGCTGCTCTGCTTCCAGGATCTGTCGGTCTACCTGGCGAAGCTGCCGATACGGCTGAACGATCTCGTCCAGCTCGGCGCGCTCGCGGGCAAGCTGGGCTAGCCGCGGTGGATCGCTCACCACCTCGGGGTCAGCCAGGAGATGTTCGAGCTCGATGTAGCGCTGCTCGAGATCGTGCAGCTTGTCGAGAACACTCACTGTCTTGGTCATCTCGGTCACGCTCCTCAAGTCCTCGGTAAGAAGTATCGGCCAGCGGGCATGCTCTGGCCAACTCGCGCGCAGCCCTTTAAGCCGAGCGCAGCGGTGGACGCTCAGTCGAGCAGCGGCTAGCTCGGGGATGTCCCGGTCGTGTGGGCGAATGCCAGTGCGAGCGCCTGCTCGACACTGCCTGCGCGGAGATAGAGCTGCGTTGCACCGTGTCGCGCGAGCCGCTGTTGCTCGAGCTCCCAGCTTCCCAGCGCAATGACGCGCTTGCCCAACTTGAGCGCGAGCGCGATCTCGGACAGTGTGCCGAGCCCGCCGCCGACCGCGATCACGACGTCGGCCGACGCGACGATGATCACGTTGCGGGCTTCGCCCATGCCGGTGCAGATGACGTGGTCGACCCAGTGGTTGGCAGCGTGCCGGTCGTACCCTGGAAGCACGCCGATCGTGACCCCGCCGGCGCGCTTCGCTCCGCGGCAGGCGGCGGCCATGACCCCATCACGACCCCCGCAGATGAGTGTGCATCCGCGGCGAGCCAGCGCCTCGCCGACGGCCTCGGCCTGCTCGATCTCTTGGGGAGTCGCCTCGTTCGGCCCGCACACAGCCACAATCATCGAACGGCCTCCAGCTCGAACCGGTCTACCACGGTGTAGACCGCGCCGGTTCGGCGCAGCTCGCTGCGGTAGAGTGTCAGCGCCTGAACCGGGATCGGAAGAGGCGGCAACGCGGCCAAGCGCTCCAACTGCCGGCTCAAGCCGCGTAGCGAGGGCAGATCTTCCGGTCGAAAGCGAGCGAGCGTGAGATGCGGATGGAACGGCCGCTCCTCGGCCGGAAACCCGAGTTCGAGGCTGACACCTTCGACACGCTGGTGCAGGCTGGCCAGCGCCTCGAGTTCGCCGTCCACTCCCAGCCAGAGCACACGCGGCCGTGCCAGGTGCGGAAAGACCCCCGCTCCCGCGGTCTCGATGGAGAAAGCCGACATACGCGCCAGTTCGGCACGAAGCGCTTCCTGCAGGCGCGGCAGTGCCGGGAGCGGCACCGAGCCGTAGAACTTGACGGTCAGGTGACTCCCCTGTGGGCTCACCCATTTCGCCTGCCAGCCGAGCCGGCGCAGCCGTTCGATCTCCTGGCCGATGCGCTCCCGAACCGGCTCGGGTAACTCGATTGCTGCAAAAAGCCGCCACTGCTCGTCCATGGCGGCGCTTGCTCCTCGTCGTGACATTGCCCGAGAACAAGTATACCGCTTCCCCACGCGCGCTGTCCCCTGTGGTGAGCCTCGTGGTAGGGCATCCGAGCATGTCGACGCCGGTGTGCTACGAACTGCCGAGGCGCGCCTGGTTGAATCGATCTACAAAGAGTGAGCGCTCTCAAGCGTACGCGTGATAGCGCCTACGGTGAAGACCAGGATCGTTCGAGAGGCGCTACTCTCCCGAGTCGTCGAGGGAGAATGCCGGGTTGGGATACTGCGCCGGCGTGAGAGCATGGGGCTGGCCGACCTCGAGGCGCAGAGCTGAGAGGCGGCGACTCTGGCGGCGGGAGGCAAGGGGGCGTCCGAGCCGGGCGTCTGCGCGCCCCATGGCCACGGTCAGAGACCGGCCCGGCCAGGCTGGCGGTATAGTTGGGCTAGGGATCGGGCTGGAGCGGGCCGAAGCGTTCGAGCTCGTGCGGGATCTGTGACGTATGCCGGAGGATCGCCAGTCGTTCCTGGAGTGGTTGCGCGGCCGGCGCGTCTACTGCTCCTGCGGAGAAGTCCTCGGAATCTTCCGGCGCCGCCGCTTCTACTCGCTCGTCGGGGTCGAACTGGCGGACACTGCGGAGGCTCGGCTGCGCTGCCCGGCGTGCGGAGCCGAGCACCGGCTACGAGATCTGGTGAAGGAGTGGGAGCGCCGCCGCTGAGGTGAGCGAGAGTAGCCTCAGGGAGCGAGCTATCCTATACTGCCTAGCGTCTTGGAGTGGCGGGAGGTAGGAACGCCGTGCGGCTCGCGTATCTGGGCCCGGCTGGCACGTTCAGCGAAGAGGCGGCACTCGCCCAGGCGGCGCGAGACGGGGCCGAGACGATGCCGATGAGCTCGATCCCCGCGCTCGTCTCCGCGGTCGAGACCGGGCTGGCCGATCGAGCGATCTTGCCGATCGAGAACTCGATCGAGGGCACCGTCAGCGCCACGGTCGATCTTTTGATCCACGAGACGACGCTGCAGATCTGTGCCGAACTGATCCTGCCGGTGCGACACTTCCTGCTGGCTCGGCCGGGTGCGAGGCTTCAGCAGATACGCGCCGTCATGTCGCACCCCCAGGCACTGGGGCAGTGCCGCCGCTTTCTGGAACGCTGCCTGCCAGGGGCGGAGCAGATCGCGTCGCTCAGTACCGCCGCAGCGGTGGCTGAGGTGATGCAGAGCGAGGACGATTCGCGCGCAGCGATCGGCACGTTGCGGGCCGCCGAACTCTACGGCGCCGAGGTGCTGGCCAGGGATATCCAGGATCAGCGGACGAACGTGACTCGCTTCATCGTGCTGGGCGAGCGTGACGCCGAGCCGACCGGCCAGGATCGCACCTCGCTGTGTTTTACCGTGAAGCGCAACGTACCGGGGGCATTGGTCGAAGTCCTGAACGAGCTGGCGGTAGCCAACATCCAGATGACCAAAGTGGAGAGCCGGCCAATGAAGTCGGCGCTCGGAGACTACTATTTTCTGGTGGACATCGAGGGACACCGATGTGACCCGCACATCGCCGAGGCGCTCGCGCGCATGGCGGAGAAGGCCGCGGAACTCAAGATTTTCGGCTCCTACCCGCGCCACGAGGTCGCCTTGGAGGGTGCCCGCATCCCGCGCCGGTAGTGGGATGCGGGCCATGAGGTAGAGCGAGGCGAGCGTGCATGCGGGTGATCGGCGGAACTGCCCGTGGTCACCGGCTGAAGGCACCGCGCGGAATGCGCACGCGGCCGATGGCCGACAAGATCAGGGAGGCGCTGTTTTCGATGCTCGAGACACTCGGCGTACGGCCGCAGCGGGTGCTCGACCTCTATGCGGGGAGCGGCGCTATCGGGATCGAGGCGCTTTCCCGTGGCGCCCAATGGGCTGACTTCGTCGAGCGGAGCCCGGCAGCCTGCGCGGTCATCAGGGAGAACCTGGAGCATACCGGCTTTCGCGACCGGGCGGCGGTGCACTGTACGACGGTCGCTTCTTTCCTGGCGCACCGCGCTCAAGCTGAGCTGCCGTACGACTTCATCATCATGGATCCCCCGTACGCTGACCCGCACATCGTGGATACGATGGTCGCGATCGCCCGCTGGCCAGCGGCGGCCGACGGGGCAGTTCTGGTGGTTGGCCATTCACCGCGGGTCTCGCTGCCTGAAGCGCTGGACGGGCTGGAACAGCTTCGCGATCGGTGTCACGGTGATAGCTGCGTCGCGATCTACCGGTTACGTCGACAGGAGTCGGGTGACGATTTACCGGCGGAGACGGAAGAGTGAAGCATATCGCGCTGTATCCAGGGGCGTTCGACCCGATCACGAACGGCCACATCGATGTAGCCCAGCGGGCTGCGCGGCTGTTCGATCTCCTGATCGTGGGGATCTACACGGGGGTCGACCGGCTCGACAAACCCCCGCTCTTCAGCCCGGAGGAGCGGCGAGAGATGGCCCAAAAGGCCCTAGCCGGGCTAGCCAACGTTCGTGTTGACATCTTCTCGGGGCTCACCGTAGACTATGCGCGGGCGGTGGGGGCCCAGACGATCGTCCGGGGGCTCAGGGCAGTCTCCGATTTCGAGTACGAGTTCAAGCTTGCCCACATGAATCGCCACCTGGCGCCCGAGATCGACGTCGTCTGCTTAATGACGAGTTCCCAGAATTCCTTCATCAGCTCGAGCTTGATCAAGGAGGTCGCGCGGCTAGGTGGAGATGTCTCCGGCTTGGTGCCTGACCATGTCGTGACAGCACTGGCTCGGAAGTTCGAGAGCCTTATTGGGAGATAGTGCAGGGCAGCGATGGCGATCGTGGACGACGCTCGGGGATATCCGGTGGCAGAGCCAGCGGCCGACCTCAATGAGCTGATCGAACGGCTAGAAGAGGTGATTACACGGGGCTCACGGGTACCGCTTACCAACCGCGTGATGGTCGAAGAGACCGAGGTGTTGGTTCTCCTCGAACAGATCCGCAGGTCGCTCCCACGAGAGCTGCGCCAGGCCCGGCGAGTGCTCCAGGAGCGGCAGAAGATCATCCTCGACGCCCAGATGGAAGCGCAGAAGATCCTTTCAACGGCACAGGAGCGCGCCCAGTACATCATGAGCGAGCAGGGAATCGTCAATGAGGCGAAGGCGCGCTGCGAGGAGATGTTGCGGCAGGCCAAGGATCAGGCCAAGCGCGCCAAGGGCGAGGTGGATCTGTACGCCATCGACTTGTTGTCCCGCGTCGAAGAGGTACTGCAAGAAAGCTTGAACCGTATCCAGCACGTCAAGGATCAGGTGTCCCGGTGACAAGCAGGTCGTGAGGCTCGAGCGTGACCCGGGCCCGCAGCATGCGCTTGGCTGAGGCCCAGGTCACCGGTACAGCACGTGTCGGCTGGTTTCGCTGAGCTGCAAACGACCGGCCGAGCGGGAATGCCGCCAGCATCTCTCCGATCAGGTGCCAGCTTCTCGCAGTTCCTCGAGCAGCCAGTCGCGCAGGAACAGGCTGCTCGCGCGGACGATGGCGCGTACTTCGTCGGGCAACAGGCCCTCCACGGCAGCGATCCGGTCGTCTGGCCAGCGGTCGAGCGCGCTCAACAGGAAGATCTCCTGCCAGCGCTCGGGCAGGCGAGCCAGCACTGGATCGAGCGCGCGGCGCAAGTCCGGATGTGCCAGCACATCGTCCGGAAGGGGCGTGTCGGGACGGGCGAGCGCATCGATCAATTCCTTGAGCATCCCGGTGACCGCAGCCGCTGGCGCTGGCTGCGGCTCTGTCACGGGCTGCGCCTCGTGCCGTTGAGCATGGCACTGGAGGGCAGCGGTGCGCACGACCTCTCTGGCGAGCTGGCGCAGCCAGTCGAAGAGTTCCGGGCGTTGGGGAAGTTCGAGTACTCGCTGTAACGCGAGCTGGTACGTATCGACAGCGAGTTCCTCGGGAGCGAGCTCACCAGGCTCGACCAGCCCCTCTTTCACGTGTCGATCGATCCTTCGGACGATGTAGCGCAGCAGCGGCAGATAGAGGTCGAGACCGTCCTCGATCACCCAGCGCTGCCGTTCCTCCCGCTCTGCCTCGCTCAACTCTGGCGGCCCCTGGCCACGAAAGCTGCGGGCACGCTCCGCGAGTGTGGCGGCGAGCTGTCGCCGCGCCTGCTCGTAGCGGAACGCCTCGCGCTGTCGCTGCTGGGCGTGGAAGTAGGGATCCTGGAACACCATGCGTCGTCTCCCTCCCGCGGCACGGGTCGCCTGCACCATGCCAGGCAGGTCCGACTCGTCTTCCGCAACCGTAGCATACCGCCGCAGCGCGAATCACGGGCCGTGGGCCCGAGCAGGTTGCCTCTTGCCCGAAGTGCCGGTAAGATGAGCTGAGGCGCATTGTCCTCATTGTGTCGCCCCGAGCGGTAACGGTGGAACTGATCGGACGGTACGCCTGACTGCGTCCGGTCGAGAGGAATCGCAGCTCGCCCTCGACTCCGACGCCGAGATCGGTTGACCACCCCCAGACCGCGAGAGGTGAGCACGACGGGGTTCGAAACGTTCGAGGAGGAGCGGCAGATGGACGCGAATCGCCCACTGGACGAGGCGAAGCGCACGGGAATCACTCGGCGCATGACGCGACGCGCGGTGTTGCGCCGGATGGCTTCGATCGGCCTGGCTGCCTCGGCCTTCGCCCCACTGCTCGCAGCCTGTCGCCAGCAAGAGGCGACACCAGCTCCGGGTGGGGTTACACCTCAGCCAGCGACCCCGACACCGGGTGCCGCGACCCCGACAGCGGCGCAGACGCCGGCCGGCGCAACGCCGACTCCGGCGGCTGAGCGAGCGGTACTGAACTACGGCGTCGGCGCGGCCGATATCACCACGCTCGATCCGCACTTCGCCGCAGCCACGCAAGACCGCAACATCGTCGACATGGTGTTCAATGCGCTGATCCGCTACAAGCCGGGCGACAGCACCCAGTTCGAGCCCGACCTGGCAGTGGAGATCCCGGACCCAGAGGAGACGGCGGACGGCAAGCAGGTCTGGACGTTCAAGCTCCGCCAGGGCGTGATGTGGCACGCCGGGCCGCAGAACGACGCATACGAGCTAACGGCCGACGACGTCGTGTACTCCTTGCAGAAGTCGGCGAACAAGGATCGCTCGGCATATGCAGCCGATTACTCCGGGATGACGTTCGAGAAAGTGGACAACTACACCGTCAAGATCACCCTGGAGCGGCCCCTCTCGCCCACCCTCTTTCTGCCCAAGGTCGCCAACTACAACGGCGGCTTCATCGTGAGTCGGCGTGCCGTCGAGGCCATGGGCGACGAGGCGATCAAGACGCACCCGATCGGGACAGGCCCATTCAAGTTCAAGTCGTACGCCTCGAAGGATCGGGTGGAGTTGGAGGCGAACGACGGCTACTTCCGGAGTGCACCGAAACTGGCCGGCGTCCAGGTCCGGTTTATGAGCGACGCGACGAGCCGGGAGCTCGCGCTCAAGTCCGGCGAAATGGATGTTGTCAGTGGCATTTCCGACTCGGCCTGGGTTCAGAAAATCAACCAGGAACCGAAGTTGCAAGCCGATGTCTTCGGGGTCGGTGAGGTCGCGTTCCTCAACCTGAACACGGCGCGCGAGCCGCTGAACGATGTCCGGGTACGGCAGGCGATTCTCTATGCCATCGACCGCGACGCGCACCTGGCGGTCTTCGGCGGCCCGCCGGTAGCCCAGAACGTGTTCTCGGTGGTGCCGGCCGCGTTCATGCGCGGCGGGCTAACCGAGGAAGAGGCGCGACAGGCCGGGGTCGCCTACGGTCGTGATCTCGACCGGTCGCGCCAGCTTTTGGCCGAGGCAGGACTCGGCGGGGGCTTCACGCTGAAAATGGTCACCTCGGAGATGGATGCCTACCGCAAGAACTACGAGGTACTGCAGGAAGAACTGCGCGAGATCGGGATTACCGTCGAGCTGGACGTGGTCGACCATCCCACGATGCACCGGCTCATCCGCGAGGACGTCAACCCGATCGTGATCTACGTCGCCTTCCGCCCGAACGCGGATGTCTACCTGACCCAGTTCTTCCATTCCGACTCGATCGTAGTCACCGGGCCGAAACCGAACACGAACTTCTCCCACTACGACCAGATCGACGACCTGATCGAGCAGGCACGTGTCGAGACGGATCCGAAGCGGCAGGAAGAGCTGTGGAAGCAGGCGAACATCAAGATCTTGCAGGATGCCGTCGGCTTCCCGCTGCACTTCATCAATCAGGTCTACGGTCGATCCAAAGCGGTCGATTACGGGCACGAGCTCAAGGCCAGCCTGGCGCTGTACCCGGGGTTCACGGAGCAGACGACGGTGCAGAAGTAAAGGAGGCATGCTGCCCGGTACCAGCGTTCACCGGGTGGCGATCCGGTAGTGAGCGCGACCCGGCATCCTGCCTGGCGCGCCGGGGTTCGACCTGACTGATCGAGGGCACGAAGGCACGTCAGCCATTGTGTGGGCCCCTCGGTGCATACGACACGGGCGCGTGCTCCATTTGTGCCCGTTGCCTGAGCGCGATACAAGGGGGAACGATCGAGGAAGCCGACCGTGCTGCGCTACACCGTCCGCCGGCTGCTGCTCGCGATCCCGACGCTGCTGGCGGTGCTGACGATCATCTTCGTCATCGTCCGCGTGGCGCCGGGTGACCCGGCGACTGCCGCGCTGGGTGACTATGCCTCTGAGGAGGCAGTTCGCGCGCTGAGGCAGCGGATGGGGCTGGATCGGCCGCTCTGGCAACAGTACCTGAGCTTCCTGGCCGACTTGCTGCGAGGCGACCTGGGCAAGTCGCTCATCACCGGCCAGCCGGTGGTCGATCAGATCCGCCACGTCCTGCCCTACACCGTCGAGCTGACACTCGCGGCCATCGTGGTCGGGCTGGTGATCGGCATTCCGATCGGGATCGTGACGGCGATTCGCCGTAACACGCTCGTGGACTACGCTGGTCGGGTAGTGTCCCTCGCTGGTCTTTCGGTGCCGGCTTTCTATCTCGGTATCCTGCTGATCTACCTCTTCGCGGTCAGGTTGCGGCTGTTTCCGGCGCTCGGCGCGGCTGAGTTCTCCAAACCAGGAGCCCATCTGCACGCGCTGGTGTTGCCGGCCCTCAGCCTGGGGCTGATCGAGGCGGCCTACGTCACCCGGATGACGCGCTCGGTGGTGCTGGGCGTGTTGCATGAGGACTATGTGCGCACCGCGCGGGCGAAGGGGTTGCCGGAGCGCATCGTCCTCTTCGGCCACGCGCTGCGCAGCGCCATGATCCCGCTGGTCTCGCTGATCGGCCTGTTCGCGATCTCGCTGATCGGTGGCTCGGTGCTGACCGAAGAGGTGTTCGCCCGCCCAGGGCTGGGCAAGCTGATGATCGGAGCGATGAAGCAGAAGGACTACACGATGCTGCAGTCGATCATGGTCGTCTACGCCATCGTCATCGTGGTGATCAACCTGCTGACGGATCTGCTCTACGGCGTCGTCGATCCGCGGGTACGGTACGAGTGATGGCTGTGGCGCGAGAACTACCGGAAACCGGGCCGCGCACGCGCCGCTGGAGGCGCACGCAGGCGTTCGCGCGCAACCGGACTGCGCTGGTGGGGCTGGTGATGGTCGCGCTCCTGCTCCTCATCGCCATCGCTGCACCCGTGCTCTCGCCGCATAGCCCCATTGCCCAGAGCACGATCCACCGGCTGGAGCCGCCGTCTCGCGAGTACCCCTTCGGGCGCGACGACTTCGGTCGCGATATCCTCTCGCGAGTCATCTACGGGACGCGGATCGCCCTGCTGGTGGGTGTACTTTCGGTCGCGATCGGCGGGGTCGCCGGGACAGTGATGGGCGTGGTCGCCGCCTTCCGCGGTGGGCGGGTCGAAAACTGGTTGATGCGCCTGACCGACGTGTTGCTCGCCTTTCCCGACCTCATCACCGGCCTGTTGATCCTGGCCGTCATGGGGCCAGGGCTGTGGAAGATGATCATCGCCATCGCGCTCACGATCACGCCGCGGTTCTCGCGGATCGCGCACGGGCCGGCGCTGTCGGTCAAGCAGCGAGACTTCGTGGACGCTGCCCGCGCGATCGGGGTCGGGGATCTGCGCATCCTCTTCCGTCACATCCTGCCGAACATCGTCGGTGAGCTGCTGGTACTCGCCAGCCTCTGGACGGCTTCGGCTATCCGCCTGGAGGCGAGCCTGAGTTTCATCGGGCTGGGGGTACGCCCGCCGACGCCCACCTGGGGCCAGATGATCCGCGATGGGACGGTTCACCTTACGAATGCCCCCTGGTTTTCACTCTTTCCCGGCCTGGCGCTGTTGCTGACCATCCTGGCCTTCAACCTGGTCGGCGACGGCCTGCGCGACGCGCTCGACCCGAAGACCCAGGCCTGAGTGAGTGCCTCTGAATTGACACCCCAGGAACATCACACTAGAATCGCTATGGTTCACGACTCTGGGTGACGTCATCTCGTGCCGTATCAAGCGACACGAGTCGTTTTAGGATCAGTCTTCGGCATCCTGACGATAGGCGTCGAGTCGGGGTGGGAGGTGGCGAGGACAGACAGCGCAAGAGCACGTGATCAGTGGCATTGCGTCGAGCGGGAGATCATCGGAGTCATACCAGGGGAGGGGGCATATGGCGAGCGTCGCCACTGGCGGGGGTATCCCGGGACGGCCACGGACGTTCGTCCGTGAGGCGACCGGCCTGACCAAAGATATCTCGCTCTTCGACGTCTTCGTCTACAACACAAATAACCAGAACATCGGCATCGGCGTCATGTTCATTATCCTCTTCGTACCGGCCTTCTACACCGGCGCGAGTATGTTCTGGGGCGCTATCATCGCCGGACTCCTGGCGCTGGCCCACGCGATGACCTACGCGCTCTTCGCGGCTGCCATGCCGCGCTCGGGCGGTGACTACGTCTACATCAGCCGCACGCTCTCGCCGGTGCTCGGCTTTATCAGCAGCTTCAACTGGCTGGTCTGGATGACGGTGTACGTCGGGATCCCGGCTGCCTACTTCGGCCAGTACGGGCTCTCGACGCTGTTTCGCATGCTAGCGGCCGCGACGGGCAATCCGGATCTCGTCCGGCTGGCCGACTTCTGGCAGCAGCCCCTCGGCATCTTCCTCGCGGGCAGCGCGCTGATCTTAGTGTTCACGGTCATCTTCATCCTCGGTACCAAGCTGTACTTTCGAGTACAGAACGTGACTTTCCTCATCGCCACGCTCGGCATCGTCGTCGCCGCGGTGATCGCGTTCGCGAGCGATCGGTCGGAGTTCGTGAGCCGGTTGAACGCATATGTGGCCGCCGCTGGCGGCGTGGCGAACGCGCTCGACGTCGCGCAAGCGCAATCCGGCTACGCGCCGCGGGGCTTCGACTGGTACCAGACATTTCTCAGCCTGAGCCTGCCGCTCTATATCGTGCTCTACTCGATCACCTCGAGCATCATCGGCGGCGAGGTCAAGAATGCCCGCCGGGCGCAGATCTTCGGCATGCCAGGATCGGTGGTGTACACCACCGCCTGGATGGCGTTGCTCATCGCGGGTTTCCAGTTCCTGGCCGGCTACGACCTGCTCGGTCACATCGGTGCGGTCGATCCAACCGCGCTCGGGCTGGACTTCACACCGACATTCATCGAGCTGGCCGGCGCCATGGTGTACAAGAACCTGCTTCTGGTGCTCGTGCTGGGGATCGGTTTCCTCCTCTGGACGT
Organism: Thermomicrobiaceae bacterium; assembly: GCA_014874455.1. Lineage (GTDB taxonomy): Bacteria > Chloroflexota > Chloroflexia > Thermomicrobiales > Thermomicrobiaceae > Thermalbibacter. The sequence continues at coordinate 13,247 of JADBJL010000054.1, forward strand.
ACGTCTGGCTGCCGATCAACTTCCTTGCCAGTACTCGGATCTTGCTGGCTTGGTCGTTCGACCGGCTCATGCCGGAGAAGCTGGCGTACGTCAGTCCGCGCTACCACACGCCGGTGATCTCGATCCTGGTCGTGCTCGTCCTCGGCGAGATCTCGCTCGCGCTCTACGCCTGGCAGGTCGTGCTGCACAGCATCGTCGGGATCTTCGGCTGGATCCTCTCGTTCCTGTTGACCGCGATTGCAGCGATCGTCTTTCCGTTCCGCCGTCGCGACGACTTCGAGGCCTCACCGGTCAACTGGCGGTTCCGGAACGTGCCGGTGATGAGCATCGTCGGCGTGCTCAGCCTGATCAGCTTGCTCATCTGCGAGGCGGTCTTCTGGCTCGACCCGTTCGTCGGGCTGCGCTACCTGCCGAACGTGCAGGTGCTCACCGTCGGTGTCTTGGTAGCGGGCGCGCTCCTCTACTACCTCGCGAAGTACATTCAGCAGGCGCGCGGCATCCGCGTGGAATACGCCTTCCGCGAGATCCCGCCCGAGTGAGTACGGGCTCGGTGGTGGCTGACGAGGGGAACCAGAGATGCGAGCCGAGGACTATGCGATCCCGAAGGAGGAATTCGTCGAGCGGCGCCGGCAGCTCGCTGCCTTGTTGCGTGAGCGGGGTCTACCCGGTGTGCTGATCTGGTCGAAGGGTGGCGGGACGGTCGACCTGCACGGCCCGGTGCTGTACTTCAGCAACCACTACACCCCCTTCCCGCAGCTCGCCGACAACCCACCGAAGTGGGCCGGGCGCGGGCACAGTGGCCTGATCGTCACTGCCGAGGGCGAGGGGATCCTGTTGTCGGATATCCCCGACTATCGGGACGACCTGATCGTCGTGGACGACGTGCGCGTGTCGCTCGATCTTCCGCGGGCTGCGGCGACCGCTCTGCGCGATCTGGGCATGGATCGGGGGCCTGTGGGGTTGATTGCCCGAGACTACATGCTTGCCGGGGCGTACCTCAGGCTCACCGAGGCGCTGCCGCACGTCCAGTGGATTCACTGCGAAGACCTCTATAGCCGTCTACGGATGATCAAGTCTCCCAACGAGATCAAAGTGATCCGCAAGGCCTGCGAGATCGGGATGAAGACCTGCCGCGCCATGATGGAAGCGGTACAGCCGGGCCGAACCGAAGCCGAAGTCATGGCCGAAGCCTTGTATGTGCTCACCCGCGAAGGCGGCATGATCTACGACCACCCGGTCGCCTCCGGGCCGCACACCCGGTTCTATGCCTACGGCCGCTTGCCGTCCTGGGATCACTACCGGAGGCTCGAGCCGGGCGATATCTTCCACGTCGACATGTACGGTGCCTTCGAGGGTTACTACTACGACTTCGGCCGCTCGACGGTCGCCGGCCGCACGGCGTCCGAGGCACAAAAGGAGATCTTGGAAGCGGCTATCGCGTCGGTCGAGGCCAGCATCGCAGCCGTGCGGCCAGGAGTGACGGCTGGCGAGGTGGCGCGCGCTGGCTTCCGCTGGCTGGAGGAGCACGGGTTTCATCTGGCGGCCTCGAAGGAAGAGCTCGATGCAGCCGGCGAGGCGGCGTTGAACCTCACGTTCCCCTCGATGGGTCACGGCCTGGGCATGTGGTGGGAGGAGCCCTGGCTCACGCCGGACGACGAGACGGTGTTGCAGCCCGGGATGGTGCTCGCGATCGAGCGGGCCGTCGGACGCCCAGGAGTTGGCAGCGCCTCGTACGAGGACGACGTGCTGGTGACTGAAGACGGCTGTGAGGTGCTGACACCGCTCGAGAAGCGCTGGTGGGCGTGAGGTTCGCGCTGCTCTGTTCTCTCCGTCCAGAGCCCGTGCTCAGGGGGTGGCTAAGGCGTAGGAGTGAGGAGCGGCGCCGGACGCTCGACTTCCGCCAGGGGGACACGCAGCTCGTGGCTAGTGAACCGAAAGGTCGACCGCTGGCCACGGTCGAGCACCAGCTCATAGGCGACATCGATCTGCACAAAGTCACTCGGGCGGCGAGGTAATGGGCGTGCTACGAGTGGCACGGGGCCGAGGCCGGCAGGTGGTTGCCGCATCGCCACTAGAAGGTGGGCATCTGCCGTGGCCGCCCACTGGTCTCGGTCGTCCTTCGGGGCATCGACAACGGCGACCCGCACATCGCCGAGGTGGATCAGGACACGCGTGCCTCGCTCTCGGTTCCCATCGGCCGCCGGGTAGAGTTCGAGCCAGAACAGGTCGGCCAGCGTCACTCGTTGGGGTTCGGCGACGTAGCGAACGGTGATCTGCCTCGCCTGGGCAGCGCGCTCGAGCAGCGTCCAGGCTGGCGCGCTTCCAGGTAGACCGAGGAGGACGATCCCCCGCACCGGTCGACGCTCGATCAGGTCGAGCGCGCCAGGGAGGTGCCGCTCGTCCCAGGCCGGAACCAGGAGCAGGTCAACCTGCCGATCCCAGGGGAGCGTCGAGCGGTCGATGAAGTCGACGAGGTCCGAGCGCGAGCTGCCGCCGCCGATGACGATGCGCTGTCCATCGATCTCCAGGAGCACGCTCAGTTCCTGGCTGGTTCCGCCTATCACCAGCCGGTCGCCGAGCGACCACTGCGTGAGCAGCGCGCCAGCGATGAGCCCCAGTGCGAGTCCGCTGGCCAGCCAGAGCACAGCGCGGGCCAGCGGACTGTCTCGCACGACCTCCGTCCAGAGGTGCCAGAGTCGCTTGAGGCCAGCGCGTTCCACCGCGGCGAACTCCCGAAGCGCTCGCGTGCTCGAAGGAGGAGCCGGCGGGGGCTGCCATCAGCGAACCGTGGCTGGCGGCCGCTCGTAACACACCTGGTCGGATCCAGGAGCGCTCGCTGGAGCCATAGGGCTCGAGCGTGCCTCTGAGCATGGCAGCGCTGGATCAACCGCCAGCGTCGCGGTCATAGTATGCGATGTCGATAACCGAGCCGCGCGGTACCCAGGTATTCCACTGCAGGGTGCCGCTGACGACGCCGCCGTCGGGGAAGCTCTGGCAATCGAACGACGGATCCTGGCTCCGGATGTACTGGCAGCTCTGTGGCGTCACGCTTCTCACCACGAGCCCCGCTTGCTCGAGCTGCTGCCTGGCCTGCTGGTAGGGCATGCGGAACACGTCGGGGACGCGCACCTGGTCGCCGACACTGACATAGATCGTGACCGTCTGGCCGCTGCGCACTTGACCTGACGGCTCCGTGCGGATGACCAGTCCCTCGGCCACGTCGCGACTTGGCTCCTCCACCCGCTCGTAGTTCAGCCCAAGCTCCTGGATCTTGCGGATGGCCTCGGTGAACGGCTGACCGGTCAGATTCGGCAGCGTGACGAACTCGGGCCCCTTGCTGACCGTGACCTTGATCTCTGAACCCTTGGGCAAGGGAGTGCCAGCCTGCGGGTCTTGTCGGAAGACGACGCCAGCAGGCGTCACGACGTCGAAGACTTCTTCGACGACGAGCTGGAAATCGCCGACAGCCGCGGCCGCCCGTGCCTGCTCCAGAGTGGAACCGAGTAACTGCGGCACCAGTGCCATCTCTGGGGTCGGTGACGGTGTCGGCGAGGGGGTCGCGGACGGGGTAGGCGAAGGGGCGCGCGTTGGAGAGGGCACGGGAGACACCGATCCAGGCGCCGGGGTGGTGGCGCCAGCCAGCACGTCGGTCGGCGTCGGAGACGGTTGAGGCTCGCCGGCCAGCGGGCTGAGATCGACCATCCGGAAGGCCAGGAAAACGAGAGCGACGATCCCGATCAGGATAGTCGAGCCGATCAGCCAGGTCGCACAACCCAGCTCGTCGCCGCGAGTCAGGGCACGGGGAGGAGGAGTCGCTCCATAGCCTCGCGCCGAACGTCGTCGAGCGCTGCTCGCTCGCGTCGGCTCACTCGTGCCTCGCCCGGCCGGCGGGATCCGGGCGACGGAAATCGGCTGCTCACGCCAGTGCGCCAGCGCCTCAGCGAGCGCCCCGGCGCTAGGGTAGCGCTGGGCCGGATCCTTTGCCAGGGCCCGGAGCACGATCGCCTCCACCTGCGGGGGCAGATCGGGGTTGAATTGCCGAGGCGGCGGCGGGGGCGCGTTGACGTGCTGCATGGCGAGGCCGATCGGGTTGTCGGCGTCGAACGGCAGCCGTCCGGTGAGCATCTCGTACAGGACGACACCGAGCGCGTAGATGTCGGAAGCCGGGGTCGCCGCTTCGCCGCGAGCCTGCTCGGGTGAGACGTAGTGCACCGTTCCCATACCGACACCGGCTTCCGTGAGACTGACGTCGGTCAGACCTTTTGCGATGCCGAAGTCGGTGACCTTGGCCACACCCTGGTCGTCTACCAGGATGTTCTGCGGTTTGATATCGCGGTGGACGAGTCCCTGGCGATGGGCGTAGTCGAGGGCGGCGGCGACTTGGCCGACGATGTGGGCGGCGTGCTCCAATCGGAAGGGCGCGTGGCGCAAGATCAAGTGCTTGAGTGTCTGCCCGCGGACGTACTCCATGACGATGTAGTGGACACCGTCGTCGCGGCCGACGTCGTAGACGTTGACGATGTTCGGGTGGACGAGCCGAGCGGCAGCTTGAGCCTCGCGCTCGAACCGCCGGAGGAAGTTGGCGTCGCTTCCGTACTGGGCACGGAGGATCTTTACCGCCACCGGCCGGTTGAGCGCGAGGTCGTAGGCACGGTAGACGACAGCCATGCCCCCCTCGCCGATCAGTTCTTCCAGCCGGTATCGTCCGTTGAGGACTTTGGTCTGCACTCGCGTCGGGCCTCTTTCGCTGGCGCTGCGTCTCGCGTCGGATGTCGCCACGTCGACGACGCGCTCGGCGGGTGACCTGATCCCCGGTTATCGTACTATGCCCGTTCACGTTGAACCCAGCCGCCGCTTGGTCAGTCGAGTAGCCGACGTAACCCCGGCGGTGTGAGCAGGCCCCTCGGTGCCTGGATTGTACTGCTGTGCACGCCCCGTGTCCGCGGTGGCAGCACTGGGAATGACCGCGGGTGTACCAGCGTTCCGAGCAGGTGGTGGGGCCCGTAGACTGAGCGTGCTGGCAGGGCCGCAGCACGGTCGTTTGGGATGTCCGAGGAGCGTTTCTGGCATGATTGAGACGGGTACGGTGGGTGGAGGTCATGGGAGTGCACGCGCGTTGCCTCAAAGGCGAGCTGTTGACCCAACGGATCGGCCGGACACCGTTACTCCGTCTCGAGCGTCTACCCAGGCGATCCGGAGTTGGCCCGGACGTGCAGGTGCTCGGGAAAGCCGAGTGGTTCAACCCTGGTGGCTCTGTCAAGGATCGCGCCGCACTTCGGATTGTCGAGGACGCCCGGCGTGAGGGTCGCCTGCGGCCAGGTATGACCCTTCTGGATGCGACCTCCGGGAATACCGGCATCGCCTACGCGATGATCGGTGCCGCATGGGGCTTTCCGGTGACGCTGGTCGTCCCGGCAAGCATCGGCGACGAGCGACGGCGGATCCTGCAGGCCTACGGAGCGCACCTGATCTTCAGCGACCCCTACGAAGGCACGGACGGCGCGATCCGGATGGCGCGCGAGCTGGCTGCCCGAGAGCCTGACCGGTATTTCTACGCTGACCAGTACAGCAACCCCTCCAACTGGCTGGCGCACTACGAGGGTACCGGCGTCGAGATCCTGGAACAGACCGCTGGTGAGGTGACTCACCTCGTGGCCGGCCTGGGTACGACCGGCACGATGATGGGTACGGGCCGGCGACTGAAGGAGGCGAATCCGGATGTCGTGCTCGTCGGCGTCCAGCCCGACGATGCCTTCCACGGCTTGGAGGGCTTGAAACACCTGCCGACAGCGATGGTTCCGGCGATCTATGACCCGTCGCTCGTCGACCGGATGGAGCTGGTCAATACTGACGAAGCGTTCGCCATGGCCCGGCAGCTCGCGCGCGAGGAGGGCCTGTTCGTCGGCCCCTCGGCAGCGGCGGCGATCGTCTCGGCGATCCGGGTCGCGCGAGAGCTACGCAGCGGGGTCGTGGTGGCGATCTTGCCCGATAGCGGGGTCAAGTATCTGAGTACGCAACTTTGGCAGTGAACGGCTGTAGTTCTCAAGGAAAGGAGTCACGGTGGCAGTTACGATCCTGATCCCGGCACCCTTGCGCCGTTTTACCAATGAGCAGGCGTCAGTCCAGGTCGAGGCAGGGACGGTCGCCGAGGCTCTGGCGGCGCTCGACGCGGAGTACCCAGGCATCCGTGACCGCATCTGTGAACCAGACGGCCGCCTGCGCCGCTTCGTGAGCGTCTTCGTCAACGGGCGCGACGTCCGCTCGCTCGAGGGGCTCGAGACTCCCCTGCGCGATGGTGACGAGGTGGGGATTATTCCGGCGATGGCGGGAGGGCAATGATCCGCCTGCCCCGCACGTGCTACGAGGCGATCATCGAGCATGCCCGGCGGGAAGCGCCGTTCGAGTGCTGCGGTCTCCTGGCCGGTAAGCGCGACCGCGTCGAGCGTGTCTATCCGATCACGAACCGGGCAGACCAGGCCGCCGACCTGTTCGCAGAGCGCGGCTTGATGCCGCGTGCCGGTGCTGACCCGGCGACGTTACCCGCGGAGCGCTATTTTATGGATCCGGAGGAGCTCTTTCGGGCTCTACGAGAGATCGAGGCGCAGGCGCTGGACCACCTGGCAAACTACCACTCGCATCCAGCCACGCCGGCCAGACCATCGCGCACAGACATCGAGTTCGCGGCCTACTGGCCGCACGTCTACCACCTGATCTGCTCGCTGGCCGACCCTGACCAGCCCGACCTGCGTGCCTTCCGCATCGTCGACGGGCAGGTGACCGAGATCCCGATCGTGGTGGAGGACGAGTAGCGCGGATCCGCCGAGCACCGCCAGGCGATCGGGGAGGCGGGCCTGCGACCCTGTCGCTCAGGCCTCTCGAGTTCGCGTTTTCTGTATGGCATGGTGGCGCGGAGCGCAAGGCGCTGTGCCGGGTGCCGCGTTCGATCTGGACGGTGCGCCCGCCGGTTCGGTGGATGTGTCCACCGCCAGCTCAGCCTGCGCGACCCGGTATGATTGAACCGAGCGCCAGCCGGACACGAGGGAGTTATGTTCTACGACCTGGCAAAGATCTTCGTCAAAGCGGGAGACGGCGGAGACGGGGCGATCAGTTTCCGGCGCGAGAAGTACGTACCCAAGGGTGGGCCCGACGGGGGCGACGGAGGGCGCGGAGGGAACGTCTACCTTCGGGTCGACCCGCAACTGAACACGCTGGTGGCCTTCAGTTACCAGCAACATTTCCGGGCCGAATCGGGCGAGCCGGGCCGGGGCAAAAACCAGAACGGCCGCGACGGCGCCGACCTCTACATCGACGTACCACCGGGCACGATGGTCTATGACGACCAGACCGGTGAGCTGCTCGGCGACCTCATCGAGCCTGGTGAGACCTTGCTGGTCGCGCGCGGTGGCAGAGGCGGGCGGGGCAACCGGCACTTCGCGACACCGACGCGACAGGCACCGCGGATGGCGGAGAAAGGCGAGCCGGGCGAGGAGCGCTGGCTACGGCTCGAGCTCAAGCTCCTGGCTGATGTCGGGCTGGTGGGGATGCCGAACGCGGGCAAGTCGACGCTGCTTGCTGCCTGCACAGCGGCTCGGCCGAAGATCGCCGAGTATCCGTTCACCACGCTTGAGCCCATCCTCGGGGTGGTAACGATCCCCGGACGCGACGGCGGGTCGTTCGTGATGGCCGATATCCCGGGGCTGATTGCCGGTGCAGCACGTGGCGCGGGGCTCGGGCACGAGTTCCTGCGGCACATCGAGCGCACGCGGCTGCTGGTGCACGTGCTCGACGGTTCAGGCGGGCTGGAAGGTCGGGATCCGCTGCAGGACTTCGAGACCGTGAACCAAGAACTCGCTGCGTACTCCACCGAACTCGCCCGTAAGCCGCAGGTGGTGGCGATCAACAAGATCGACCTACCGGAGGCGCGTGCCAACGTGCCGCGCCTGCGCGAGAAGCTGAGTGCCCGCGGCTACGCGGTCTTCCCAATCTCGGCTGCGACTGGTGAGGGAGTGCAAGACCTGCTGCTCCACGTCTGGGAGCAACTCCAGACCATACCGAAGCCGTCCCCAGTCGACCAGCAGCGCCGCCGGGTCTACACGCTCGCGAGCCAGCGCGAAGACTACTGGGAGGCGGAGCGGCTCTCGCGCCACCACTTCGTGCTGCGCGGGCCGCAGATCGAGCGGCTCACGCGAATGACCGATTTCACCAACGAGGAAGCGGTCGACCGCTACCAGGCGCTGCTGCGGAAATGGGGGATCACGCGCAAGCTCGAGGAATTGGGCATCCAGCCGGGCGACGTGGTGCACGTTGCCGACCTCGAGTTGGTGTGGGACGAGGCGGCGCTGGAGGCAGAGCGCGAGGCAGCCCGGTCGCGTCGCCGCCGTACCAAGCGTGAGCGCCTGGCCCGCAAGCTGGGCCTGGAGGAGGCAGCCGAGCAGCCTGGCGAAGCATAGTCGAGGGTATCCAGGAGTGTAGCGCCGATGGGAGCACGGGAGATGAAGGCACTGGTCTACGAGGCGCCTCGCACCCTCCGGATCCGCGACGTCCCCGTGCCCGAGCCTGGGCCGGGCGAGGTGCTCGTCCGGGTGGCTTACTCCGGTATCTGCGGCTCGGAGCTTAGCGGCTACCTCGGCCACAACGAGCTGCGCCGTCCCCCGCTGATCTTCGGCCACGAGTTCTCCGGCTGGATCGAGAGGCTGGGGGAGGGCGTCGAAGGCCGCTTCGCGACCGGTCAACCCGTAACGGTCAACCCGCTGATCGGTTGCCAGGAGTGTGGCCTGTGTCTCACCGGCCGCCCGCACCTCTGTCCTCGGCGGCGCCTGCTGAGCGCCTCGTTGCCCGGCAGCAACGCCGAGTTCGTGGCGGTGCCGGCCAGCGCGGTGTACCCGCTGCCGCCCGAGATGCCGCTCGATCGAGCGGCGCTGACCGAGCCCACGGCATGTGCCGTGCGTGCCGTGCAGCAGGCCGATCCACGACCATGGCAGACCGTGCTCGTCGTCGGCATGGGCCCGCTCGGCCTGCTGATGCTCCAGGTGCTGCGCGTCCACGGCGTCGAGCGGTTGGTCGCGGTCGAGCGGAACCCGTACCGTCTCCACTACGCCGAGACGATGGGCGCTCTCGGGATTGTCCCTGGCGACGATGTGCTCCAGCAGATACGCGAGCGGCTGGGCGGTGCTGGCGTGGACGTCGCGATCGACGCGGTGGGAACGACAGCAACGCGCCGGCTCTGCCTCGAGTGTGTGAGTCCCGGCGGACGGGTCGTCTTCTTCGGGCTCCATGACCCGGAGTCTCCGCTCCAGGTCAACGCGATCGTCCGCTGGGAGATCGAGTGCACGGGGTCGTTCGCGTATGCGCCAGCGGACTTCGCAACGGCGTTGCGCTGGCTGCACCAGGGTAAAGTCCGGTTGCCAGGGCGAATCGTTACCGCACCCCTGGAAGATGGCGCCGTGTGGTTCGAACGGCTCCTCGAGGGCCGAGACGACGTCGTGAAGGTGCTCCTGCGCCCATCGTGAGGGCTTCCCTGCGGCTGCCGGCCGCTGAGGTCACGCGCTATCAGCGGGCCCGGCCGCGGGCGCGGATGCGGTCTCGCGGCGGACGTCGTAGACGTCGCGGACGCCTTCCAGCTTCTGCAGCACCCGGCTGAGCTGCTGCACGTTGGCGACCTCGAGCGTCATCAAGATCGTCACGGTGCGGTCGGGGTGGACGTTGGTCATCACCGCGAGCGCATTGACCCCTTCGTCGGCGACCAGCGTGGTCACGTCGCGTAGCAGCCCGACCCGATCCCATGCCTCGATGCGGATGGTCACCGGATAGCGCTGGGGCGTCTCGCCCCAGGTGACCTGGATGATGCGCTCCGGCTCGCTTGCGTGCAGGACATTGTGGCAATCAGCCCGGTGGACAGTCACGCCGCGGCCCCGGGTCACGTACCCGACGATCGGGTCACCGAAGACCGGCTTGCAGCAGCTCGCCAGCCGGGTATACAGGTCACCGATGCCGGTGACCTGCAGGCTCGGGGCCGGTGCGGGTGCCGTGACTGGCCCGGTCAAGGCCTTACGATCTTCATGCTCGGCGATTCTGGCCGCGATCTGCTGGAGGTTGACCGCACCGTACCCGATGGCGGCCAGGAAGTCTTCCAGCTTCTGATAGCGGGGGAAGAGCTTGAGCACGTCGTCGGGCTTGAGCTCCACCCCCAGCCGCCGCAGCTCCTGCTCCAGGAGATGTCGGCCTTGCGCGATGTTCTCCTCGCGCTGCTGGCGGCGGAACCACTGGCGGATCTTCTCGCGGGCCGACGCCGTGGTCACGTAGCCGTTGCTCGGGATGAGCCAGTCGCGGCTCGGGCCGACGCGCGCCTTCGAGGTCATGATCTGGACGACCTGGCCGCTCTGCAGCTTGTAGTTGAGCGGCACGATCTGCCCGTTGACCTTGGCTCCGACGCACTGATGCCCGACCTCGGTATGGATCCGGTAGGCGAAGTCGACCGGTGTCGCGCCGGCCGGCAGCTCGATGATGTCGCCCTTGGGCGTGAAGACGTAGATCATCTCCGGGAAGATGTCGGTCTTGATCGACTCGACGAATTCCTGGGCGTCGACGATCTCGTCTCGCCACTCGAGCAGTTGCCGGAACCAGGCGATCTTGGCTTCGACCGTGGGGTCGGGCCGGGCACCCTCCTTGTACCGCCAGTGGGCTGCGATGCCGTACTCGGCGAGCTGGTGCATCTCGTGCGTGCGGATCTGTACTTCGAGCGGAATCCCCTCCGGGCCGATCACCGCGGTGTGGATCGACTGGTAGAGGTTCTCTTTCGGCGTCGCAATGTAGTCGTCGAACTCGCCAGGGATCGGATGCCACATGCTGTGGATCACACCCAAAGCGCCGTAGCAGTCCTTCTTCTCGTCGACGATGACCCGGATCCCGAGCACGTCGTAGATCTCGTCGAAGCTGCGGTTCTTCTGCCGCATTTTGCGCACGATCGAGGTAATGTGCTTCTCGCGGCCGGTCACCTCGGCACGGATACCGGCTTCCTCGAGCGCCTGCTTGACCTGGGCAATGACCTGTTGCAGGTACTGCTCGCGGTGCCGTCCCCGGCGCAGCAGCGCTTGCTCGATGCTCTCGTAGGTTTGTGGCTCGAGATACTTCAGGGCCAGGTCTTCGAGCTCTGCCTTGAACTGGCCGATACCGAGGCGGTTGGCCAATGGCGCGTAGATGTCCATGGTCTCTCGGGCAATGCGAAGCTGCTTGGCACGAGGAAGGTGATCCAGCGTGCGCATGTTGTGGAGGCGGTCGGCCAGCTTGATCAGCACGACGCGGACGTCCTCAGCCATCGCCAGCAGCATCTTGCGCAGGCTCTCGGCCTGGCGTGCTTTCTCGCGCTCGGTCGGCCCGCCCTCGGACGCCCAGCGGATCTGGCTCAGCTTGGTGACGCCGTCGACGAGCCGGGCGATGCGCTCGCCGAAAACCTCGCGCAGTTCATCGATGCTGACGTCGGTATCCTCCAGGACGTCGTGGAGGATAGCCGCCGCGATCGTCTCCTGATCGAGTTGCAACCGCGCCAGGATCTCGGCTACCGCGAGCGGGTGCGTGATATACGGCTCGCCGGAGCGTCGGAACTTGCCAGCGTGAGCCCGGGCAGCGAACTCGTAGGCTCGACGAACGAGCGACAGGTCAGCACCAGGCAGAGAGCGGCGGAAGCACGGTTCGACCGTCTCCCACGCCAGCGCGACCACTGCCGCGACGGTGGATACATCGGTCTCGTCGTTCGCCGGAACGCCGGCCGGCGATTCTTGAGGCATCGGTAGCGACATGTTCTTGGAGCCCTGCATGGCGTCGATGTGCGGTAGGCCAACCCGGCCCGTTCGGAGTATCCCTGTAACTATACCCCCAGGCACTCTCGTGGTCAACTGCGTCGGTTCCGGGAAATCGCGCACCGGCCGACTGTTGCGAAACGCGCCCATCTATGCTATCGTGGCGATAGCGATACGATCCCTGTGACCGGGGTAGACCTCCACTGCGCTGCGAGACGCCGGTCGAGAGGAGTGACGCCCATGGTCGTCCCGGTGCTGGCGCAACCGGAGATCCAGGACGAGCGTGCTGTGCCCCGGGCCGGGGAGCGGATCACTCGCGATGCGTACGGTCGTCCAATTACCTACCTGCGGGTCTCTCTCACCGATCGCTGCAACCTCCGCTGTGTCTACTGCATGCCGGCCCACGGGGCCAAGTTCGCGCCGCGCGAGGAGCTACTGACCGACGAGGAGCTGCTGACGGTCATCCGCGCGGCAGCCAAGATCGGCTTCAGCAAGATCCGGCTCACCGGCGGCGAGCCGACCATCCGGCCGCACGTCGTCGACCTGGTGCGCGAGATCGCCCGTATTCCCGGCATCGAGGACATCTCGATGACGACCAACGGGCTGCTGCTGGAGCGCATGGCGCACGACCTCAAGGCGGCTGGCCTCAAGCGGATCAACATCAGTATCGACACCCTGGATCCGATCCGCTACAAGGTGATGACCCGCGGCGGCAAGATCGAGAAAGTCTGGGCGGGGATCGCGGCGGCCGAGGACGCCGGCCTTACGCCGATCAAGCTCAACGCCGTGGTCGTGCGCGGCATGAACGACCACGAGGTACCGGATCTCGCCGGGCTGACGATCGATCGCCCCTGGCAGATGCGCTTCATCGAGGTGATGCCGCTGGAGGGGGTCGCCGAGGTGCACGACACCGGCCTGGTGACGACCGCCGAGACGATCGAGCTGATCGAGCGCGTCCACGGCAAGCTGGTCAAGCTGGAGGCACCGCTCGGTGACCCGGCGCGCGTCTATCAGATCCCTGGCGCGCGGGGAACGCTCGGGTTCATCAGCCCGGTGAGCGAGCCGTTCTGCGCCTTCTGCAACCGCATCCGCCTGACGGCCGATGGCAAGCTGCGCCTCTGCCTTTTGCGCAACGACGAGGTGGACGTGCGCGAGATCCTGCGTTCCGGCGGGACGGAGGACGACCTGATCGAGCAGATCCGGTTCGGCGTCTGGCGCAAGCCGTGGGGCCACGGGCTGCGCGAGGGCGACCGGAACACCGGCCGAGGCATGAGCCAGATCGGCGGCTAGGCCTTCACTCCCCCGCGATCTGGCTCCCTCTCGGTACACTGGCACGCTGACCGTGGGCGGTCGGCCTCGTCATGTCCGTCTCTTCCCCGTAGCGGCTGGTTCCCGGCCGATTGAACCCGCTCGCAACAGGCGTGACTCCCTCAGCGTCCCGGGGTTCGGGGTACAGGCGGGACGGCCTGGATCGCCTGCCCGCGTTGCGCACGGAGGATAGACACGAGCAGTTCGAGCGCGGCAGCCATTTCCGGGCTGCGTACGAGGTCGAGCGCCTCCCGGAGGCCCAGCCGCTCGGTGCGACGCTGGAACCGCGGATAGGCTTCGTTCATCACTGCCGGAGCTCGCATCGCCAGGTCGAAAAACGGCTCGTAGCGGAGCTGGCTCAGGACTCCCAGTAACATCATGGCGTTGGCGATCATGCCCATGAGTTCGGGACGGTTGATGGCGCTGAAGGTCTCGTCGAACTCCTCGAGGGTCGCGTTGAGGCCCGCGAGGACGCCGCTAGCTGCCAGCAACTCGACCGTGTCCAGGAGCTGTTCGATGGCGTCGGCATTCGCGGCGACGCGGGCCAGCAAGCGGTCGAGGCGCTGCTGCTGTTCCGGGGTCAGTCGTTCGACTGGTGTGGTCTCGTGCCCGCTCATGTCGGTCTCCCCTCTAGTGTCCGAACAGGTTGGCAAACCAGTAGCGCTCGAAGCCGACTTTTACCGCCCGGAACGCGCGCATGCCACCGAGCAAGCGGCAATCCGGCACCGTAGCTCGGCCGAAGAGCTTGTCGGTGAAGTTGCACCAGACGGCGGCACCCATGTATCCGGTATCCATGACGCAGATGCCCACCATGTTGTACAGCTCTCCAAGGTAGGCACCGCGCTCGCGGTCGATGATCTGGCTGACGACGTGTTCGGCCTGGAAATGAGCGAAGACGCCGGCCATACCGAGGCCGATAGTGGGCGCCACCGCGTCGCCGATACCCCACACGTTGTCATAGCGCGGCGAGCGCATTGACGGCAGGGTCACGTCCATGTAGCCGTCGGCGGTCGCCAGCGGTGAGGTTCGAATCGCTTCAGGTGCCCGATGGTGTGGCACGATGACTGCGAAGTCGTACTCCAACGCACGCCCGTCCGACGAGATGAAGGTTCGGTTTTCCCGATCGTGGCGTGCGAGGTCGAATGCGCCTTCGAAGCCGACGCCGAAGTCGTCGAGGAACTTGCGAAAGCCCTCCACCATCTGGGGGCCGAAGGTCTCCATCGGCTGGGCCCACGGATGGAAGACCGTAATCCGCGTGCGTTCAGCGACTCCGCGTTGCTCGGCGAGATACTTGAGCATGAAGGCGACCTCGAACGGGGCCGGTGGACACCGGTAGGGCCAGGAGAGCGGCCCGACGACTACCCGGCCTCCGTTGAAGTGGCGCAGTCGCTCTCGTAGCGCGAGCGCATGCGCCAGCTCCCAGGGAGCCTCGTACCCCGCGACCGCAGCGTCTTCGACGAGTTCCGAGCCGAGGGCGACGATCAGATAGTCGTACTCCAAGCTCCCCTGGTCGGTTTCGACCGTGTTGGCATCGGGACGGATACCGGTGACCGTTGCCTGCAGCACGCGCGTTCCGTACCGTTCCTCGAGCAGCGTGAGCGGGCGCCGGATCTCGTCAGGCTCGCGCTTGCCTGTGGCGACCCACAGGTAGCTCGGCCGGAACTCGTGCCACTCGCTCCGGTCGACCAGGACGACCTCGAACTCGCCGGGCTGCCCCCACTTGCCGAGCCGGCTGGCAGAGACGGCTCCGCCGGTTCCGCCGCCGAGAATAACGACCCGCTTCATACGTGACCTCCTGTCGACGGGGTGCTGGCTCCGGGAAGGTGGATGGGACTTGGTGGCGTGGTGGTCTATCCACCTGTGCCACACAGCATAGGTGCCGTCGGTCGAGACTGCAAGGCGGTGACTGGAAAGAGCGGCCGCGATTGACCGCGAGGAGCCGGCCTGCTAGCCTGCCTCGCGAGGACGACGAGCCCTGGCGGCTCACGTGCGGCGGTATGAGGGCGACGCTGGAGCCACGCCGCGCATGGTACTCTGGCTGGCCTCGGAGCGTGGGTCGCTACACAGAGGGACGTGGTATGAGCGCGACCAATCTGGTGCGGGAGAAGCTGGCCCAGGCGACGCAGGTGCTGCAGGAGTTGGACATCGACCTCTGGCTGCTCCTGGCCCGCGAGAGCGACGTGATCGGCGACCCCAGCCTGCCGCTGGTGGTCGGCACCAGCGTGACCTGGGAATCGGCCTTCCTGATCTCGCGGACGGGCGAGCACACCGCGATCGTCGGCACCGGCGACGTCGAGAACATCCGCCAGACCGGCGCCTGGCAGAACGTGGTCGGCTACGTGGAGGGCCTGAGCCGGCCGCTGCTCGAGGCGCTCGAGCGCTACGATCCCCGAACCGTCGCGCTCAACTATTCCCGCGACGACGTGCTGGCCGACGGCCTCACCCACGGGCTCTATCTCCTGCTCCAGGATATCCTGGCCTCCACGCCGTACTGGTCGCGGGTGGTTAGCGGCGGGAAGGTTGCCCGGCGGGTGCGGGGCCGCAAGTCGCCGGAGGAGCAGCGACGCCTGCGCCAGGCGGTCGCGACGACGCTGGAGATCTGGGACGCCCTGCGGGCCTGGCTGCGGCCTGGCCTGACCGAGCGGGAGATCGCGGCCTTTATGCACCGGCAGGTGCGCGAGCGCGGGCTGGAGACGGCCTGGGATCCGCGCTACTGCCCCACCGTCACGGCCGGCCCGGACTCTCCGGTCGGCCACGTCGGCCCCACCGACATCGCCATCCAGCGCGGGCAGCTTCTGGCGATCGACTTCGGCGTGCGGCAGGAGGACTACTGCTCGGACATGCAGCGGACGTTCTACTTTCTGGCCGAGGGCGAGACGGCCCCGCCCGAGCCCGTGCTGCGGGCGTTCGATCTGGTCGCCGGGGCCATCCAGGCGGCGGCCGAGGCGCTGCGCCCGGGCGTGATGGGCTGGGAGGTCGATCAAGTCGCCCGCGAGCTGTTCGCGCGGGCCGGGGCCGAGGAGTGGAGGTTCGGGCTCGGGCATCAGGTGGGGCGGGCTGTCCACGACGGCGGCTGCCTGCTCGGGCCGCGGTGGGAGCGTTACGGCCAGCGGCCGTACGAGCGGGTGGAGCCGGATCAGGTCTATACGCTGGAACTCGGGGTGAGCGTGCCGGGCTATGGCCGCGTCAGTCTCGAAGAAGAAGTCATCGTCCACGCGAGCGGCTGCGAGTTTCTGGCGCCGCCGCAGCGCGAGCCGATCCTGATCGGGTGAGGAGGCTCCGATGGAGCAGGTGGCGTCATCGCCTCGGGGCGAGCTGGTCGCGCGCCTGCACGCGCGAGCGCAGCACAGGGCCGAGGAATACCTGCGCGATCTCACGCGGTTGGTGAACCTGGACAGCGGCACCCTCGATGTCCACCTGGTGAACGAGGTCGGTCACGAGCTCGCCGCGATGCTCGAGCGCGGCGGCTGGCGTGTGGAGCGATGCCCGGCACCCGGCTTCGGGAACCACCTGGTGGCGACGTTACCTGGCGACGGAAGACGGCGCCTGATGCTCTTGGGACATTTCGACACGGTCTACCCGGCTGGCACAGCGACCACGCGCCCCTTGGCGGTGCGCGAGGGCCGGGCCTACGGGCCCGGAGTGCTCGACATGAAGGGGGGACTCGTGCTCGGCATCCACGCAGTGGAGTTGCTCGCCGGCTTCTCCGACCTCGCTCGGCCGGATCTGGTCTTCGTCCTGAACAGCGACGAGGAAGTCGGATCACCCACCTCGCGGCAGCTCATCGAGGAGACCGCGCGCACGGTCGATGCTGTCTACGTGCTGGAGCCGGGGCGGGAACCCGGCGGGGTGCTGGCGACGCGCAAGGGTGTGGGGATGTACACGGTGACGGTACACGGCCGCGCCGCGCATGCTGGCGCGGCCCCGCAAGACGGGCGCAGCGCCGTCCTGGAGCTGGCCCACAAGACGGTGCAGTGGCACGAGCTCAATGACTTAGACAAAGGCACCACCGTCAACGTCACTGTGGTGCGCGGTGGCACGCGGCGGAACGTCATCCCTGAGCTAGCCACGGCCGAGATCGACGTCCGGGTACCCAGCCGCGACGAGGCGACGCGGGTGGATCAGGCCATCCGCGAGATTGCCGCGCGGTCGTGGGTGCCGGAAACCCGGGCTGAGGTGAGCGGTGGACTGAACCGGCCGCCGATGGAGAAGCTGGCCGGCACGCTGCCGCTGTTGGAACTGGCGCGGCAGATCGTCGAGCTTCTCGGACTCCCGTTCGTCGAGCTGACGAGCGGGGGCGGGAGCGACGGGAACTTCACCACGGCGATCGGGGTGCCGACACTCGATGGCCTGGGGCCGGTGGGGCGCGGGCCGCACAGCCCGGAGGAGTACATCGAGCTGGAGAGCATCCCGGCGCGGCTTACGCTCCTGGCCGCGCTCATCGCGCTGGCATCGCCGCGCTCGGGTTAAGCCCCTCGTCGCGCCGACCTGCCGGGTCGCCGAGTAACCAGACTCGGCCGTAGGCACGCATGTCGCGGATCAGTGGTACCAGTGCCTGGCCCTTCGGCGTCAGCTCGTAGCGGGGGCGAGCCGACGCGGGATCGGCGAGACGCTGGATGACGCCCTGCTGTTCGAGCTGTTTGAGCCTCGTCGAGAGGGTCTTCGGGCTAATACCGGTAACTGACCGCTGCAACTGCGTGAAGCGCTTCGGGCCCTTCGCCAGGTCGCGGATGATCAGCGGCGTCCAGACGTCGCAGATGATCGACGCTGTCCGTGCAAGGGGGCAACGGTCGAGCGAGTCCTGGGGCGATCTCATGGTACGGGCGTCCTCCACGAGCTCGTCCTCTCCGAGTCGAACGAGCCAGCGGCCCGTGGGTACGGCCACTACTAGCCCAAGGATAGCACGCACCGGAGACGTTCGGATTGACAGAAAGCTCAAGCAGGGCTGAATCCTTGCGATTGTGGTCGGATACGGGGTGGTGTTACTGGCGGGCACGGGTATGATCCTCACTGGGGAGCGGGGATAACTCGTCGTCGGTGCTGGGATGACGCATGAGGAGCGAGCGCGCTCAGTCGACATACGATTCAGGGCTACCACAACGGATCTGGGAGATCCGCTTGCCGGCCTGGCCAGCGTCGACGGTACCGGCCCCGCGGCGGCTGGTGACCGCGCTCGGGGTCGTCGGCGCCGTCGCTGGTGGGGCATTGATCGGACTGGTGGCGGCGACGCTCGGCCCCATCCCGGCTGCCGGGCTGCTGGGCGCGGCGGTGGCCGGGATCGCGATCGCCAGCGATGCGCGGGCCGGGCTCTGGGTGGTGCTTGCCATCACCGCGCTGCTGCCGTTCGCGGTGATCCCCGTCAAGGTCGTGCTGACGCCCTCGCTCCTGGAGACGGCGAGCGCGGCGGTACTAGCCGTCTGGCTTCTTTCGCTCCTACTTCGACGCGACCGGGTGCTGCCGTCGCACGTCGCCGGGCTATGGGTGGCCCTGCTGCTGCTCGTGACGCTCTTCGCATTCGTGCTCGGGCTAGGGCGGGGCTATACCACGCAGACGTACCACGACTACATGAAGTTCATCTTCGGCGTGCTGCTGTTCTACGTGGTCTGGAGCACGACGCAGGCGCTCGACGACGCGCGCCGGCTGCTCACCGTGCTGCTGGCAGCCAGTGGGCTGGCCGCGCTCGTTGGACTGGCCCTCTACGCCGCTGGCCCGCGGATCACGCTCTTGGCGCTGGCGAGACTGATTCCCTACGGCTATCCCAGCGACCGCATCGTCCGCTACATCGAGGACGACCCGGCCAAGCCGATGCGCTTGACCAGCACCTCGGTAGATCCGAACTCCTTTGCCGGGCTACTGGCAGTGGTGCTGGTGCTGGCAGTGGTGCAAGGGATCGCGCGGCGGCCACTGCTGCCACGCTGGCTCTGCTGGGGTGCCGCGGCGGTGGTCGCCCCCGCGCTGCTCCTGACCTACTCGCGCGCCGGCTGGCTGGGAGCGGCCGCCGGCATCGGGCTGGCCGCCGTCCTGCGCTATCGCTGGATGCTTCTCCCCGGCATCGGCGCGCTCGCTGGTGCCCTCACACTGGGGCTGGGCCAGGCGTTCTTCCAGCGGCTCTGGCTGGGCTTCACGCTGCAAGACCCGGCGACCAGGATGCGGCTAGAGGAGTATCGCACCGCGCTCGCGATCATTCGCGAGTATCCGCTCTTCGGGGTCGGCTTCGGCGAGGCGCCGACGATCGCGCTCTGGACAGGCGTCTCGAGCATCTACCTGACGATCGCCGAGCGGATGGGGATCGTCGGGCTGGCCGCTTTTCTGCTGGCTGTGGGCTCGATCGCGCTGGCCGGGCTGCGGGCCTGGCGCCATGTGAGGGATCGGGTCGAGGGCGACCTGCTCCTGGCGCTCGTGGGCGCACAGTGCGCGGCACTCTTTATCGGGCTGTTCGACCACTACTTCTTCAACATCAGCTTCCCGCACATGGCTATCCTCTTCTGGACTGTCCATGCTTTCATCCTCGCGGTGAGCCAGCGGGCGACCGGAGACTAGCTGGCCGCGATCCGATCCCGGCCAGCGGCCTTGACAGCCAGCCTCAACCGCTATAGCGTCGGAGCGGCTGTTCAACGTGACTGAGAGAGGACGTGGCCATGGCGCTGGACGCGGTCTACCGTCGCCACATGGACATCACCGTGGAGTACGACGTGCCGGCCCGCATGCGCGACGGCACCACGCTCTATGCCGACGTCTACCGGCCCACGCGCGGCGGGCCCTTCCCGGTACTCCTGATGAGAGTGCCGTACGATAAGAGCCAGGCGGAGAACCTGACCTATCACCACCCGGCCTGGTACGCCCGGCAGGGCTTCATGGTCGTCGTCCAGGACACGCGCGGGCGCTGGCGCTCGGAGGGGGAGTTCTACCCCTTCCAATTCGAGGCTGAGGATGGCTACGACACCGTCGAGTGGGCCGCCTCGCTGCCCGGCGCCAACGGGCGCGTCGGGATGTACGGGTTCTCGTACGTCGGCGCGACCCAGCTCCTGGCAGCGACCATGCAGCCGCCGAGCCTGCGGACGATCTGCCCCGGTTTGACCGCCTCGCAGTACTACGAGGGCTGGGCCTACAACGGAGGCGCCTTCGCGCTCGCGTTCAACGCGTCCTGGGCGACATACCTCGCGATCGATACCGCCAAGCGGCGCGGTGACGACGCGCTGACGGGACAGCTCGCCGCTGCGTTCTTCCAGGCCCCGGCCTGGTACGGCTTCTTGCCGCTCAAGCAGTACCCGCCGCTCGCGTCCAGCGGGCTGGCGCCGTACTTCTTCGACTGGTTGGCGCACTCCAGCTACGACGACTACTGGCGTCGCTGGAGCATCGACGCAGACTACTCGCGGATCACGGTGCCCGCCCTGCACATCGGGGGCTGGTACGATATCTTCGTCAGCGGTACGGTGAAGAACTTCACCGGCTTGCGTCGCGAGGCCGGCGACGAGGCGGCACGCCGGGCGCAGAAGCTGCTCGTCGGCCCCTGGTATCACATTCCGTGGGGCCAGGTGACCGGCTGCGTCGATTTCGGGCCCGAAGCGCGCAACATCGTCGATCTGTGGCAGGCGCGCTGGCTCAAGCAGTTCCTGCTGGACGAAGACACCGGTGTGCTGGACTCACCGGTGACTGCCTTCGTGATGGGCATCAACGAGTGGCGCGACTTCGACGACTGGCCGCCACCTGGCGTGAGCGAGCGCCACTTCTACCTGCACAGCGCAGGTGCGGCCAATTCGGTCAACGGCAACGGCCGGCTGAACCTGGAGCCGCCCGGCGGTGAGCCACCGGATGTCTTCACCTACGATCCGATCTTCCCGACACCCAGCGCTGGCGGACGCTCCTGCTGTTTCCCCACAGTCGCCCCGATGGGGCCGGCCGATCAGACAGCCGTCGAACTCTCCAACGGCGTGCTGGTGTACACCTCGGCTCCGCTCGAACGAGAGCTCATGGTGGTGGGGCCGGTGCAGGCCACGCTGTACGCGGCCTCTTCGGCCCCCGATACCGACTTCACGGTGAAGCTCTGCGACGTCAGCCCGAGCGGACAATCGATCAATATCGCGCAGGGGATCATCCGTGCGCGCTACCGTGAGTCGCTCAGCCAGCCGAAGCTGATCACGCCTGGCGAGGTCTACGAGTACCGGATCGACCTCGGCCCGACGGCGCACGTGTTCCGGCGAGGCCACCAGATCCGCGTGCAGGTATCGAGCAGCGACTTCCCGCACTGGGATCGCAACCTGAACACCGGTGGCGAGCTCGGAGCTGAAGGGGCGGCGGCCGCGCGGGTGGCGACGCAGCTCGTCCTGCACCAGCACGATTTCGCCTCTCGGGTGACATTGCCGGTTCTCGAAGAGTAACGGGCGGCGTTCACCTGAACCACTTCGCGCGGGTCGACCAGCTTGCCACGTGCGGGACGCCACTGAGTACACTACCGGGGGCGGGAGCGGAGACGGCGCCGCTCCCGCGCGGTGTTGGGCGAGCGAATGGGGACGTGGAGCAAGCATGCGCGTAACCGATCTCCGGATCGCCGGGCCGACCCCGATCCCCCCGGCCGTCATGCAGGCGATGCAGCGGCCGATGATCTACCACCGTGGCAACACTTTCCGCGTATTCTTCAAACGCCTGCTGCAGCGACTGGTGCAAATCCATCAGACCGAGGGGAGCGTGCTCGTCCTGCCAGGCACCGGCTCGGCCGGGTGGGAGATCGCGCTGGTCAACACCCTCTCCCCGGGAGACCGGGTGCTCGCGGTCGTCAACGGGGACTTCGGGGCACGGTGGGCGCGGGTGGCCGAGCGCTTCGGGCTGGAGGTCGTGCGGGTCGAGGTGCCGTGGGGCTATGCAGCCACGGTCGAGCACGTCCGGCCGGCGCTCGAAGCGCATCCGGACGTCAAGGCCGTGCTCTACACCTACAACGAGACCTCGACCGGGGTGGCGAACCCGCTCGCGGAGATGGGTGATCTGGTACGGCGGCACGGCGCGCTCCTCCTTGTCGACGGAGTCAGCGCGGTGGCCGGCATGCCGCTCGAGATGGATGCCTGGGGAGTCGATCTCGTCTTCAGCGGATCGCAGAAAGCTTGGATGTGCCCTCCGGGCCTGGTGATCGTCGGCGTCGGCCCGCGGGCCTGGGGGGCGACGAAGGCGGCGCGATTCCCTCGAGCGTTCTGGGATCTTCGGGAGTACCGCGAGCAGGCGGAGACGGGCGACATGCCCTCGACCGCCCCGCTCACCTTGCTCTACGCACTGGAGGCTGCCTGCGACCTGATCGAAGCTGAGGGGCTGGAGCGCGTCTTCGCCCGGCACCGGGCTCTGGCCGAGCTGGTTCGCTCCGGCGCGACAGAACTGGGGTTCCGGCTGTTCGCCGATCCCTCGTTCGCCTCGCCGACGGTGACGGCGCTCCTGCCGCCGGAGGGCCTGGACGCCGACACGGTCGTCCAGGGGCTGCGGACGCGCCATGGCATCGAAGTGAACGCCGGCCAGGGGCGCTTGCGGGGCAAGATCCTCCGTATCGGCCACATGGGCTGGGTGCACGAGCCAGAGCTCCGTCGGGTGCTGGCCGCGCTCGGTGACATCACCGCCTTGCGGGGCGGGGCATGAGGTGGGATGCCAGCACCTTGCACGACAGCAGGCTGCTGCCACCATCTGGACTTGGCCGCGGGCAGGTCATCCCTTCTGGGGCACCACCAGTCGCCGATCCGGTAGAACCTCGAGCACTTCGGCTGCGACCTCGTATCGCCCGAATGAGGGCATAAGATAGACGCCGTGAACGAGCTCGCGCGCCTCGAGCAGGAGTTCCTGCGCCATCCTGACCCCTTCGCGCCGCCCTTCGGGGCCTGCCAGCCGCATCCGCTCGCGGGCCTCGTCGGTCAGTGTGATACCGGGCACCTCGTTGTGCAGGAACTCGGCGTGGCGGTGGCTCTGCAGGGGGAGGATACCGAGGAGCACCGGTACGCCGATGGGGCCGTATCGCTCCTCGTAACGCTTCAGGAAGTCGATCCAGACCCTAATAGCGAAGATCGGCTGCGTCATCACCAGATCGGCGCCTGCTTCAATCTTCTGGTGGAGTCGGTCGACCTCCTCGTCGAGGTGAGGGCGGGTCGGGTCGCAGGCCACGGCAACGGTAAAGCTCGCCATCTGGCCGATCGACGCGCCGCCAGCGTCCAGGCCGCGGTTAAACTGCTTGATGATCTTGACGAGGCCGATCGAATCGACGTCATAGACCGGCGTGGCGTGTGGGTAGTCGCCCAGTGTGGGCGGGTCGCCCGTCAGTGCGATGATGTTGCGGATGCCGAGCGCGTGGGCGCCGATCAGGTCTGACTGGAGCCCCATTAGGTTCCGATCCCGCGTGGTGAAGTGCAGGATCGTTTCGACCTCGACCTCCTGCTGGATCAGGGCGCACAGGGCGAGCGCGCTCATGCGGACGCGGGCCATCGGGCTATCAGCGACGTTGATGAACTCGACGCCAGCCTCTTTCAAGAGCTGCGCTCCAGCTAGCGCCTTGCGCGGGTTCAGCCCCTTCGGTGGGTCGATCTCGACGCTGACCACGAACTCGCGGCCCAGCTTCTGCGCCAGCTTGGTGGGCTCTTCGGGGGCGAGCGGCTCTCGCGGCCGGCGCTGCTTGACCTCGATCACCGGGGGGCGTGGGGAACCTGGGATTTGCAGCACATCCATCACACTGCGCATCGCCTGGATGTGTGCCGGAGTCGTCCCGCAACAACCGCCGATGAGACTGATGCCCGAGCTCATCGCTTCTCGCGCGTAGTCCGCGAAGTAGTCTGGGGAAGCGGTGAAGATGACACGGTTTCCCACCTGTCGCGGCCAGCCGGCGTTCGGCTGACCCGACAGGGGGATCCGGCCCCTGCTCGCGCTCAGCATCGTCCTCAGCACCTCGAGCGTCGGTCGCGGGCCGACGCTGCAGTTGACGCCAGCGACCGTGACGCCGAGTTCCATCAGGGCAGCGACCACCTCTTCCGGCGTATGCCCGTGAATCGTACGGCCATCCGAGGCGAACGTCATCTGCGCGACGATCGGCAGGTCACAGACGTCGCGAGCTGCCTGCACGGCCTGGCGCATTTCATCGAGCTGGGAAATGGTCTCGATGATAAGCAGGTCGACGCCGCCTTCGAGCAGCGCCTCGATCTGCTCGCGGTAGGCATCGCGCACGTGGTCGGGAGGCGTGGTGCCGATCGGGGCGAGCATGCGTCCGGTTGGGCCGATCGACCCTGCGATGAACACCGGGTGGCCAGTGATTTCGCGGGCCTCACGCGCGTTGCGGGCGGCCTGGCGGTTAATCTGCCGTACCAGGGATGCGAGCCCGTGTTGTTCCAGCTTGAACCGGTTGGCACCGAAACTGTTCGTTTCGATGATCTCGGCACCGGCCAGGATGTAGTCCCGGTGGATATCGATCACCAGCTTGGGGTTCGAGAGATTGACCTCGTCAAAGCACGCCTCCAGGGGAACGCCACGCTCGTAGAGCTGTGTGCCCATCGCGCCATCGCAAAGGATTGGGCCGCGAGACAGCCGCTCGATGAAAGGATGCGCCATCGATTCACCTCCGATCGGGCGCTCACCCTGTGCCGGTGGCTCAGGGCGGCGTTACCGTCGATTCTAGCACCGGGCGTCGATGCCGCTTCCGGTAGGAGGGATGCGGTCGGGGTATACGTTCACCCAGCGATTGACAAGCGCCGTGGGATGGAGTAGGCTGGACGGCGAAGCGGCACGGCGTAGAGTAGAACCACTGTCCTTGTCGTACGTTGTTAGAGGCAGGAGGACGTGGCATGGACGGCTCGGCCGCCTTGTCCGCCGCCGAAGAGCTTGGGTGGGTGACCCGCGCGAAGGAGGGCGACCAAGCCGCGTTCGAGGCGATCTTTCAGCGGTACGAACGGCCCATTTACCAGTTTATTTACCGCATGATGGGGAATGCCGAGGACGCGGGCGACCTGACGCAAGAGTGCTTCATTCGAGCCTACCGGGCGCTGCCGCAGACGTCGGATGACCTCAACGTCTCAGCGTGGCTGCACCGGATTGCGGCGAACGCCTGTCTGGACGTGTTGCGCCGGCGTAAGCGGATCCGCTGGTTACCGTGGGAAGGGCAGGGTCAGTCGGATCTTCAACTCAACGGTCACCTGGAAGATCCGGAGCGGGAGGCCATCCGCAACGAGACGCAGGAGTTGGTTCAGTATGTGCTGAGCCAGATGAATCCGCGGCACCGGCTCGCTCTCATCCTCAGGGAGTACGAGGGCCTGTCCTGCGAGGAGATCGGCGAGATCATGGGTTTGTCGCGGTCGGCGGTCAAGTCGGTACTCTTTCGCGCACGTGAAGAGTTCCGACGCATCTATCGGACGACGGAGGAAACGGTACCACCATGAAGTCCCGCGAGTGCGAGTCCATGAGGCTGCTGATCTCGGCCTACATGGACGGGGAGCTGAGCCCGGAGGAAGAAGAACAGCTCCACCAGCACCTCGCACAGTGCTCCCAGTGTCGGAACCTCCTCGCTGACTACCAGCGCCTCCGTAACCACCTGCGCTTTCTGCCATCGTCTCCCGAGCCGCCGCCCCAGCTTCGCCAGCAGGTCTGGCGCCGGACTGTCCAGCGGGAGCTCGCCCAGCGAGCAAAGCGTGGCCCAGGGGTGCTCTTTCTCCGGCCGAGCTTCTCCACGATGGCCCTCAGCGTTGCCGTGCTCGTCGTGCTCGCACTCGTGCTCACCGTGGGATACCAGCGCGCCCTTCCTCCAGCGGTCGCTGGCTCCTCGCCACAGGATGGCCAGGTGTGGCCGATCTACCAGCCGATCGAGATCACCTTCAACAAGCCGATGAATCACCAGTCAGTCCTTGCCCATCTGCGGATCGCGCCCGCCGCCGAGCGCGAGCGGCTGCCGGTGAGCTGGCGCGGCACCACCCTCGTTATCGGGGCCGACCACGAGCAACAGGTTTCGCTCTTGCCGGATACCGTCTACACCGTGGCCGTGCTGGCCGGCGCGCAAGACCAGTGGGGACATCCACTCGGTAAGGACTGGGTGGTCACCTTCCGTACCACGCGCGTGATCGCGGGCCAGCAAACCCCGACGCCGTCCCGCGCCACCCCAGAACTCTCGCCGACCGCAACGCCGGAGCTGGCTCAGGTGGAGCCAACACAGCCACCCATGCCCACGCCTACTCCCAGCCCGTCCCCAACGACTGTGGTCAAGCCGGATCAGCCGGAGCAGTCATCTCCTGTGCCACAGAAGACGCCACCGCCAGCACCGACCGTGACTCCGACGCCGCTGCCGGCCGCGACTCCGACGCCGGCCTCGACGCCGGAGATAACACCGACCCCGGAACCGTCGCCGACACCCACGCCTGCCCCTTCACCGTCGCCGACGCCAGAACCGACCGTTAGCCCGGTTCCGACCACCCCTGAACCGATCCCGGTGACCGGCGCCTTCGCACAGGTCTACTGGGGCAATGAGACGGTGCAGCAGAAGCTCGGGCAGCCGCTCGAGTACGCCTACACAGTGAGCGCGACCGAGATGGGCTTCCAGCGAGGCCTGATGATCGAGCGGTTCGATAGCCTGGTCATCTACGTGCTGGTCTCTGACGGCACCTGGTTCCCGATCGCTGATACCTGGGCGCCGGAAACCTGGCCGACGGCTCAGGAAGTGGAGCCGAACCTGTGGTCACCTGGCGGATCGTTCGGTGCGGCATGGCGCGACCAGGCGCTTCAGCCCATGCTCGGCTACGCGATCGAGCCGCAAGCGTACCTGATGACGCAGGGCGCGAGGATCCAGGCGTTCGAAAACGGGCTCTTGCTCTTGAGCGAGCGCGGTTTCGTCTACATGCTGCTCGAAAACGGCACGTGGGAGCAGTTCCCGGCGGCTGCGAACCTCTCGAATCCTACTAGTGGCTCCACAGGTGCGGGTTCCCCGCTCGAAGCGACCACTGTGTCACAGCCCTAGGGGCACGCCTCACAGCCAGCGGGTGCCCGCGATGACGCTCGCGACGAGGCATCCGCGCCGCCTGGGGGAACGCTCAGGTCGCGAGGTTTTGGAGCAGGATTGCCACGACGTTATAGGCCGTGTGCGTCAGGATGCAGGCGGTCGTTCCGAGGTACCGGCGTTCGAGCCCCAGCAGCACGCTCATGGCGAAGACGCCAGCGGTGATGAACGAGAGGCCATACTGCACATGCACGAGCGTAAAGAGCACCGAGGTGAGAACGAGGCCGTAGCGTGGCTGGATCGCCCCTCGGAACAGTACCTCTTCGCCGATGCCGGCGGCCATGCTGACGGCGAGCGCTCCGCCGAACGAGGAGACCTCCTCGGTCATTCGAACCAAACGGTCTTCGATCACACGAGCCAGCTCGGGCTGAAGCCACTGCGTCAGCGCGCCTGAGAGGCTAGCGATGATGAAGAGCAAGACGGTGAAGCCGAGCGCGGTGACAGCCTGCACGAGGGTGAGGCGCCGCAGGCCAAGCCGCTGAGTCGTCGAGGATAGATCGCGTTCGAAGCCCAGCCCGACAGCGAGCAGCGCGACACCGAGCAAGGTGATCGACTGCGCGACGAGCTGAACCACTGAGACCGAAGTGATCCGTAGCTGGTCTCCGAGCCAGATGAGTGTGGCGAGATTGCCCGCGATCAGCGCCGCGAGGATAGTCAGCCCCACCAGGTCGGGGATCGACTCGGCATCGAACGGGAGCAGCCGAGCGAGCAATCGGCGCACTGGCCCGGCGAGCGGAACCAGCATGGCGATGCCAGTGGTCGTGAGCACGAGGCCGATTCCGGGTGCCACCCGCGGCCTGGCCAGAGTCAACCCCAGGCCGATCAGTGTCGACCCCAGGGCGATGCCCCACAGAAGCCCCAGGAGCAGCAAGCGAAGCGTCCGATCGGCGCGTGCCGCGCGCGCCCACGCGCTGACGACTGCAGTGACGAGCAGTATCGCGATGAGTTGCACTATCCACGACATCGCCGTGATCCTGTCCGGATTCGCCGGCCCTCGACCTGGCACGGGTCGGAGTATAGCCTGTAGGACGAACCGACCGTGCTAGACTCAAGCGAGGCAAGGAATGCTCGGCGAGGCAGGCAGACGGCGATGACGCAGCGACGAGGTGGACTCGGACGGGGACTCGATGCCCTCATTCAGGGGCCGGCGAACTCCGACAGCATTCAGGAGATCGACATCGAAGCGATCAGCCCGAATCCCCGACAACCTCGTCAGCAGATCGACGACGAGGGATTGGCGGAGCTGGCTGACTCCATCCGCACGCATGGGCTGATTCAGCCGGTGATCGTGGCACGGTCAGATGGCCCTGTGCCCTACCAGCTCGTCACTGGCGAGCGGCGCTGGCGTGCTGCCCGGTTGGCCGGACTTCGCACGATTCCGGCGATCGTGCGGGATGTGAGTCCACGGGATGCACTCGAGCTTGCCCTGATCGAAAACGTCCAGCGTGCCGACCTCACCCCGATCGAGGAAGCGCAGGCCTACTGGTACTTGATCGAGGAGTTCGGGTTAACCCAGGCCGAAGTCGCGCAGCGGGTCGGCAAGAGCCGGGTGGCAGTGGCCAACACGCTCAGGTTGCTCCAGGCGGCAGCGCCGGTGCGGGATGCGCTCTCGGCCGGGCAGATCACTGAAGGCCATGCGCGGGCGTTGCTCGGACTGGCCCAGGCAGCCGACCAGATCGCAGCGCTCGGGCTCGTCTTGGAGCAGGGGTTGAGCGTACGCCAGACGGAAGAGCTGGTTCGCCGCTGGCAGCGAGCGCCCGAGCGGCGGTCGCCACCTCGGACACCGCCACCGGCGGAGGTACAGCATATCGAGGACGCGTTCCGCCGCGCCCTCGGGACGAAGGTCGAACTCCGACCGGGCCGGCAAGGCGGCCGGATCGTCATCTACTACTTCTCGGACGAGGAACTCGACGCCTTGTACCGCAGGCTCGCCGGACAGACGTTGGACGACTAAGCTGTCATCCGTCGGTTCAGCTTTGCGGGTCGTCCAGCCGGGCTACTCCGTGTCCTCACTCCCCACGAGGCGGTGCCGGAGTTCCTCGACGAGCCTGCTGATCGGTACCCGTACCTGCTCCATCGTGTCACGGTCACGGATGGTCACCGCGTTGTCGTCGAGCGTCTCGTAGTCGATAGTCACGCAGTACGGGGTGCCGATCTCATCCTGCCGCCGGTAGCGACGGCCGATGCTCTGCGTCTCGTCGTAGTCGATCATGAAGTGTGGGCGAAGGAGTGCCGCGACCTCTCGCGCGCGCTGCACAAGTTCCGGCTTGCGCATCAAGGGCAGCACCGCCGCCTTGAAGGGCGCGATCCGCGGGTGGAAGCGGAGGACGACGCGCGTGTAGGGCTTGCCACTCACGTCGACCGCCGGCTCTTCGTGATAGGCATCGACCAGCAAGGCCAGGAAGAGGCGCTCGACCCCCATCGTCGGCTCGACCACGTGCGGAATGAAGCGCTCGTTCCGCTCCTGGTCGAAGTAGCTCAGATCCTCGCCGCTGTACTCCTGATGGCGGCGGAGGTCGTAGTCGGTACGGTAGGCGAGCCCGCAGAGCTCCTTCCAGCCGAACGGGAAGTAGTACTCGTAGTCGACCGTGCGCTTGGAATAGTGCGAGAGTTCTTCCGGCCCGTGCTCTCTCATCCGGAGGCGGGCGGTTCCCAGGCCGATCCATTGGAGGAAACGCGCCATCTCAGCGAGCCAGTGCTCGAATGTCTCCGGCCAGGTCTCAGGCCGGATGAAGTACTCGATCTCCATCTGCTCGAACTCGAGGAGACGGAAGATGAAGTTGCCGGGAGTGATCTCGTTGCGGAACGCTTTCCCGATCTGCCCGACGCCGAAGGGGATCTTCATCCGGCTGGTCTGCAGGATCTGCTTGAAGTCGACGAAGATCGCCTGCGCTGTCTCAGGGCGCAGATAGACGAGTGTGCTCTGCTCTTCGACCGGACCGATGAAGGTTCGGAACATCAAGTTGAACTGGCGAACCGGCGTCCAGTCACGCCTGCCACAGACCGGGCAAGGGATCTCGCTCTGCTGGATGGCCCGGCTCATCTCCTCGAGGGACATCCCCTCGACACGAAGGCCGAGCTTCTCTTCGAGGAGCGTGTCGGCCCGGAACCGGCTCTTGCAGTTGCGACAGTCGACGAGCGGGTCGTGGAACTCCTGCACATGGCCGGAGGCTTCCCACACGCGCGGGTGAAGCAGGATGCCCCCGTCGAGCCCGACCATGTCGTCACGCCGCTGGACGAAGAACTCCCACCAGGCGTTCTTGATATTGCGCTTCACCTCGGCGCCGAGCGGCCCGAAATCCCAGGTGTTGGCCAGGCCGCCGTAGATCTCGCTGCCGGGATAGACGAACCCGCGTCGCTTCGCCAGCGAAGCGATGGTGTCGAGGCTCACTGTTGCCGGCTGGCTTGCGTTCATCGAGGTGATCTCCCATCAAGCCTGGTCGCCAGGATGATCGATCCGCCCCTCGGCTGCCTGCGCGAGGGGCGGTGCGGCCGGTTTCAACTGTTGATGATACAGAAGTCGAGTTACTCTAGCGGGGCGCTCGTCCGTCCCTGGCTGGCCACGCGGTCGTAGCTCGAACCGTGGTTCAGAACGACTCGTCCATCCGTGCCCGACGCTGCCTCTTGAAGGAGTTGCTGGTAGACCAGGGTCGTCGCTGGGCTGACGTGGCCGAGGATTCGCTGCACCTCGCGGAGCTCAAAGCCCTGGCTCAGCGCGTGGAGAGCGAAGGAGTGGCGCAGGGTGTGTGGCGTCACTTCCGGTACACCAGCCCGATCGGCATACTCCTTGAGAATGAGCCAGAATCCCTGCCTGGTCAACCGGCTGCCACGATGGTTGAGGAAGAGAGCCCGCTCATCCGGTCGCTGCGCCAGCAGTGGCCGGGCGGTCTCGAGATAGGTTCGGAGCGCCGAGACCGCCTCCGCGTTGAGCGGTACCTGCCGTGGCCGTTCGGGATTTCGGCTCACGCTCACGACACCGCACTCGAGGTCGAGATCATCGACGTCGAGTGCGGTCAGCTCGCTGACGCGCATCCCAGTCGCGTACAGGGTGACGAGCATCGCTCGGTCACGGAGCCCCTCTGGTGTGGGATCACTCGAGGCGGCTGAGATCAACGCCGTGACCTCCTGCGGCGTGATCGCCCGCGGGGTAAACCGCCCGACCTTCGGCGATGGTAGCCGGTCTGACGGGTTTGCCTCCAGGATCCCCTGCTCTTTGAGGTAGTGGCAGAACGACTTGACCGCTGCCAGCTTGCGCGCGACCGTCGTCTCAGCGTACTGCCGCTGGCGCAGAAAGGCAATGAAGTCGCCCAGTTCTGCGCATGTCAACGCGCTCCAGGTCGCTAACCCGCGCATGCCAGCGAGGAACGCCGCGAACTGCTCCAGGTCGTTCCGGTAGGCCGCGACTGTGTTAGCCGACAGACCTCGCTCGTTCCCGACGGAGGAGAGAAACGCATCGATCTGTTCCTGCATCCGTTCCCTCCAGCTATCCCCCAATGCCGATCTACCTCCGCATCGTCGAGCGACGACGATCGATCCCGGAATTGGCTTGGCAGCATCGCTGCCTCAGGCACATGAACCGTTCGTCACTGCACACGGCCCGGCCGCTTTTAGACGCCCAATCCTCTCATACGCTAGAGTATTTCGTCAAGAGGCGTATAGCGTAGTCCGAACGCTTCGGCTACCGATGGGTGCGTAATCTTGCCGCGAAAGACATTGACTCCCCTCGCAAGTGCCGGATCGCGACGCACTGCCTCGACGAACCCCAGATCGGCGAGCTTGAGCCCGTAGGGCAGCGTGGCGTTGCTGAGCGCGAAGGTGCTCGTCCGGGGCACCGCGCCCGGCATGTTCGTCACGCAGTAATGGACGACCCCGTATTCGACATAGATGGGGTCGCTATGGGTCGTGGGGCGAGCAGTCTCGATGCATCCTCCTTGATCAATCGAAACGTCGACCACAACTGAGCCCGGGCGCATCGACGCGACCATCTCGCGGGTCACCAGCTTCGGGGCCCGGGCACCGGGAATCAGCACCCCACCGATGACGAGATCAGCATCGGCAACGGCATCAGCGATGCTCTGCTGGTTCGACATCAGCGTGTGGAACCGCCCGTGGAGGACGTGGTCGAGGTACCTGAGCCGTTCGGCATTGATATCGAACAGGATGACGTTGGCGCCTAGGCCGAGCGCCATCTGGGCGGCGTTCGTGCCCACCGTGCCGCCACCGAGGACGACCACGTTGGCGGAAGGCACGCCGGTCACGCCCCCGAGCAGGACACCGCGACCGCCATTCGGCTTCATCAGGTAGTAGGCACCGACCTGAACCGACAACCGGCCAGCAACCTCACTCATCGGCGCCAGGAGCGGGAGCGTGCCATCGGGGAGCTGCACGGTCTCGTAGGCGATCGCCGTCACCTCTTTGTCGCTGAGGACTCTCGTCAGCTCCTCGTTGGCGGCCAGGTGGAGGTAGGTGAAGAGGATCAAGCCGGGTCGCAGCAAGGGATATTCCGGCGGGATCGGTTCCTTCACTTTGACGACCATATCGGCCTGGGCCCACACGTCTTCGGCCGACCCGAGGATCGACGCACCGGCGGCTCGATACTGGTCGTCCGAGAAGCCGCTACCTTCGCCAGCCCCGGCCTGGACGATCACCTGATGCCCGTGCCGCACATATTCACGGGCACCGTGCGGGGTAGTCGAGACGCGGTTCTCTTTGTCCTTGATCTCCTTTGGAACTCCGATGATCATGCCGCTCGCTCCTCTTTCACCCACCGCGTACATAATAAACGGAACCCATGAGGCTGTCCATACGCCCCAGTCGGCACCGCCAGCGGCATTGTCGAGCATTGGCCATGAAACGGCAAGGCCGTGCTTCCTTTTCTGTCGAGATTGACGCGCCGAAGGCTGCTCGCTACAGTTAGGCGGCCGCCCGCCGAGCCGGCGGCCCTGAAGGGAAATCGAGGCTGAACCGTGACAGCGACCGCGCTCTACATCGTCCCGATCCTCGCGCTTCTCATCCTGGTACACGAGCTCGGTCATTTCCTGACCGCGCGCCTCTTCGGCATCAAGGTGCTGGAATTCGGCATCGGGCTACCGCCTCGGATAGTCGGGATCAGGCGTGGCGATGTGCTGTACTCCATCAACTTGATCCCGATCGGCGGCTTCGTGCGTGTCCTGGGCGAGGACAGCCGGAGTCTCGAGCCGGGCAGCCTGCAGACGAAGTCGCGTTTCCAGCGCGCGGTCTTCTTTGCTGCGGGGGCACTGATGAACCTCGTGCTGGCGGTGCTGTTGACTACAGTACTGGTAGCGGCTCAGGGTGAACCCGAGTTACGCGTGTACATCGCCGAGGTGGCCCCTGACTCCCCGGCTGCCGAGGCGGGATGGCAGCCGGGCGACCGTTTCCTGGAAGTAGCCGACCGTCCGGTGGAATCGGTGGAGCAACTGCTCGATCTGACCGAGGAGCATGCTGGCCGGCCGATGGCCGTGACATTGCTCAGGGGCAGCGAGCGCGTGGAGACGGTCGTCGTTCCGCGGCGTGACCCTCCCCCGGGACAGGGGCGAACCGGTATCCGAGTCACTGAGGCGGCGCGAGCGCGGATCAGCGTGGCGCAGGTGGAACGGCTTTCGCCTGCCGAGGTGGCAGGGTTCCAGCCAGGAGACGAACTAGTCAGGATCGGGGAGTACGAGATCGAAGACGTGGCGAGCTACACACTCGCCCTGGAGCACTATGCCGGACAGACTGTCCCGGTCGTCGTGGTGCGGGGAGACCAGGAGGTCGTCATCGATCTCGCTGTGCCCGAGGAGGTGCCAGCGGAAAGCCAGCTCCATGTCGGGTTACTGGTCAGGCAAGACATCCTGGCCCAGCCGGTACCGTGGTGGAAGGTACCGTGGCGGGGGATCGAGCAGACGCTCGGTACACTCGTCATGATGTTCCAGGCGTTGGGGATGCTCTTGCGCGGCGAGGCGCCGCTGACCGGGATCGCCGGGCCGATCGGTATGGGCCAGCTCACGTCTGAGATCCTGGCGGTCAGCCCCGCGCCGATCTGGGTGACGCTGCTCAACCTTACGGTGCTGCTCTCGCTGAACCTGGCGGTGCTCAACCTGATCCCGTTCCCCGCGCTCGACGGTGGCCGCCTGTTCTTCGTCCTGATCGAGGCGGTGCGACGCCGCCGTATCGCGCCGGAGAAGGAAGGGCTGGTACACCTGATCGGGTTCGTCATCCTGCTCACCTTCATGTTCTTCATCGCCTTCGTGGACATCGGACGGTTGCTCAGCGGGGAGCCGTTGCTCCGCTGACGCGAGCCGGTCGATCTGGCCTGCTGCCCGCTCCCCGGCCTCGGAGTCGCCGCCTGTCTCGACACCGAGCGCAGGCAGCGGCACACTTACTGTGGTAGGAACTGACTTAGGAGGATGTACACGGAATGACCTTCCAGCGGAGGAAGTCTCGTCCGGTTCGAGTCGGTAACGTGCAGATCGGCGGCGACGCGCCCATCGTGGTGCAGTCGATGACGACCGCCGATACACGTGATCCGAAGGCGACTTTGCGGCAAATCCAGGAGCTCGCCGACGCGGGGTGCGAGATCGTGCGGATCGCGGTACCCGATCGAGTGGCGGCGGCGGCGTTACCGGAGATCGTGCCGTACTCGCCAGTGCCGCTGGTCGCGGATATCCACTTCGAGCACACCCTGGCGCTCAAGGCGCTGGACGCTGGCATCCACAAGCTTCGTCTCAACCCGGGCAATATCCGCAAGCCTGAAGATGTCCGCGAGGTGGTGCGCAAGGCGAAGGAACGGGGCGTACCGATCCGGGTCGGTGTCAATTTCGGTTCCTTGCCGCCCATGACCCGTGAATTCGTCGATGAGATGGCGGCGCAGAACGCGACGCACACCGAGTTGATCGCGGAGCACATGGTGCGCACGGCGCTCGGGCACGTGCGCATCCTGGAAGACCTCGACTTCGGCGACATCGTCATCTCGCTGAAGGCCTTCGAGGTACCGGTGATGCTCGAGGCGTACCGGCGGATGGCCAAGCTGGTCGACTACCCGCTGCACCTGGGTGTGACCGAGGCCGGCACACCGAAAGCAGGGACCATCCGCTCGGCGGTCGGCATCGGGACGCTGCTGGCCGAAGGGATCGGCGACACCGTTCGCGTCTCGCTCGCGACCGACCCGGTTGAAGAGGTGTACGTCGCGTACGAGATCCTCAAGAGCCTGGGTCTGAGGCAGCGTGGGGCGACGCTGGTCGCCTGCCCGACATGCGGGCGGGTCGAGGTCGACCTCTTCAAGCTGGCAAACGAGATCGACGACTACCTGAAGACCATCAAGGAGCCGATCAAGGTCGCGGTGATGGGCTGCGTCGTGAATGGCCCAGGGGAGGCACGCGACTCCGACGTCGGCGTCGCTGCCGGCCGTGGCAAGGGCGTCATCTTCCGCAAGGGAAAGATCGTGCGCAAGGTGGACGAGGACGACATCGTTCCGGCGCTGAAAGAGGAGATCCAGCTCGTTCTGGCGGAGCATGCGGCAGGAACCCCCGATGGGGAGGCCGAGCGTCGCCGGATCACCGTGCCGATCGTCGACGGGTAGGGTCAAGCGAGCCTGGGTAGGGCTGCATGGAGAGAGGGCGCGTGCCGACTCGATCTGACCGTGTCGCTGCTGTCGGCCTGATTTCGTGGGATCGCTTTCTCGTACTGGATCGCAGCCCGCAGCCCGGCTCGTACGCTATCGTCACGCACCGGGAAGAGAAGCCAGGCGGTACCACGAGCAACTTGTGCGTTGCGCTCCAGAGGCTAGGCGTCGCTGTCACGCTGGCGGCGGTGGTCGGTGACGACGCTGAGGGGCGCACGCTGATCGAAGGTCTCGCGACCGAGGGCTGTGACGTGCGCCACGTGCGCGTGAAAGCCGATGTTCCGACCGACGCCTGCTTCATCCTGGTCGCACCCGGGGAGCACGGGCCCGATCGGACGATCCTCTGGGAACAGGGAGCCCGGCTCCAGCTCGGTGACCCGCTGCCGATCGACGAACTGTTTTCCTTCGAGCTGCTGGTCGTTGACGTCGATGACCCGCAGCTACGGCAGTTCCTGGTGGACTTGCCGGCTCACGTCTCCCCGCGCACCCAACTCATCGGCCCCCTGGTCTACCTGCTGGAACTGGAGCCGGAACACGGCCTCCGGCTGGCGCTCCAACACGATGTGATCGTCGGGAACGACGACGAACTCTGCTACCTCGCGGGGACAGCCGATCTCGATGCTGCGATCGAGCGCTTGCAGGCCTTGATGCCACTGCACGTGACCCGCCTGGCGGCGATCAGCCGAGGGAGGCACGGGTGTGTCGTCGTCACTCGTCGCGACGTCGTTGCGGTACCCGCTTTCAGCGTCGAGGTCGTCGATACGACCGGTGCCGGCGATGCCTTTGCCGCTGGTGTGGTCTACGGGCTGCTGCGGCGCTGGGATCCGGAGCGTCTGGGGCGTTTCGCCAATGCGATGGGAGCGCTCGCGGTGCGGGCGCTCGGAGCGCAGGCCAGCCTCCCCACGCTCGATGAAGTAGAGGCATTGATGGCTGGCGCGCAAGAGCGGGGCTCAGCGTGACGTCGTTGACGAGAGAGCGACTCAAGGAGCTGGCCCGCGAAGCCGGCCTGGTCGTCACGGGGGTGACGACGGCCGAATCCTTTTCAGACCTCGCGGAGGTGGTACTCGAGCGGATCCGCGAGGGCCACATGGCTGGCCTCGAGTGGTTTACCGAAGACCGGGCACGCTTCTCCGCCGATCCGCGCAACCTGCACCCCACGGCCAGGAGCATCATCAGCGTCGGCGTGCCGTACTGGCAGCCCGATCTTCAGCCTCCTCAGGACAGCGAGCCACGCGGCCGCATCTCCCGCTACGCCTGGGGGCGCGACTACCATGCGACCCTGCGCGCGCGGATGGGGCGGCTTCACGCGCTCCTCGAGGCGAGGTTAGGCCGGAGAATCGAAGCCCGCTTCCTGGTCGACACGGCCCGGATCGTCGACCGCGCCGCAGCGGCCAGGGCGGGCGTGGGCTGGTACGGCAAGAACACGATGGTGCTCGTGCCTGGCTACGGTTCCTGGGTGATGCTGGGAGAGCTGATCGTCGACATCGAGCTCGAGCCGGACGTCCCGCTCCGTCCCCGCTGCGGCCGCTGTACTTCTTGCCTCGATGCCTGCCCCACCGGGGCGCTGGTCGAGCCGTACACACTGCATGTGCCACGCTGCATCTCGTTTCTGACTATCGAGCTGCGCGGGCCGATCCCGCACGAGCTACGCCCGCTGATGGGCAACTGGGTCTTCGGCTGCGACCTGTGCCAGGAAGTCTGCCCGTACACCGGCGCAGCGCGTCCGGTGGTCGACCCGGACTTTCGCCCCGAGCGGATCGAGCACTGCTTTCCCTCGCTCGCATGGCTCTTGCGCATGACCGAGCAGGAATTCCGCGAGGTTTATCGTGGCCGCGCCGTGCTGCGCGCGAAGCGCTCTGGCCTGGCCCGGAACGCTGCCGTCGCCCTCGGCAACGTCGGGCGACCGGACGACCTCGCCGTACTGGAAGAGGCCCTTATGCGGCATGACCTGCCGCTCGTCCGCGGCCACGCGGCCTGGGCCATGGCCCGGATCGATGCAGCGGCCGCCGATCCGGCACTCCGGAGGGCGCTCGACAGCGAGTCCGATCCATACGTCCGCGGAGAAATCCGGCAGGCGCTCGAGGCACCGCCACCACCCCGCGACCAGAGGCGACCTGTAGCCGCTGCCCGGCCGATCCGGCTCCGCGCGCGCCGGACGCCGGAACCGCTCGTAATGGAGCTTTGTGAGGCCGAAGACGCGGCTGAACTCACAGGGCTGGCTCCGTGACCTGCCAGCTCAGCCGGTCACCTGCAGCGCGGCGGCGATGCCGTTGATGCTGTGATGGATCGCGTCGAGCAGGCGGGCACGCTCGGCGGGGGAAGCGTCAGCCGGCAGCGAGCGGTAGCGACGGAGCAGGACGACCTGGGCCACGTGCAGGGCGTCGACGTAGGGGTTGCGCAGCTTGATGAGCCGCGGTAGCACGGTTGCCCGCTCGAGCAGCACACGTTGCCCGGTGACCTCCAGGATCGCGGCCTCGCTCCGGCGGTACTCGGCGACGATCCGCTCGAAGAGGCTTCGCTCGTTACCGGCGAGCGTCGCGTACAGGCGCGCGCACGAGAGGTCGGCGGTTGCAAGGCTGACCTGCGCGTTGTCCAGCACGGCGGCGAAGAACGGCCACCCGCGGTACATGGCGCGCAGCCGGTCAAGCCCCCCGCGCTCGATCTCGGCTCCGAGCGCCGTGCCCAGGCCGAACCAGCAAGGCAGGTTGATCCGTGCCTGAGTCCAGCTGAAGACCCAGGGGATGGCACGCACGTTCTCCAGTCGGAACCCGGCGCCCTGCCCAGCCGAGCGCGTTACCGGGCGGGAGGCCAGGTTCAGGGACTCGAGTTCCCGGAACGGAGTAATCGAGGTGAAGAGTTCCAGGAATCCCGGCGTGCCCTTGACCAGCTCCTCGTAGGCCCGCTGGGACACCTGAGCCAGCCGCTCCATCGCTTCGACCCACTCGTCCGGCGGGTCAGGCTGGTCTCGCTCGAGTGCGGAACGCAACAGTGCGTGGACGACCTGCTCGAGATGCCGCTCGGCAATCGCCGGGTCGAAGTAGCGGGAGAAAACGACCTCGCCCTGCTCGGTGACTTTCAAGGCCAGCGAGCGCGCCTCGGGCGGCCGCGCCAGGACCGCTCGACCCATCGGCCCGCCCCCGCGCCCGATCGCCCCACCACGACCGTGGAAGATAACGAGTTCCACCCCGGCTGCGGTGGCGACTCGCGCGAGCGCCTGCTGCGCGCAGTAGATGCGCCAGTTCGCGGAGAGGTAGCCGCCGTCCTTGTTGCTGTCGGAGTAACCGACCATCACCTGTTGGCGGCCACCGCGCGCCTCCAGCGCGGCCCGGTAGGGCTGGATCGCGAGGAGACGCTCGAGCACCTCGCCGCAGCGATCCAGTTCCTCGATCTGCTCGAAGAGCGGCACGATGTCGAGCCTGCTCCAGGCCCGAGCCCACTCGCTTTCCCAGCCGGCCAGCCCGCATTCCCGGGCCAGCAAGAGCACGTTGAGCACGTCGCTCGGCGCCCGGGTCATCGAGATCACGTAGGTCTGGCAGGCACGCGGCCCGTGGAGACGCTGGATCTCGGCGATCGCCTCCAAGGTCTCGAGCACCTCGCGCGTCTCCGGCGAGAGCGCCTCGCGCGGGAGGGCCAGCGGCGACGCAGCCAGCCGCTCGACGAGCAGTCGCTGCCGGCTCGCCTCGTCGAGGGCCAGGTAGCAGGG
The DNA here is from genome assembly GCA_014874455.1 of Thermomicrobiaceae bacterium. GTDB lineage: Bacteria > Chloroflexota > Chloroflexia > Thermomicrobiales > Thermomicrobiaceae > Thermalbibacter. The sequence continues at coordinate 52,663 of JADBJL010000054.1, forward strand.
AACACCCGCCAACCCAAGCAGTTCCGCCACTGCCTCAGCATGCCGGGCCGCGTGCTGCCGCACCTCGAGCTCAGCGAGGTGAAAGCCGAACAGCTCGACACGGCGGATCAGGTCTTGCAGCGCTCCGGCGGCGATACGCCCTCCCCGGTGCGTCTCCAGGCTCCTCTGCACCTGGCGCAGATCGGAGAGGAACTCGTCGGGGGACGCGTACGCGCCAGGCTGCCCGGACTCGGTGCGGCGCAGGCGCTCAGCAATCAACCCCAGCTTGCGCCGGTACGGTTCATCGGCCCACGCCCGCACTGGCTGCAGTCCGAGAGCCTCGCGATCCTGATCGATCGACTGGAGCAGCTCCGCTGCTGCTCCCACCAGCCGCTGCGAGACGCTCAGGTCGTGCCCCAGCCGCTGCACCTCATCCTGGTAGCGACGGAGGATCGCGGTGTGCGCGAGCTGCACCGCCGCGCGGGTGACCGCGGGCGTCACCGCTGGATTCCCGTCACGATCGCCCCCGACCCACGAGCCGAACCGGAGCACGCTGCAAGCCTCCAGCAGGCCCAGCTCTGGGTAGACCCGTGACAGGGCGGCCTCCAGCGCGCGCCAGAACGCTGGAGCCATCTCGTAGATCGGGCCGACGAGAACCGCGAGCGTGCTGCGCACCTCGTCCAGCACGCTCGGGCGCTCGGCCCTGGCCTCGGCTGTCTGCCAGATCAGCGTGATCCGGGCGCGCAGCTCTTCCAGCAGCCAGCTACGCTCGCGCTCCGTGAGCCGGCGATCGTCGAGGGCCGCGATCAGCCTGCCCGCCTGCTCCAGGTGGTGCAGTAGGGTACGTCGCCGGGTCTCCGATGGGTGCGCCGTCAGGACTGGGTAGACCTGGAGGCGTCGCAGGGCGGTCTGAACTGTCTCGGGCCCGACCTCTCGCGCGCGCAAGGCTGCCAGCGCCGCCTCGATCGACTCGTGCAGCGGCGGGGCGGCCCGTTCGCGCTCGCGCAGGGTACGGAGACGGTGGTGCTGCTCGGCCAGGTTGATCAGGTGGAAATAGACGCTGAACGCACGCACGACGTGGAGGAGCCGGTCGGCCGGTTGCTCCTCAGCCCAGGCCAGGAGATCCGCCATCTCTTGCTGACCTGCGGAGCCTCCCGATCGCAGCGCGATCGCCGTTTTGCGCACGTGCTCGACAGCCGCGAAGAGTTCCTCACCTCCCTGTTCCCGCAGCACCTCACCCAGCAGCGAGCCCAGCAGGTTCACGTCCTGCCGCAAGCCCTCGATCGGCTCGGCGCGTGCCGCGGGCAGTCCATCGCCAGCGGCTGTCCCAGGCACGCGGCCGGAGCCTGCACTCCCTTCACTCTCCGCCATCCTGGTCTACCCCTCGCTCGATGTGAGACGCGGACGACTCGGTCGAGGCCGAGGCGGTACTCGTGCCGTTGCTATGCGCTCGACGAGCCTACCATCTCAAGTGGTGCGCCGACAAAGCGTGGACGAGGTGGCCAGCACCGGCATGCCGGTGCTGAAACTCCAGTACAATGTGGGCAGCGCCGAAGCGAGGCCGGCTGTCAAGCGCGAGACTCGGCCTCGTGCCTCCTGGACACCAGCAGTGGAGAGTAGCAGTGCTCCTGGCGATCGATGTGGGCAACACGAACGTGGTCTTCGGGCTCTTCGCTGGTGAAGCGCTCCGAACCCGCTGGCGCCTGGCGACGGTTCGCGAGCGCATGCCTGACGAATGGTGGGCGGTTTTGACGACGCTCGTCGCCGACGAGGGGATCGATTTGCGCCTGGTGAGCGCCGTCGCACTGGCCAGCGTGGTGCCGCCGCTGACCACCGCGCTGACCGAGATGGCGCGGGCGCGGCTCGGCGTCGAGCCGCTCGTCGTCAACGGCGCGCTCGACTTCGGCTTCGCCGTCCTGGCCGACTATCCGACTGAGGTCGGGGCCGACCGGCTCTGCAACGCCGTCGCGGCCTTTGAGCTCTTTGGCGCACCGGCGATCGTCGTCGACTTCGGCACCGGCACGAACTTCGACGTGGTTGGCCCCGAGGGTGGGTACATCGGCGGAGCCATCGCGCCAGGCCTGGCGGTCGCCCTCGACGCGCTGGTCAGCCGGGCGGCGCGGCTGGTCGGAGTCGAGCTGAAGGCGCCGCGGCGGGCGATCGGCCGGAACACGGTCGAGTGCCTGCAAGCGGGCACCGTGCTCGGCTACGCCGACCTGGTGTCCGGGTTGATCCGTCGCATCAGCGCCGAGCTGCCGTCGCCGCCGCGGGTGATCGCTACGGGTGGACTCGGCCAGTTGATGGCGCCGCTGATCCCGGAGATCGAGCGCTACGAGCCGGATCTGACCTTGATCGGCCTGCGGCTCATCTACGAACGAGTGACCGCCCGGCGGGCCAGCGAGTCCGCAGTGCCCTCGAGCTAGCCCCAGTCAGTTGCCAGGAAATCCAGGCTGACGCTCTCGTCGAAGCGCCGGACGGCCGCCTCGAGCAGCGCCAGCGTCGCGGTTACGTCGTTCAGATCCAGCGTCTCGACCGGGCTATGCGAGTAGCGGCGGGGGATGTTTACCACGCCGGCCGGAATGCCGCCTCGTACCAAGTGGACGGCAGCGACGTCGGAGGTGCTGCGCGGGAAGAGCGCGAGTTGAACCGGAACCCCCGCTTCCTGAGCAACACGCAGGAGGAAGTCGCGCATCGCGGGGTTGGCCAGGTGGCCATGGTTGCTTCCCATGCCGCTCGCCAACGCCAGCACCGGCCCTGCGCCGATCCTGATCCCGAGATCCCGGTGGTAGTCGACGTCCGGCGTGCCTCCCGCCGGTACCGTGTCGATGACGATCGCGGCTGTGGGGGCGAGCCGGTAGCTCGCCATCTGCGCACCGCGCAGCCCGACCTCTTCCTGCACCGTGACCACAGCCGTCAGCGTGCAGGGAAGCTCGCTGCCGACGAGTCGCTCCAGTAAGAGGACGAGGACAGCGCAGGAGACACGGTTATCGAGCGCCTTGCCCGAAATGCGGTCAGGGTTGGCGAGTTCGACGACCGGCTCATCATAGGCGACGGCGTCGCCTACCCTGATCCCGAGGGCACTCACGGCTTGTGCGGAATCGAGGCCGAGATCGACATAAAGATCGCGCAGGGCGGGCACCCGATTGCGCTCCTCGGGGGTCTGCAGGTGCCCCGCCTTGACACCGATGACGCCGCGGTACCCCCGGATCCGCACGTGCCGGCCCACGAGCAAGCTTTCGATCGTGCCCCCGACTTTCTCGAGGCGGAGGAAGCCGTCTGGCTCGATGCTCTTGACCAGGAGGCCGATCTCGTCGGAGTGGGCAGACACCATGAGGTGACGCGCCTGCTTCCGCTCTGTGCGAGTAGCGAAGAGGTTCCCATAGCTGTCCACTTCGAGGTGATCGACGAGCGGGTGGAGCAATTCGACCAGCCGCGCGACGACCGGTTGCTCGTGGCCGGAGACGCCGTCGATCGCGGCGAGCTCGGCCGTGAGGTCGCGTATCCGGCGCTTGAGCTGAAGCGTCTTGTCCTCCATCTCGACTCCCTTCGGTCGTAACGCTGCCCGCCCAGCGGGCTATAATACGCGGTGCAAGCAGCGGAGCATCAGGGGTTGCCGGATGCGGAGGACGTGGTCACCCCATGAGGAG
>JADBJL010000086.1:0-4223 GCA_014874455.1 Thermomicrobiaceae bacterium
CAAGACCGAGGTCTTCCTCTTCCCCTCGGCTCAGGTCGGCGAAACCGAGGGTACCTTCACCAACACCCAGCGGCTCATCCAGTTCCACGAGAAGGCCGCTGACCCGCCGGGCGATTGCCGCTCCGACGTCTGGTTCACGCACCAGCTCGCGCTGCGGCTCAAGAAGCTGTACGCCGACAGCACCCTGCCGCGCGACGAGGGGATCAAGAACCTCCTCTGGGACTTCGACTACGAGCCAGGTACCTACCCCACCAACACGCGGATCCAGGGCGAGCCGGACGTCCTCAAGATCATCCGCGAGATCAACGGCTACCAGACCGGGACGAAGGAGCTGCTCAAGAGCTTCGGCGAGCTCAAGGACGACGGCTCGACGACCTGTGCCTCCTGGATCTACTGCGGCGTCTACCCGGAGGAGGGCAAGCTGCTGTCTCGCAGCCGTGAGCCGGATCCGGACAACAAGCCGGGCACCAACCTCCGCTGGGGCTACGCCTGGCCGGCCAACCGCCGCATCCTCTATAACCGCGCCTCTGCCGATCTGGACGGCAACCCGTGGTCGGAGCGCAAGAAGTACATCTGGTGGGACGCGGCGCAGAAGAAGTGGACTGGCTACGATGTGCCCGACTTCGCCGCAACGAAGGCGCCCGACACCCCGGCCAAGCCTGGCGCGACCGGCCTGGACGCCCACGACGGCAAGAGCCCCTTCATCATGATGCCGGACGGCAAGGGCTGGCTCTTCGTGCCCGTCGGGCTGGCCGATGGGCCACTGCCGACCCACTACGAGCCGATGGAGTCGCCCGTCGTCAACCTGCTCTATCCGAAGCAACAGCACAACCCGGTGGCCAAGTACTGGCAGCACGAGGAGAACCAGCTCGCCGTGGTAGCCGATCCCAACTTCCCGATCGTGCTCACCACCTACCGGCTCACCGAGCACCACCTGGCCGGGGCAATGACACGCTGGCTACCCTGGCTGGCCGAGCTGCAACCCGAGCTCTTCATCGAGATGAGCCCGGAGCTGGCCGAGGAGAAGGGGATCAAAAACCTCGACCTGGTGCGGATCACGACCAAGCGCCGGTCGATCGTGGCCAAGGCGCTGGTCACCCCGCGCCTGCGCCCGCTGATGATCGATGGCCGGCTCGTCCACCAGGTCGGCATGCCGTGGCACTGGGGCTACATGGGGATCGTCACCGGCGACATTGTCAACGACCTCACGGCGATGGTCGGCGACCCCAACGTCTCGATCCACGAGAGCAAGGCGCTGTGCTGCAACGTCGAGAAGCTGCAGTAGGGAGCGAGGTGGTGACCCCCCGCGCGGTGATGCGCGCCGCGCGGGGGTGTATCTGAAGGAGCCGGACGATGGCCGAACCGATGGGCTTCTTCACCGACACGTCTGTCTGTATCGGTTGCAAGGCCTGCGAGGTCGCCTGCAAGGCCTGGAACCAGCTCCCGGCCCGCAACGGCGGCAAGGTACCGCTCACCGGCCAGAGCTACGACAATACCGTCGAGCTCAGCGGCATCCAGTGGCGCCACGTCAAGTTCATCGAGCAGTTCAGCCCCGACCGCAGCAGCGGGCGCTGGTTGATGATGAGCGACGTGTGCAAGCACTGCGTGCAAGCCGGTTGCCTCGAGGTCTGCCCGACCGGTGCTATTATCCGCACCGAGTTCGACACCGTCGTCATCCAGTCCGATGTCTGCAACGGTTGCCGGGCATGCATCGCCGCCTGCCCGTTCGGGGTGATCGAGATCAACCCCGAGACCAACACGGCGATGAAGTGCACGCTCTGCTACGACCGGATGCAGGCAGGGATGGTACCGGCCTGCGCTCAGGCCTGCCCGACGCACTCGATCCAGTTCGGGCCGATCTCCGAGCTGCGACAGCACGCAGAGGCACGGCTGGCCCAGTTGCAGGCGCAGGGCGTCACGCAGGCGCGGCTCTACGGGCACGACGAGTCGATTCTGGGTGGCCTCAACTCCTTCTACCTGTTGCTCGATGACCCGGAAGTCTACGGCCTGCCATCCAACCCGCAGTTGCCAAGCCGAAACGTCGCGCCATCGGCTGGCCTTTCGGCAGCCGGCGCCGTCGCGCTCGGATTGCTCGGACTCGCTGGACTGCGCAAGCGCAGAATGGATCAGCTCGCCGCCGAGGCACGGGAGCAGCAGGAAGGAGACGGGAGCCATGCCGGATAGCTTCTTCACGGCATCGCCCGAGTGGCGCTGGTGGATCGTCTTCTACTTCTTCGTCGGCGGCATCGCTGGTGGCGCCTTCGCGATTGCCGCACTCCTGCGCCTGTTCGGGCGCGAGGTCGATCGGCCGCTGTCTCGCCTCGGATACTACATCGCCTTCCCCGGCAGCATCATCAGCGGCATCCTGTTGATCGCCGACCTGAAGCGGCCGGAGCGCTTCTGGCACATGCTGATCCAGTCCGAGACCTTCGCTCCAGCGTTCAAGTGGTGGTCGCCGATCTCGGTCGGCTCATGGGGTCTCCTCCTGTTCGGGCTCTTCTCTTTCCTGGCCTTCGTGGGCGCTCTGGCCGAGGTCGGGATTCTGCCGCGCGGGTTACAGGCGCTGGTGCAGGGCGGGTTGGGCGCAGCCGTCAACGTCTTGGGGGGTATCTCCGGCTTCTTCCTGGCCGGGTATACCGGCGTGCTCCTGTCGACCACGAACCGCCCGCTCTGGAGCGATACGGTCTGGCTCGGCTTGCTCTTCCTTCTCTCCGGCTTCTCCACCGGAGCCGCGCTGCTGATCCTGCTGAGCTGGCGCCAGAATCCCCCAGCCCTCGCCTGGCTCAAGGAGCTGGACGCCTGGGTGCTCGGCCTGGAGCTCGTCGTGCTGATCGTGCTCCTCGCGACGGTCGGCATGGCTGTCCTGCGCCCGGTGCTGTTCAACGCCTGGGGAGTCCTGCTCGTGGTCGGCGTCGTGCTCGTGGGCATCCTGGTGCCCGGGCTCTTGCACTATCGCCCGCTACTCGGCCGGCTGACGGTGCCGGGCGCCGCGCTGCTGGTGCTGGTCGGCGGGTTCGTGCTGCGGGTCGTGATGCTGCTCTCATCGGAGGCGGCGTAACGTGATGCAGGTATGTCGTGTAGCCCAGCAGGTCGTGCCAGTGCTCTTCCTCGCTCTCGCTCTGCTCCTCGCTGCCTGTGGGCCAGAGGCCTCGCGAACCCGCGGCGGTGGCCCAGGGGCAGACATCGGTAACCGCGGCGCGACGGTGGAACTCCGTCCTACCGGCCCGCGAGTGATCTACTACAACACGCCGCGCCCAGGTAGCGCGAGTGGTCTTGCCGGGATGCCGCTAGAGTGAGTAGCACGACGCTCCAGCGCTTCGAGGCCCTGGCCCGTGACGACGCGGTCTCCGCGCCGCTGGCACGCCTTTATGCGGCGGCGCTCCGCTCCGCTGCCGATCCGGCGTGGGAAGTCGCGGTCGCGATCGACTTCGAGGCGCTGCTGCACGGCACGTCCCGGGCTCCACTGCTGCACGGGTGTACTGTCGGGGTCGAGAGCGCTCGACTCGCCTTCTTGCTCGAAGAGCTCGCCCGCGTCGTCGCATCGCAACCGATCGAGGGCGCGTCGGAACTCTGGGCCGCGGTCACCGGCGGCAGGCTCGACGCCGTCGCGGTCCTCGCGGCGAGCATCGCGCACCGCGAGACCGAGCTGGAGCGGCTGGCGGTGCAGGCGAGCGTGCCGGCCTCGCTGCTCACGGTGGTCGGCCAGGCACTGGCCCTGCCGGTGCTCGGCACCTGCGGGCGACGGGCGCGCGAGTCCGTGCGACAGCTCGAGTGGCGGGCCGGCTACTGCCCGGTCTGCGGCGCCTGGCTGGCGCTCGCCGAGCTGCGCGGGCTCGAGCGCAGCCGCTGGCTGCGCTGCGGCCGCTGCGCCAGCGAGTGGTCGTACCCGCACCAGCAGTGTCCCTTCTGTGACAACGCCGACCACCGGACGTTGCGCTACCTGGCTGAGGAAGGCAAGCAGGAGACGCAGCGCGTGGAGGTGTGCGAGCGCTGCCGGGGCTACCTGAAGACCTTCTCGACTATCACTGCCTGGTCGCTCGGCGACCTGCTCCTGCAGGATCTCATGACGGTCGAGCTCGACCTGGTCGCCCTCGACCGCGAGTACCGGCGACCGGGCCCGCTCGGCTTCCGGCTGGACACGCGAGTCGTGGGGGGGGGCCCCGCGGCCCGGACAGCGGGAGACGGGAGGGGGGGACCGACCCCACCCGCCCCCCCGGGGGGCC
>JADBJL010000086.1:4233-56010 GCA_014874455.1 Thermomicrobiaceae bacterium
CACGCGAGTCGGGCCGCGCGACCGCGCGGCCTGACCAGGGAGAGACGGTATGGCTGGACTGACCGATCGCGCCGCGCTGGTGCGCCCGGCGGCCTTCAGCCGGGCCTTGCTCCAGGCGCTCGAGGCAGCCGAGGGGCGGCGCAAGCGGCGCAAGCGCGACCAGACGCCCGACAGTATCGGCCTGAGCCTCAAGCGGCAGGTCTTAGAGCGGGTCATCGAGGCCGATCCCGACCCGGAGGCGTTCGAAGCCTGGCTGCTCGAGCTGGTGCTGGCGACGCCGGGCAGCGGGGGCTTGCGGGCCGTCTGCCAGGAGATCTACCAGGAGTACCAGCTCGCCCGCCACGATCCGAGCTTCAGCGAGTGGCTGGCCGCTGGCGCGCCGAGCGACGACGCGCTGCCCGAGCCCCGGCTGGAGACCAGGCGCCGCTCGCGCGACGACTCAGGCACCTGAGCCAGCCCCGCCAGCCGGCCTGCTATTCCACTCCTGAACAGCGGCGTCCGATCGCCAGCGGGATCCGCGTGCTCTGGCAGCAGGTCAGTGGGCCGGTACGCGCACCCGGTGCCGAGCCATGAGGACACCGACCCCGCTCACCACCAGCAGCAGGAGCCACCCCTCTCGAACCGGCCAGGGCACTCCGAGCGAACTCCCTTGCGGTTCAACTGTGAGTGTGCCGAGCAGCCACCAGTGTTCCAGGAGCACGCGCGCCGGCCATGCGACCCAGCCGATCACACTCGACAGGGCCGTGACGTGCCAGACCTGTTCCCCACCGCTGAGCAAGACAGTCGCGGCTACACAAGCCATGAGGCCGCTAGCGGCGAGCCAGAGCGCCAGCTCTCCAGCGGAGGCGATCGATTCGGGAACGAGCCAGCCCGGAGGGCCTGCCAGGAGCCAGCCGGCCCATCCGAGCTGACCCGCTGCCCACGCGAGCACGAGGATACCGAGGAGCAGGCGCAGACACGTGACAAGCACGTCTCCAATAGTCAGCAGCATGGCGAGCGCTGGCTGTTGAGAACGGTTCCTGCTGGCGAGTCGCGGCATGGCGTCTCCCTCTTCGTGCCAGAACCTCACGGAGTTTGACTCTCGACCGTCAGCGGCAAGATACCGCCGCTGCCGCGGCTCCCCCACTCGAGAGCCAGAGGGCAGTGCCCCGCCGCCACACGCAGGCGGAACGTGGCCGCGACGACTCTACCGACCTGTGGCCAGCGAGCCTCACCCTGGTCAGGGACGACCGTAGCGCACGGGTCGGCACGCAGGCGCAGCACGACGTCCTGTAGCGGCTCGCGCCCTGGATTGTAACCCATCGCTCTGATCGAGATCTCTCGCCCGGCTTCGACTTCGCCGCGCGGAACCGCCACCACGAGATCGAGGCGCGGTGGACCACGTCGCGCGATCTCGACCCCTGAGTCAGGAAGGACGGAGAGTCGACTCAAACGGATTCCGCCGCGCCGCTCCATGCGAAGCAGAAGCGGGAGATCCCCGGGCGCCAGCCAGTCGACCGGCACGAGGTTGTGCACCGCCAGCTCCAATCTGGGCCCGAGGACGATCCCGCGTCGCAGGCCCCGGAACACATCGAGCGTGTCCCACTCCAGGTAGCCGCTGGGCTGCCCAGGATACCAGCGGAGGCGAACCAGGGTCGCGCTCCCGCCGGCCCGCTCGTCCCAAAGGAGAGCCTCGCCCGGGCCACTCGAGGGATCGACTTCGATCAGGTAGTGCAGCGAGACCGCGACGTACGCTCCGTTTGTCGGCGGGAGGGAGATATCGGCGATGATGGAGGTACCGTCTTCTGGGCTGTGAAGATCCAGTGCGGGCGCGGCGAGATCCGCGAGCGACCAGTAGCCGGGATAGGGTGGCTTGCCGACGGCCAGCGAGGAAGCGGTCAGCGGCAGCGCGAGCCCCAGCGCGATGAGGCCGATGACGATGCCGTGCACCAGTCGGGCCCAGTGCCGGGTCACCGCGTCACCCCCTCCCAGCGTCACTCACCGTGGCCCGTTTACGCCTGGAGCTACGCGGGGCGCCGCCTGAGCCAGAGAGCGGCCAGGGCGAGTGCCGCGCAGCCGTATAGCACAGCGTGGAGAACCGTGAACGGCGGCCGGTAGAATTCCCACACGTGCTCGGCCAGTATATCTATCGGAAACCACCGTGGATCAGTCGCCATCCCGAGGTAGAGCCAGTCGGCGACAGAGTAGAGTGCCGGGGTCAGGAAGCCGAGCGCGCCGAGGAGCACGACCCACCGCGGGGGCCGGCCACGCCGCAGGAAGACGACAGCGTATGCCAGGTAGATGGCACCAAAGTACACAGCCACGGCAGCGAAGCGCCGCGCGTCAAACCGTGCCTCGGAGTACTCGGCGCGGAACGAGTCCAGCACCAGCCAGCCTGCCAAAAGCACCAGACCGAGCCCGACAGCTCCCGTGGCCGCACCCAGGAGAAGCCGGGCCGCTCGTTCTACCATCGCCAGCGTCGGGCTTCCCGATGTACCCATATTGGTTACCAGGGCGAGCGGATCGCGAGCGACCTTACCGCCAGACACCGCTCACGGCCTGAGTGTAGGTGCGGAAGACCATCGTGACCGGCCAGTCAACGGCGTTGCCGCAGGCACAGGAAGTCGAGGTGTTGTCCCAGTTGTAGAGCGTATCGCCGCTGTAACTCACCGTCGTGTAGGTCGTGGTGGTGCCAGCGAGGACGACGCTCGTGAGCACGAGCACAGATCCCAAGGCGAGCGAGAGACCAGACAGAGTGCGGTTCCGCATGGATTGCTCCTCTCTAGATGGACGCTTCCCATGCTTTACTCTCCGAAGTAGAGGCCGATCGCCTTGTCCTCCTCGAAGAGAACAAGAACCATGATTCCCTCGACATGCGGCTCGTCGATCCGCTGTACCTCGACTGTGACGAAATCGATCGGCTTGTAAGGTGGCTTGACGGCAACGGGGAAGGTTCCCTCGAGCGTTATCGGAGTTGCGAACTCGAGCAAAACGAGCGCGCCAACGAGTTCACCTTCCTGGTCATGAACGGGACTGACCCCACTGACCTCGGGCTTCCCCTGAGCCAGCAGCGGCTCGAGCCAGGGCGCGGCCAGCGCCAGCTCCGCAGCGCGCTGCTCAAGCTCGCTCGGAAGTGCCCACGGGTCCTCGGCCGGGTCGATGCTCGCATACGCGCCGGTCGCCTCCACGCGGACCACGCGCCCGCTCGCAAGGTCGACCCAGACCAGCAGGCCTTCGGCGTTCCGCACGGTGTAGGTCGCCTGCGTGAACCGCGTCGGCGGCCAGCGCGCCTGCCAGTCGAGCGGGGTCAGCCACTCGCCGCGCACGGTCTGCGGGGAGTCGAACGGCATCCAGGCGATACCGCCGGCCAGCTCTCCGGCCGGATCGTTGACCGTGCCGTAGGAGATCGCCACCTCGCGCGACGGGAGCGTGGCCAGCACCGCCTGGATCGTCGGGTGCGCCAGGGCCGCTTCCCGCACGAGCTGCTCCTGAGCAGGGGTCAGCATGGAGCCCACGGCTGGCTGCTCGCCGGCCTCTGACCGGGAGCGGGCGCCCGACCAGTATCCCCAGGCGAGCGCCCCCACCGCGACGACCAGCACCGCGAGCAGGGCCGCGAGACGCGAAACCGGTCTTGCCATCTCGCCCTCGAACCACTGAGCTAGCGGGCACGCTAACCTTATTCTAGTACGGGAGAGCCGACGTCGATAGACGATGCCGCGCAGGACACTCCCCTGCACCCCTGTGAGTCGGTTTCTGCTCGTTCGCGGCGTGCATGTGGGCGTAATGTCATTTAGCTTCCCCAGCTAGTTCAGCCGTTGTAGAGCACTCGCCGCCTGTAGCACATCTTGTCGATCTCGCCCATGGATGGTGATCACAGTGGTACCGAGCTGCAGCTCCAAGTCCACGCCGTCCCCACGCTCGTACAGCGTAGCGTCACGGCCATTCACTTGAACCGGTTCGCCCACAGCCGCCACGCCGGGCGCAGCCTCACGTGCACGGTGTTGGCTGACCGGTACCTGTACCAGCGACAACTGATCAACACGACGCGGCTTGCCGGGGATGAAGGGGTCTGCGTAGACGACGCTAAAACTCTTCAGGGATGCCTGGCCTGGCGCATACGAATCGACGTAGCCGGGTCCGGTGGCCTCGCTGTACGTGATACCAAAGAGCGGAAGGCCGCTATAGTTGTCGCCCACGTAGTACACGTCGAATTCCGCAAAGTTCGCGGCATCAGCGACCGTCATGTAGCGATTGGTCACCCGTGTCACATCTGGGGGCACGTTGATCGAGAAGACATTCGGCGGTAGCGCGCCCCGAGCAATATGCTCTATGGTGCGATATGTCCAGATGACCGTCTCCACCGCGGTACGGTTGCCATCTGGCGTCATTGCGAAAAAGGTCTCTTCGAGGGGTAGAAGGGTATCATGGTCAAGCCAGGTCGCAATGATGAGAGGCTCGCCAACGGCTTGGCGCTCGACTCGGATGGCCGGCCGATTCCTGATCACTCCCTTTTCCAGGACCTGCAGTTCCCCGCGTTCGAGAGCGGATTTGTACCCCAGCAAGCGATCCGCGACGTCAAGCATCTGCGCATCGTCTGTTGCCGCCACATTGATGATAAGGTGGCGGTTGTTCGGGTAATACGTCATCACGGTCCTTCCTTGACGAACTGTTATCTCTGTCTCGTCATCAGGAGTTGTAACAACATAATGAGTATCAAGTGTATTCGGATCAAGCCACAATTCGTGTAGCTGTGTACCCGTAGGCTTGCCTTCTGGACTAAGCGACACGGCAACGGCCTGGACGTGTAAGACACGCGTGTCCTGCCCAAGCAGTCCTACCGCCGCGTTGCTTCGGTCGCGAACCAGCGACATGTACCCCAGCAGAAATAGAACCGGAAGGATTAGCAGCCCCAGAATCGGGACGAGACGGAGCCATCTCATCGCGCACCCCCTTAGCGATTGCGCTCAAAACGCTATCAAGCGCTTACGGTATTCGTAGCCAGGCCGTCTTGCCGTCAAGACTCCTGGGTTGAGTGCCGTCACACTGGGGCGAGGGGTTAGTATTGTTGTTATTCGCCCACAACTCGTTGCCATGCCCGAGCTGGCCTCTAAAGGCGTTAACTACGCCATTTCGAGGGCCATCGAAATCTGTGGCGACATGACCACACCAGCGAAGTTGTTCGTAATGCACAGCGGCAGCAGTGTAAGTTCCCCACGTGGAATCCGCGTCTACGCCTTGCCTGAAGCGCATATGATTGCGGTTGCATGCCCCGCATCCCGAGGCTCGCTGGGTATGCTGTGTCCGGAATGCACCATGATCCCAGAACCACATGTCGCTTCCACTCGTATTTGTCCAGCCGAGATGATGTTCAACATGGGTCACGGCATTGCCCCAGGTAGCATTGTTGTAAAACGTGATGTTCATCGGGTCCTTCTGTGTTGCACCACCGTCTGCATAGATATATTTGCCTGTATCATAATGGGCGCTTGCTGATCGTATGATAATGACTGTAAGAAATAAAACTGTAGCGCTACCTGCTATCGTCCTCCTCATGCCAGTGCCTCCCTTGTCTCGCTTGGCGCGGGGCTTATCTAGTAAGTCTTGGAGAACTCACGCATTCGGTATATTGTCACCTCCCGTAAGTTTCGACCGCATGCATCTTGCACACCAAAGTAGTAGCTGAAGCAGTGGCTGATCGCTCTATCGACCTGGAAATTGACCAAGGAGATGACGCCCAAGACCGAAGGTTCATCGATCTCCACGCTATCCTCGCCCTCCAACCATTGAGCTAGTGGGTACGCTAGCCTTATTCTAGTACGGGGGGGATATTGTCAAGAGGAGAACTACGCGGGGTGAGCAGCGCAGCCGGAGGACGAGTTGCCAAGCTCGTCCTCCGGCTGGAGGTCGCTTCGAGCACGAGGCTACCCGTTACAGAAAGAGCGCTCCGGCGATGACGCCGCTGAGGAAGACAACCACGGCGAGCAGCGCCGGAATTCGCCAGCTCCGCAGCGCCGCGCCGAAGATGACGAGGCTCGGCACGCTGACCGCCGGCAATGCGAGGAGCAGGGCAGCCGCCGGGCCGGTCAACCCCTTCTCGATCAGCGGTAGGGCGACCGCGATCTCGGTCCAGGTCGGAACCATGAAGAGCGTGCCGATCGCAGTCGCAGCGAGGACAGTGGCGAAGTCGTTGCCACCTCCGAAAGACAGCAGGATCGGCGCCAGCCAGCCGACGAGCGCCGCCGCCACGAAGAGCGTCGGCACGGCCACCCGCCCGATCGCCCACGCCGTGCGCAGCCACGCTCCGATCAGGGCAGCCGGCGTGTGGATCGCCCGCACTTCCAGCGCCTGCTCGAACGCGAAGACCCGGTAGAACCGCTCGAGGAGCCGCAGTCTTCGCCCGTTCCCGCTTGCGCTGGCGAGGATCCGCCCCCGCATCAGCCGGGCGACGAGCAGGGTACCGAAGACAGCCAGCGCGACACCGCCGAGGATCCGCAGCAGCGCGAAGTCGACCGGCAGCAGGGTCACGGCCAGGAAGAGTGTCGTCACGTTCAGGAGCGGCGCGGCAACGACGAAGGCCATGGTCGCGTCGAGCGACGCTCCACCCCGGTACAGGCTCGCCCCCACCGGGCCGGCACAGCAGGAGCAGAATGGGTAGGCCACGGCGGTCGCACTGCCGGCAAGATGCCCGCGAAGACCGGTCAGACTGAGCAGGCGCTTCAGCCCGCCGGTGGAGCAGAGCAGGGTGAGCATCAACGCGCCGATCACGATGCCGAGCAGCGTCGCGTGCCAGACGACGAGCAGGAAGTCCGCCGCCTCGGCAACTGGTCGTATCCAGGGGGCACCGCATCCAGTGCAAAGGCCTTCGAGATCCCGAGCCGCCCCGCCTCGACCGTCCGGGCTGCCTGGACCGTCCGGTAGATGAAGAGGTCGACGATCAGCGCGAGCATCAGCACGATCGCGACAGCAGTACGCGCTCCCCTCAGGTCGGCGCCCGACGCACGGAGCCCGTGCTTGCGCTTGCTCATGGCGCGATAGGCCAGCCAGGCGGCGGCGAGCGAGAGCGCGAGCACCACGAGATGCCCTGGCGTGAAGGAGAGAGACGCCGATGGCGAGCCGAGCCGTGAATACGCGCTCGACGGGAGCAAGAACGCGCGGCGCATGTCGACCACCGTGAGGAGAATCGCGATAACGGAGAGCATGAACCCGCCGAGCGCGAGCGCGTAGGAGCTGCTCAAGCCCTGAAACGTGATCGCTGGCTGTCGAGAGATCGGCTGCTGCACGACATCCCTCTTCCAGATCATCAACTCGACCAACAGCTACGAGAGCTGTGCGCTGTCCGGCACTCTTGTGTAGCCACAGGGCGCGGCAGTGCTGGCCTGCCAATCGATGCTGTCGATTGGTGAAAGGTGGATCAGCCGACCCGGCTGAGGGGATGCCTTCAGGGGCCGCGACCCATGCTCGGGCCGCGCGCCAGCTCCTCGAGCGCGGCGCGGGAGGGAACATCGAGCGTGGGGCGCGGTTCAGCGCGGAACGCCATCAGGGCCCATACCCGGAACCGAACGAGTTGCTAAGTAGCTCGCAGGTACTGTAGCACCGCGCTCCGAAGAGGGTCAAGCTCCGCCTTGGCGCAGCGAGCGCGCGGCGTCAGAGACGGCCGCCAGGATGCGCGGGTACGACCCGCAGCGGCAGAGGTTGCCGGCCAGGTACTCGGCGATCTCCTCCGGGCTCGGCTCCGGGTGCTCCGCCAGCAACGCCACCGCGCTCAGGACCATGCCCGGCGTACAGTAGCTGCACTGGAAGGCCATCTGCTCGATGAAGGCCCGCTGCACCGGGTGCAGCTCGTCGCCGCGCGACAGCCCCTCGACGGTGGTGATCCGGCAGCCGTCGGCCAGCGGCGCCAGCAGCAGGCAACTGCTGACCGGCACCCCGTCCACCAGCACGGTACAGGCCCCGCAGATGCCGATCCCGCAGGTCTCACGTACGCTGAGGAGCCCGCAGCCGTCGCGCAGCACCTCCAGCAGGGTGGCGTCCGTCCGCACGGTGATCGCCCGGCGCTCGCCGTTCAGCTCGATGGTGATCGACTGCTCCATCAGCCTCGCTCCCCGCCGCGCGCCCGGATCGCCCGCAGCACGCGCTCCGGCGTCAGCGGCAGCTCTGTCACCCGCGCGCCGATTGCCCGCGCCACCGCGTTGCCGACCGCCGCCGGGATGACCGGCAGCGCGGTCTCGCCCAGCCCATGCACCTCGGCGCCGGGCCGCTCGAGCAGGTCGTGCGTCATGCGCTCCGGCAGATCCAGGAACGAAGGGACCAGGTAATCGGAGAGGTTGGGATTCACGGGCTGCCCCTGGTCGTAGACCAGCTCCTCGAAGAGCGCGCTGCCGACCCCGAAGACGATGTTGCCCAGGTTCTGCAGCTCGGCAGTATGCCGGTTAATTACCTTCCCAGCGTAGACGCTGGCGTGCGCGTGCAGGATCGTCACCTTGCCAGTCCGGGTATCGACTTCGACCTCGACGGCCCCGGCACCCTGGTGCCAGTGCGAGGAGGCGATCCCCTGGCCGGTGTCTGGATCGAGGCCGCCCTGGTTGCGGGACTCCCCCAGCTCGACCAGTTCCTCTTGTCCGCTCACCTCCACCAGCACGCCGAACCCGAGGGCCGAGGCCGGCGCGCCGGCCACCCGGACGTTCCCGTCCGCCAGCTCCAGGTCGGCCGGCTCCACCTCCAGCCGCTCCGCGGCGATCCGCAGCAGCCGCTCGCGCAGCGCCAGCGCGGCCTGGCGTACCGCGTTGCCCATCATGTAGGTCGAGCGGCTCGACGTGGTTCGGTTGTCGAAGGGCGTGCGGGCAGTGTCCGGGTCGACCACCCGAACCTCCTGATACGGCACGCCGAGCGCCTCGGCCGCGAGCTGGGCCAGCACGGTGCGGGCACCCTGGCCCAGCTCCACGGTCGAGGAGTAGACGGTCACCCGGCCGCTCCGGTCGATCCCAACCTTCGCCTCCGAGCGGCTGGGCGTGGTCATCCCCTTCATCACCACCGCCAGCCCCTTCGCCCGTACCCGGCCATCGCCCAGCTCGCGGCGCGGCGGCCCCTCCCAGCCGATCGCCGCGGCCGCGCGCTCCAGGCACTCGGCGAAGTGCACGTCGTGCAGCGTCTCGCCGGTGGCGAAGGTCTCGCTGTCGCGCAGCAGGTTGCGCAGCCGGAACTCGAGCGGGTCGAGGCCGAGCGCGTCGGCGGCGATGTCCATCATCGACTCCGAGGCCCAGGCGGCCTGGGTCACCGCGTAGCCCCGGAACGCGCCGGCCGGCGGCAGGTTGGTGTAAACGCAGCGCGAATCGACCGCCACGTGCGGGATCCGGTAGGGGCCGACGATGCCGAAGCCGCCCTTGCGGGCCACGTCGGGCCCGCAGTCGGCGTAGGCGCCGGTGTTCCAGTACGCTCGTACCTCTTTCGCCGTGATGCGGCCATCGCGCGTCAGCCCCAGCCGGATGGTCACGACGGTGGCATGCCGGGTCAGGGTGACGAACTCCTCGTCCCGCCGCAGCACGAGCTTGACCGGCCGTCCGGTCAGGTACGCCAGCAGCGCGGCCTGGGGCTCGACGCGCGGGAAGACCTTGCAGCCGTAGGAGCCACCCATCGGCGGCACGATCACCCGCACGTGCTCGACCGGCAGGCCGAAGATCCCGGCCAGGATCTGCCGCGTGTTGAAGGGCGTCTGCGTGCCTGACCAGACCGTCAGCCGGCCGTCCTCCCAGAGAGCCAGGGCAGCGTGCGGCTCCATCGCCACGTGCTGGATCGCGGGCGTGCGGAAGGTCTCCTCGAGCACCAGGTCGGCCTCGGCGAAGCCGCGCGCGACGTCACCGCGCCGCATGCGGAAGAGGTTACAGCAGTTGGTGCCGAACTGCGGCCGGATCCCGAAGTAGAGCGCGGTGCCTTCGTGCGGACGCTCCGGCTCTAGCTCGTGCAGCAGCGGCGCACCGGGCTCCAGCGCCTCCAGCGGGTCAAAGACTGCCGGCAGCTCCTCGTACTCGACCGCCACCAGCGCCGCCGCCTCCTGAGCCGCCCGCGGCGTCTCCGCCGCGACCAGCGCCACGATATCGCCCACGTAGCGCACGCGGTCGAGCGCAATGACCGGCTGATCCTCGATCTGGGGGCCGTACACCGGGCGCAAGCCGGGGAGGCGGCGCAGATCCTCCCCGGTGACGACGGCGACGACGCCCGGCACCTCCAGGGCTGCCGCGGTGTCGATGCGCACGATGCGGCCGTGCGGCACGACGCTGCGCATGGCAGCAGCGTGGAGCATGCCCGGCAGGCTCGCATCCTGGGAGAACCGGATGCGGCCGGTCACCCGCTCGACCGCGTCGATCATCGGGACAGCCTGGCCGACACTCACCCCAGGATCTCCACCACGCCGGTGTTGCCGTTTACCCGCACCCGCGCCCCGGTCTTGATCATCTGCGTGGCATTGGTGGTGCCCACCACCGCCGGGATACCGAACTCGCGCGAGACGACTGCCGGGTGCGAGAGCTGTCCGCCGGAGTCGGTGACCAGCCCGCCGATCTTGGTGAAGACGACCACCCAGGCGGGGTTAGTCATCCGGCACACCAGGATCTCCCCCTGCTGTACCTCGTCGAACTCGTCGGGCGACTCGACCACCCGCGCGGTTCCTTCGACCACGCCCGGGGAGGCTGGCAGCCCCTCGACCCGCGCCGAGGGCTCCCGCTTCTCGCGCTTGAGCGAGTCGTAGAACTTCTGCGGGTAGCCCCACAGGCCTTGCTTGTACGGCTCCTCGAAGAGCGACCAGTGGGTGACCGTGCCGACCCACTCACGCGGGCGGATCGCCATGGCACGCTCTCGAGCCTCCCGGCGTTCCCGGACGATCTCTTTGGCATTCGGCAGCGCGCCTGGGTTAGCGGCCAGCACGCGCAGCTCGTGGTACTTGAGGAAGATCGTGTCGTCGGGCTGGTCGAGCAAGCCGGCCTCCACCAGCCGCCGGCCGATGGCGAGCAGCACGTAGCGCACGCGTGCGAACGTGCCCTGATCGATGTAGAAGTGATGATCCGGCGTCAACGGCATCATCTGCAGCACCCGGTCGAGCGCGGCCTGCACGATCTCGCGACCACGGACGTCGTCCGCCGGGATCATGCTCATCAGCTCGCGGATCGCCGCGTCGCGGTCGTCACGGAGCCGCTGCAGCGCCTCGGGGAAGGAGTAGTCGGTCGCCAGGTATCCCTGGATGGCCGCGATAATCGGCGCGGGGTTCTCGCGCCAGGTCACGTAGACGTACTCGTGGCTGAAGATGGCCTTGTTGCCGTACTCCCGCTTGTACTCGTCCAGCCAGCGCAGGAACTCTTGTCCCTCGGCCGTCTTCTCGAGCTCCTCCAGAACCTCCCGGGGCGTCTCCTTGGAGAAGGCCTCGGTGAGGACGACGTTCCGCTTCACCCGTTCCTTGGCCTCCCACAGCTCGCGGATGGCGTCCCAGTTGCGGTCGTCGTCGGAGACCATGATCCGGCCGAGGAGATCTTTGTCCACCTCGCCGATCACCTCGCGGACGGCGTTCTGGAAGTCGAGCGACGCCTGGAACTGCGAGAGGTTCAGGATCCAGTGGATGCGCCAGTGGCGCTCCTGGATATCGAGCGCGTCCTCGAACAAGACCATCAATTCCGGCAGGCTGGCCGAGTCGTAGGGGAAGTTGTCCAGATACTCGAAGTTGCGCAGGATCTCCGGCCTGAGCCGGGTCTCCCACCACTCGAGCCCTCTCTCCGCATAGATCGGCATCACCATGCCGTAGTAGGGAGCGATCTCCTGCGCATACTTCGGATCGGGGGGCACCACCGCGGTGTAGAGGTACCCGTTGACCAGCTTCGCTTTCCAGTCCACTGCGAAAGGCGCGCCGAAGCGGCGGAACATGTAGGCGCAGGTCGACCACCAGCCGCCCAGGTCGAACCACATCGGTGAGAGCGGCTGCGGGCAGTGGAGATCGTCCCACCACCAGTGGAGCTGCTTCTCCTCCTCGCTCTCCCACTCGACCGGAAACTCCTCGTCGCCGAAGAAGCTGACCGGCAACTGGACTTCTGGCGTCGTCGCAGCCATGTCCGGCCTCCCTCCTGTCTTGACGCCGCACCCCGCCTCGACCTCGTCACCGACCCGGCTGCAGCGCTCTCCCGCTGCAGCCGGGAACCGTGCCTACTCCGGCTCGACGAGTTCGTAGAACTCCGGTACCCGACTCTCCAGCATCGGGATCACCTTGCCGACGATGTTCTCCTGGAACGCCGCGGTGGCCTTGTGCGCCTCGTAGTCGTCCCGCGTCCGGTACTGCTCGTAGAGCAGGAACTTCCGCGGATCGTCGAGCGAGCGATTGACATAGTACACGAGGCAGCCCGGCTCCGCACGCGAGATCGGAACCATCTGCTTGAGGATCTCCGCGACTTCGTCGTCCTTGCCTTCCTTCGTGTAGTAATGCGCCACCACCACAAACACCGGCGACCTCCTCTCTGTCTTGGCCCCCTCATTCCTCGCCCTAGCAGACATCGTTCCGGCAGAAGCCGCTGCGACGCCCCATGCCCCACGCGGAGCACGGATCCAGGTCGGCAGGCGATGGCACGCCCCGGCGCCCGGAGCTGCGACGCGACCCGCCGCTCACGATGCACGGACGACGCGATTGCGCAGCACGCCGATCCCCTCCACCTCCAGTTCCACCACGTCACCGGGCTGCAACCAGCGCCCCAGCTCGAGGCCACAGCCGTTGGTCACCGTGCCCGAGCCCCACAGCTCACCCGGGTAGATCGTCTCGCTCTGCGAGACATGGGCGATCAGGTCGGCGAAGGAGAAGTGCATCCCCGCGCTTCGCCCCTCCGACCAGACCTCGCCGTTGACCCTGGCGACCATGCGCACGTCGCTGATGTCGATCTCGTCCGGCGTCACCAGGTAAGGGCCGACGGCATTGCCGGTGTCGAAGTCCTTACCCTTGCTCGGCCCCATGCCGATCGGGGCTTCGCGCATCTGCTGGTCGCGGGCGCTGAAGTCGTTGAAGATCGTGAAGCCGGCGATGTAGTTCGGCGCCTCCGCCTTCGGGATGTCCTTGCCGCGCCGGCCGATCACCATGCCCAGCTCCAGCTCGAAGTCGAACTTCTCGGTGTAGCGCGGCATGACCACATCGTGGTCGGGGCCGACAACAGTGTCGGGGTCACCCTTGTAATAGGCGGGAACCTCGTACCAGGCAGGCGGGATCTCGCCGCCCCGCCCGAGTGCCCGGCTCGCGTTGCGCATGTGGCCTTCAAAGGTCAGGAAGTCGCGGATCACCCGCGGGCGCGGCACCGGGGCCAGGAGCTTGACTTCTTCGACCCGATAAGCCGTTCGCCGCCCCAGCACTTCCTCGGCCCGGCCGCTCTCCTCGATCGCCCGGAGTGCCGCCTCCCGGCCGAGCGCACCGTTGCCGAGGAAGAGAACCATGTCGTCGGGGAGCAGCGCTGCAGCCAGGCGCGTGGCGTCGCAACCCGGCTCCGCCCGCTCGAGATAGCCGGCGTACGCCGCTTGCAGGTCGACGAGCCGGCCATCGACCAGCGCGCCGATCCGGCGCACTGGGCCGGCCGGCGTCGGAATCGCGAAGGTTGCAAGCTTCACGATCGTCCTCCCTCCTACCGCGCCCGCTCGCGGGCGATGCGCAAGGCCCGCTCGACGAAGACGCGGATCACCTCGGTGCGGTACCAGGCCGAGCCGCGTAGATCCGAGAGCGGTTCGATTCCCGCCGCGTAGCGCTCGGCGATCTCAGCGATGGTCGCGTCGTCGAGCGCCCGGCCCACCACGGCATCGAGAACCTCCGGCAGCCGCTGCGGACGCTCGGCGACCGCGCCGACGACCACCTCGACCCCTGCCAGGCGCCCATCGCTGTCCGGCACGACCACCGCGGCTACTCCGACACACGGCCGGTCTTCGTGCGAGCGCGTCCGGTACTTGAGGTAAACTGCTCCAGCTTCCGGCGGCAGCGGCGGCACGATCACCTCGGTGACCAACTCGTCCGGCTCCAGCACCGTCTGGTAGTGGCCGACGATGAAGTCGCGCGCTGAGATCTCGCGCCGGCCGCGCTGGCTCACCGCCACCACCCTGGCATCTAGCGCCGCGAGCAGCGCTGGCGGGTCGGAGGCATAGTCCGCATCGCAGAGGTTGCCGCCGATAGTGGCCTGGTGGCGCACGCGCACGTTGGCCACCTCCCGGCAGGTCTCGGCGACGACCGGCAGCCGCTCGCGCACCAGCGGTGAGGTCTCGACCGAGCGGAGCCGGGCCATCGCTCCGAGTCGCAAGTTTCCCGCCTCGTCCACCGCGATCCCCGCCAGCTCGGGGACACGCCGCAGGCTGACCAGCAGCGAGGGCCAGAGCAAGCCCTGGCGGAGCACGAGGGTAACCCAGGTGCCGCCGGCCACCAGCTTCGCCTCCTCGCCGTACCGGGCCAGGAGATCCAGCACCTCAACTACACTTCCCGGCTCGACGACCGCGAACTCAGCCATCCTACCGCCCGTCGGCCCCTGCCGGAGTAGCTAGCGACCGCTCGACGCACTCGACGAACTGCTCGGTCATCTTGCGCGCGACGTCCTGGATCACCGTGCCGCCGAAGCGCCCCAGGGCACCGCGGATCGAGAGCTCCATCTGGTAGCGCACCACTGTCTGCTCTCCCTGTGGATGGAGAGAGGCGCTCACGAAAGCTCGAACCAGGCTGCCGGTCGCGCGATCGTTACCCTGTACCTGTAAGACGAGCCGCTCCGGCGGCTGCACCTCGGAAAGTTCGACCGTCACGCCGAACGTCGCCCGCAGCGGCCCGACTTTGACCTGGATGCGCCCCGTGTACGTTTTCTCGTCCACCTGCGTGACGTCTTCGACTCCAGCCATGCAGGCACTCGACCGCGGGATGTCGAGGAAGAACTCCCAGACCCGCTCGCGAGGCGCGCTGAGCGTGAACTCCTGGCTGATGATCACCTGGCATTCTCCCTCCCGACACGCGACGCCTCGTGCGCGACGAACTCGTCGATCCGCGCGAGAGCGGCCTGGTAGAGCGGCCGCGCCAGCTCGCGCGCCTGCGGCAGCCGGATACGCTCGTACATGTAGGCCAGACGCTCGCGGACGCGCTCCGGCGTGTAGTGGTGCTTTCCCTCACGCGCGTATCCGATGAAGAGTTCCACGTTGGTCTCCAGGAAGCTCAGGCTGTCGGCCGCCTGGAGCAAGTCGGCTTCAGGCCATCCACCCTCCTCGTGTACCTCGATCAGCGCACGCACGCGCTGGATAAGTTCGGGCTCTGCCCCTTGCTGGCGCAACCACGCCGCCACGATCCGCGCCGAGCGTTCCTGGTGTTGCCGGTCGTAGTCGCGATCCGGAATCGGCCGCCGGGCATCCGCCACCGGCGAGTCTGGCCCGGGGAATGCCCGCTCCATATCGTGCGTCAACGCAGCCAGCCGGAGATGGCCCCGCGCGTCCGGCGCCAGCACCAGCAGCCAGTCGAGCGTCCGCCGGAGATGGTCGGCGTTCCAGTACGAGTCGATCCAGTCACTGGCTCGCTCGAGCAGCTCATCGACGGTCGGCATCAGTTTCCCTCACAGTGTGGTGATCGGCCGGCTCTGAAGCAGGTAGACCAGGCCGCCTTCGATGGCCCACTCGATGTCCTGCGGCGCGCCGAAGTAGGCCTCGACCCGCTCGGCCAGCTCCATCAAAGCGTGGAGTTCGACGTCCGAAAGCACCCGCTCGCGCTCTCTTCCTGGCGGAATCGACACCTGCTTCAACCCATCACCCGATGGATCGCGCACGAGCATCACGGTCTTCGCCGGCACGAAGGCCCGCAACAGGCGGCGATCCACGCGAGAGACGAGGTAGTTGTCCGGCACCACCAGCCCGGACACGACCGCCTCGCCGAAACCCCAGGTCGCCTCGATCACGCAGCAATCCCGGCGTCGCTGCACCGGATCAGCGGTGAAGAGCACGCCGGACTTCTCCGGCACCACCATCCGCTGGACGACGACCGCGATCGCGGTGTCGCGCAGGGCGCCTTTCTCCGAGCGGTAGAAGAGGGCGTGCGAACCGAAGAGCGAGGCCCAGCAGTCTCGCACCCGCTCGACGACCTGTCGCGCACCGGAGACGTTGAGATAGGTCTCTTGCTGGCCGGCGTAGGACGCGGCCTGCGAGTCCTCGGCGATCGCGCTCGACCGCACCGCCACCGGAACGTCGATCCCGCCGCCGAGCTCGGCGTATGCCACATGAATAGCCCGCGCTATCTCCGGTGGCACCTCCAACGAGCGGATGAGTTCTTTGATCTGCCGCGACGCCGCCTCCAGGCTGGCCCTGCTGGCCGGGTCGACGCGTTCCACTGCCTCGAGGATCTGTCCGGTCACTCCGTGCGCATCGAGGAACCGCGCGAACGCCGCCGCGCTGACGACGAAGCCGGGAGGCACCGGGAGACCGGCCGCGACGAGCCGGCTTAGGCTGGCTCCCTTCCCGCCGGCGAGCCGCACATCGGTGCAGGCGGGGTCGCTGAACCAGTGGATCAACGGGCGGGTCGCGACCGAACCCATCGGCGCTACTCCTCGACGATCGCGACCGCCCGCACGGGGGCCGCGGTCGTCCCGACCCACTTGATGGGAAAGGCTGCCACCTTGAAGCCGAAGGGAGCCGGGATCTGGTCGAAGTTGGTCATGTTCTCGATGTGGTAGTACTCCCGCTCTCGCATCACGAGGTGGGCTTCCCAGAACTGCTTCCGCTCGAACATCGCCCAGACCGGCGGGTCGAAGGTGATCGCATCGATCCCCATCACCTTGATCCCCTGATCGATCAGCCAGAGCGTCGCCTCGCGCGTCATCCCGCAGTGGTCAGTCAGGTAGCGCTGCTCGTCCTGGTAGGCGCCAGCGCCAGTCCAGATCAGCACGATGTCCAGCGGCTTGAGCTGATAGCCGATCTTCGCGAGCGCCTCCTGCACCTCGGCCGCGGTGATCCCGGCTCCTTTCTCCTTGTGGCGAAAGTCGAGCAGCACGCCGTCACCGTAGCAATACTCGAGCGGGATGCCCTCAGGGCCGGGTGCCTCGGCGACGAGGTGCTTGCGGGCATCGATGTGCGTGCCGACGTGGTCGCTCAACTCGATCTTGTAGCTCGCGGTGAGCCAGGTAGCGCCGTACTTGGCAGCGCCGATGTTCTCGGCGAACTCTTCCCACGTCTCGAACATCTCCAGCTTCGGCTTGCTGATCCGCGGGAAGGTGAGCATGTCGTTATGCACCGGCATGCTCAAGTCAATCAGTCGCACTCCCATCTTGCTCTCCTTCGCGTCGCTCACCCTGAGCATCCCTACTTCGCGGCCTCGTCTGCAGGAGCCCCCTTCAGTGCCTGGAGCACCCAGCGGCCCGGCTCCTCGATATGGCGGCGCATCACCTGTTCGGCCAGATCGGGGTCGCGACCGCGCAGCGCTTCGAGTACCGGCTCATGCCGCTCGGCCAGCCCGCCGAGCGCGCGTTTGACCGCCGTGAAGGTCAGGTACGTGGTGGTCGCCAGGCTCAAGCTCGTCCAGAACTGTTGGAGCAGCCGGTTGCCGGACGCCTCGACAATGATCCGGTGAAAGGCCACGTCCGCCTCGATCGCGGTCGCCTCGTCGCCGACCGCCGATGCCTCGCGCATGCGATCGATCTGCTCCTCCAGTTGCAGGAGCTGCTCAGCAGTGATCCGCTGGGCAGCGGCGCGCGCTGCCACCCCTTCGATCGCGGCGCGGATGGGGTAGATCTCGACCAGTTCCTCGTCGGTGAACTCGCGGACGTGGGTGCCGCGGAAGGGAGAGCTGACGACGAAACCGAGCATCTCCAGGTCGCGCAGCGCCTCGCGTACCGGCGTCTGGCTGACACCGAGCTCCTGAGCGATCCGGGTCTCGACGATCCGATCGCCTGGTTTGAACACACCTTGGAGGATCGCCTCGATCAGGTACTCCTTGATCTCGTCGCGCAGAACCCGGCGGGCAATCGGCCGCCGGTTCGAGCGCGCGTCGACCCCTGGCGAAGCAGTTCCGCGTCTCGATCCTCTCGTCATGCTTCCTCCAAGCGACCACCCAGCCTGTCCTGATCACACGAGAGTGTCACTTCGATCCAGTACCCCTTGATGCCCTCAAGCCGCTCGCCATCGCAGTCTCAGGCTTGGGGCCGCAAGCTCTTGAACCGCTGCATGGTCTCGGTCATAGCCCGCTCGGTCGGTAGCCGTTCGACGCTGGAGGCACCGAAGAATCCGACCACGCCCCGGGTACGCTCCAGGACGTACTGCACGTCCTCCGGCTCGGCGATTGGCCCGCCGTGGCAGAGCACGATGATGTCCGGGTTGACCGCTTTGGCGGTGTCGCACATTGCCTGCACCCGTTCGACTGCCTCGTCGAGCGTCACCGCCGTCTTCGCCCCGATCATCCCCTTCGTGGTCAGCCCGAGGTGCGGCACCAGCACGTCGGCCCCGGCCTCCGCCATCGCCCGTGCCTGCTCGGAGTCGAAGACGTATGGCGCAGTCAAGAGATCGAGCTCGTGCGCCTGCCGGATCATCTCGATCTCGAGGTCGAACCCCATACCGGTCTCCTCGAGGTTCTGCCGGAAGACTCCGTCGATCAAGCCGACAGTGGGGAAGTTCTGCACGCCGACGAAGCCCATCTCCTTGAGCTGACGCAGGAAGACCGGCATGAGGCGAAACGGATCGGTACCGCACACCCCGGCCAGCACCGGGGTACGCCTGACGATCGGCAGCACTTCCGCCGCCATCTCGACCACGATTGCGTTGGCGTCACCGTACGGCATCAGGCCGGCCAGGGAGCCGCGACCGGCCATGCGGTAACGGCCGGAGTTGTAGATGATGATCAGGTCGGCGCCACCCGCCTCGGCGCACTTCGCCGAGAGCCCGGTGCCCGCTCCTGCCCCGATGATCACGCCCCCGGCGGCGACGGTGGCGCGCAACCGGGCCAGCGCTTCCGCTCGCGTCATCGGCTTCCAGCTCATCCCTGCACCTCCGCTCGCGCTGCCGCCTGGGCTCGGATCAGCTCGTCCAGGCGCTCCGCCATCGCCCGTGCGAAGGCGGGGTCGTTGATGTCGGTGTCCCACTCATGCACTTCGATATCCGGTCGCAGGTTGGCTTTGAGGTTCTCGATCAGCGCCCGGTCGGCCTCCGGATCGTAGAAAGGGCCGCCTTCCTTCGAAATCAGCGAGACGCCGCGGAGCGGGATGAAGACTGCCAGCGGCCCCCGTGCCTGGTTCAGCTTGCGGGCGATAATCCGCCCCAGCTCAGCGCATTCCTCTGGCGTGGTGCGCATCAGCGTCACGGTGGGGTTGTGCTTGTAGAGGTTGCGCCCGCGGAAGCGCTCCGGCACGGTGTCGATCGGCCCGAAATTGACCATATCAAGTGCCCCCAGCGAGACCACCTGCGGCACACCGGCCTTGCCAGCAGCCTCTAGTCGCTTGGGCCCAGCGGAAAGGACGCCACCGACCAGCTCGTCGGCCAGCTCGGTGGTCGTCACGTCGAGCACGCCGGCCAGGTAGCCGGCCTCGACGAGCGCTTCCATCGCCTGGCCGCCGGTGCCGGTAGCGTGGAACACCAGCACCTCGTAGCCGTGCTCCTCGAGCGCCTTGCGCGCCTCCGTCACGCAGGGCGTGGTCACGCCGAACATGGTCGCGCCGATCAGCGGTTTGCTCTCTGCAGACGGTTGGAACGACTCGTAGGCCCTCGCCATACCTGCGATGGCGGCCGCGGCGTTCGTGAGGATACGCTCCGAGATCCGGTTGATGCCGGCGATATCGACGACGGGATAGAGCATGGCGAGGTCGCTGGCGCCGACGTAGGGACGCGTATCGCCGGAGGCGAGCGTGGAGACCATCAGCTTGGGGACACCGATCGGTAGCGCGCGCATTGCCTGCGTCGCCAGCGCCGAGCCGCCCGAGCCGCCGAGTGCCAGGATGCCGTGCAGCCGGCCCTGCCGAAACAGGTCGAGCACGATTGCCGTCGCACCAGCGGCCATCGTCTCGATCGCGGCTCCCCGGTCGCCACGGGCAGCGAGCTCAGCGATGTCGGCGCCAGCCGCGCGCGCCACGTCCTCGCGAGAAATGTCAGGGGTCGCGAGCGGTTGCCCCAGCACCCCGGTGTCGACCAGGATCACCTCACAGCCGGCATCGCGCACGCGCGCCCGCAGGTAGTCGTACTCGATGCCTTTCGTATCGAGCGTGCCCAGCAGGACGACCGTCGCCATGCCTTACCCTCCAGCCCAAGCTCAGGCCACCTCGCGTCGCGGGCTCACGCCCAGGTATTGCTGCTGAATCGCCGGGTCGGCGAGCAGCGCCGACGCCGTGGTCTCCAGTACGATCCGCCCGGTCACCATGATCGCGATCCGCTCAGCCAGCGCCGTCGCCACCGCGAGCCGCTGCTCTACCACCAGCATCGCCAGCCCCTGGGTCGAAAGCTGCCTCAGCACCTCGATCAGGTGCTCCACGACCACCGGCGCCAGCCCTTCCGACGGCTCATCCATGATCAGCAACCGCGGATTGGTCAGCAGCGCCCGGCCGATCGCCAGCATCTGCTGCTCCCCACCGGAGAGCGCACCAGCGCGGTGACGGCGACGCTCGGCGAGCCGGGAGAAGAGCTCGTACACGCGCTCCGGTGTCCAGCCGTTCTGGCGGCCGCTCTCCCTTCGCGCCACCAGCCGCAGGTGCTCCTCGACCGTCAGGGAAGGGAAGATCCGCCGCCCCTGTGGGACGTAGCCGATGCCCGCGGAAGCGATTTCGTGCGGCCGCCGGCCAACCAGCTCCCGGCCGTCGAAGCGAGCGGAGCCGCGCACCGCCGGCACGAGCCCGACCAGTGCCTGGCAGAGTGTGGTCTTACCCATGCCGTTGCGCCCGAGCAGGGCCAGCGGCTCGCGACCGACCGTGAGGCTCACGCCCTGGAGGATGTGGCTCTGGCCATAGTAGGCGTGGAGATCCTGGATCTCCAGCAGGTGGTCAGGCACGGCCACGCTCTCCCCATTCTCGACTGGAGTAGCCACAAGGCGCCTCGAGCCGGTGAACGGCGGCACAGACCCCACGATCGGCTGTGCGATGCGCTCTAGCCATGGCGTGCCCCCAGATACACCTGTTGCACTACCTCGTCGGCACTGACCTCGCCCGGAGTGCCTTGCGCGATCACCCGCCCCTCGTGCATCACGGTGACTTGCCGGGCCACCCGGAACGCGACGTCCATGTCATGCTCCACCAGGAGGATCGTCATGGCTGCATCGAGCCCGAGGAGCAGGCCGGTGAGCAGCTCGCGCTCGGCAGGCGAGAGGCCGGCGGCCGGCTCATCGAGTAGCAGGAGCCGGGGATTGGACGCCAGCGCCATCCCCAGTTCGAGCTGCCGCTGCTGGCCGTGGGCGAGCGCGCCGGCGAGCGCGTGGATCGCGTGGCCGAGCCCCACCTGCTCCGCGAGCTGACGCGCCTTCACCATTTCGGCGTCGTTGGCGCGCGGGCGCCGCAGGCTCATGCGCCAGGGGCGCACGCCGCGCGCCGCGAGGTAGAGGTTCTCCAGCACGCTCAGGCGCGGGAAGACGAGCGGTGTCTGGTAGGTGCGGGCGATGCCGAGGCGGATACGCTCGTGCGGTGGCAGCCGCGTGATGTCGCTGCCGTAGAACCGGATGGTTCCGCTGGTCGGTCGCAGGTCACCCGCGATCAGGTTAAACAGCGTCGTCTTGCCCGCGCCGTTCGGGCCGATGATCGCCCGGCGCTCCCCGGGAGCCAGGCTGAGTGAGACGTCCTCGACAGCCCGCAGGCCACCGAAACGCCGGCTCACGCCCTGGAGCTCCAGGGCGTGGCCGATCGCTTGCGCCGGTGTGGCCTGCACGGTGACCATCGAGTGCGACCGTCTCTAAGAGCCGAAGGCGCGGTGAATATCCTCGCACTTCGGGTTGTCGCGCGTAAACGATCCAAGGGCGAGGTACTGTTCCTTCGGCAAGCCGAGCGTCTGGTTGACGCCTTCGACGACCTTGACCAGCTTATTGTACAGGTTGCCGTCCGGCCCCTTGGCCACCTCGGTCACGTAGTTGTTCGCGATAGCCTGGCGGTTCTCGTCGAGCTCGATGTGCCCGGTGGGGCCGTCGAAGGCGACCTTGGCCAGCGCCGCCTGCAGCTTCTTCTGGCCGTCGCTCAGATCGCCGTTGACCTCCCGCAGACCCAGCAGCAACCCCTTCGCATTCACGTAGTAGCCCCAGCAGAAGAGTGATGGTGTCGAGAGGCCGTCCGGGAACTGCTTGCGGTATGCCTCGACCCAGGCCTGCCAGGCGGGATCGGGGTTGTCTGCGGCCACCGGCCCAGCGCCAGGGATGCCGATGACCCGCTGCCGGATGTTCCCCTTCGCCTCCAGCACGTTCTGGTCGATCGTGGAGCTCCCGCCGATCAGGGCCGCCTGGCCACCGAAGTCCGCGTAGGCCTGCAGGAAGTTGACCGCGTCGGAGCCGCCGAGGATCACGTAGATGGCATCGATGTCCGCCGGCATCGAGCTGATGACCGAGCTGTAGTCCCGCGTGCCGATCGGCACCCAGAACTGGGCCGCGACCTCGCCGCCGAGCTTGCAGAACTCGAGCAGGAAGCCGGCCACCTGGCTGTAGGGATATGAGTAGTCCTCGCCGAGCGTGGCCACGCGGCGGTAGCCCTTTTCCTGGTAGCAGTAGGTGCCCAGTCCCGCCATCCACTGCACCCCGTCGGTCGAGAAGCGGAAAAAGTTCGGCGCTGGGTCACGGAGCGTCGTGTCCTGCGCTGCCGAGGTACCGTTGACGAACGTCTTATCCGGCACCGTCTTGGCGTAGTCGCGGATCGCTAGCCCTTCGTCGCCGGAGAGCGGCCCGACGATGAGGTCGACCCGATCCTGCTCGATGAGCTTGCGCGCCTTCTCGCGCGCGACCTGCGGGGTCGCATCGGTGCTCTCCTTCACGATGCGGAGCTTCTTGCCGCCGATCTCACCGCCGAACTCCGCAATCGCCATCTCGACGCCGCGCACACCCTCATCGCCGAACAGCGCGAATGCGCCCTCGAGCGTCGCCAGTACGCCGATGACGATCTCGCCGGCTGCCGGGCCCACGGTGACCGCGGGCGAGGCAGCGGCGGCGGGCGTCGGGGTGGCCGCTGGCGCCGCCGTCGGCGTCGCTGCGGGTGGCGCGGTGGTCGGTAGAGCTGCGGTGGTCGGCGTCGCCTCTTCTCGGGCACACGCGGCCAGTAGCGCCGAGACCGCCGGTACGCTCAGGCCCAGGAGCCCGGCACGGCGCAGGAGTTCGCGCCGGCTCAGCCGCTTCTGGTTTCCTCCATCGAGCATGGGACTCCCCTCCTCTCACTCGTCCTGACGACCAACCGCCTGCTGCACGCCTAGCTCGTCCAGCTCATCGCGGGCCCGTCGGGCCCGGCTCTGCCGCCGAAGCAGCTCGACCGGTCGCGCCAGCAGCCCGCTCAGTCCCTCCGGCGAGAAGAGCACGATAGCCAGGAAGGTAAGACCGATGACGGTGTTGAAGCGCTCGGTGAACGAGCTGGCGAAGTTCGTCACCAGGACGAACGCCAGGGCGCCGAGGAAGGCGCCTTCGACCGAGGCCAGCCCGCCGATCACCGCCATCACCAGCACGTTGATCAGCCTCGTGACGTCGATAGTGGTAGGGGAGATGGCACCGTTGTACCAGACACCCAGCAGCCCGCCCCACGCAGCCAGGAAGCCGGCGAGGGTGAAAGCCGCCAGCCGGTGCAGCGCCACATGGTAGCCGAGGGCAGCGAGTCGCCGTGGGTTGTCGCGCACCGCCTGCAGGGCAAGGCCGAACGGCGTCCGCAAGAGATACCGCACGCCGAGGTAGCTCGCCAGCGCCACCGCCAGGCAGAGCTCGTAGAAGAGCGCTCGCTCGGTCAACAGGTGGCCGCTGACCTCCGGAGCCCGGATGCCGAGGATGCCGGTATGCCCGCCGAAAACGGAGCGGTTCTGGTTGGCGAGCGCATAGACGACCATCCCGAGCGCCAGGGTGATCATCAGGAAGTAGATACCACGCGTGCGCACCGCTACGAGCCCGAAGAGGAAGGCGGCCAGCGTCGCCACCGCCAGCCCGCCGATCACGCCGACCCACCACGGCTGGCCGTGGGTGACGGTGAGCACGCCGTAGCCGTAGCCGGCCAGGCCGAAGACGGTCATCTGGGCGAGCGAGATCATCCCCCCGTAGCCCGCCAGAAAAGCGAGGCTGAGCGCGGCGATGCCGAGGAAGAGCGCAGGGCTGAATACCCGCCCGACGAAGTAGGCGCTGCCCCAGAGCGGGAACGTCGCCAGCAGCCCGACCACGAGCAGCGTGAGCACGGTGCGGGTCGAAGCCAGCGCGCTCATGCCGGCCTCCCGAACAGCCCCTGTGGTCGCACCGCCAGGACGACCACCATCAGGAGAAAGCTGACGATGGCCGCGTAGGTGGGGAAGAGCGCCAAGCTATATTGCTCCACCAGCGCCACCAGCAGCGAGGCCACGGCCGTACCGGGCAGGCTGCCCATGCCCCCGATGATCACCACGATCAGCGAGGCCAAGAGATAGCGAGCGTCCTCGCCGGAAGCGATCGAGAACGCCGAGCCGCCGACCACCCCGGCCAGTCCGGCGAGCCCGGCACCGAAGGCGAACATCAGCGCGAACAGCCGCTGCACGTTGACCCCCACCGCCGAGACCATGTCGCGGTCATCGATGGCAGCCCGGATCGTGATGCCGAGCCGCGTGCGAGTGAGGAGCAGCCAGAGGACGAGACCGACGACAAGCGCGAAGGCCAGGAGGAACAGCCGGTATCTCGGATAGCCGATGTCGAGCACTGGTAGCCGCGCACCGCCGCTGATCGCCCGCGGCGGGGAGAAGCCGTAGGTGAAGCCGCCCCACTGGGCCAGCATCAAGTCAGCGGCCACGATCGAGACGCCGATGGTGACCAGAGCCTCGCGGAGATCTTGCCCCTGGATCGGCCGCAGGAGCGCCTGCTGCAGGGCCAGACCGGCGACAGCGGCGACGACGGCCGCCGTCACGGCACCGAGGATCCAGTTTCCGGAGCGCTCGGCCACCGTCCAGCCGACATACCCGCCGAAGAGGTAGAGCGAGCCGTGGGCGAGGTTGACGACCCGCATCAGGCCGAAGATCAGGGTAAAGCCCACCGCTACCAGGAAGTAGAGCGCGGCCAGCGTCAGACCGTTGAGGGTTACCGTGACGAACTGCGTCCAGGTCACCGTGCCTCAGCCGTTTCCGTGAGACCGCTGTGGGTGACACCCGGCATGGGTCGAGTGGGCTATGATGCCCGAGCAAGATGGATCACCGATTATCGATGATCGTAATCGATGATCGAGCGGGTGTCAAGACCAGCGCTGTGGGGTTGCGCCTGTCCGGCAGATCCAGCAGGGAGGGCTATGGAAACCGCGACTCAACGACCAGTACTACTGCAAGCGCGCCCAGCGTGCCTAGCGGCCCCGTGGTGAGACGACAGCCTTTGGCCGCTGGACGCGCCGCGCACCGTCAGGCAGCGTCACAGCACCGTCTCGTGCTCCTCGCACGAGCGCACGAGCACGCGCCGCCAGCATCTCAGCCGGAACGAAGGAGAGCTGTGTCGAGAGAACGTGCGCGTCCCGCTGCCGGTTACTCGAAGACCATGAACTCCAGCAGGTTACCGAAGGGGTCACGACAGAAGAAGCGAGGCCGCCCGGGAATCGGAGCCGCGTCGTAGGGAGCGTACCCGGCCCGCTCCAGCGCCGCGCGCACGGCGTGGAGATCCTCGACCTCGAAACAGACGTGCCGCCGCGAGCTCCCGCGGCCGGGCTCGTCCTGCCCGACGACATGCAGCTCGTCCGGGCCGACCTCGAACCAGGCGAGGATGTCCAACCCCGCCAATGTCTCCGGCACCGGCTTTTCCCGGAACCCGAGCACGCCGCTGTAGAACTGCCGCGCCGTCTCGGCTCCATCCAGCGGGGCCGTGATCGAGACATGCTGAATCCGCCGAGCTACACCCATGGAGCAATCCCTCACTTTATCTCATCCGATGCCCGAAGGGGCACGTGACCTCACCCTTGGCCAGCCAGAACTGACCTGAGTCCTATTATCACCCAGCCTCGACCGCGAGCAGATACCAGCGGTACGGGGCCGACACGCGGATCTTCAGATATTGGCAGCGTCGATACGGGTCAAGAAGGCAACCATTGACGTCTTCCGCGACCCATCCCTAGAATGGGGGCAAGTTACTAAGCAAGCTGGGCTGTACGAGGAGGGACGTACCATGGCTGAGACGGGGCTCGGCGGGTTGATCGCTGCCTATCGTTCGGGACGGATCTCACGCCGTGAGTTCATGACCCGGGCTCTCGCGCTCGGACTTTCGATGCCGGCCATTGCGGCGACCCTGGCCGCCTGTACGCCAGCCAGAGAGAAGACACCTGCACCGCCAGGCCAAGCGAGCCCGACTCCAGCAGCGCAAGCTCCGAGCGCGATGGAACCCAGAACCGGCGGTATCCTCCGCGAGGGCTACGACCTCGACTTCTCCCGTCTCGACCCGATCAACACCAACTGGTACGACCCCGCCTTCTTCGCGATCTACGAAGCATTGATCACTAATGACCCCGACGGCAACTTTGTTCCTCAGCTCGCCGAAAAGTGGGCCTTCTCAGACGATGGCTTGAGCGTTACGTTCACTCTCCGCGAAGGTGCGAAGTTCCATTCGGGCCGGCCGCTCGATGCAACCGCAGTCAAGGAGGTTTTCGACACCATTCAGGATCCGGAGAGTGGTTCTCCTCTCCGAGTACTCTTCGATCCAGTGGAAGGCACAGAGGCACCGGATTCTCGCACCATCGTTCTCAAACTGAAGCACCCATACTTCGAGGTGCTCAACGTGGTGAAGACCGGTTACTGGCGCATCGTCAACATCCAGAAGCGGAAGGAATTGGGCCAAGAGTACGGTCAGCGGGAGGTCGACGGGAGCGGACCGTTCCTTTTCGAGGAGTGGGTGCCTGGAAGTCACGTCTCGGTCAAAAGGTGGGAGGATTATCCAGGATCGATCACGCCTTATTTCCAGAACAAGGGCAAGGCTTACCTCGATGGCATTCGCTGGATTGCGATCCTGGAGGGAGCTCAACGGGCCGTCCAGATCGAGAACAATGAGATCGACACACTGCATGCACCGCTCTTTCAGGACGTACCGCGGCTGCAGCAGAACCCCGACCTCAACGTGATCGTGCTGAAGGAATGGTCTGGCTACATCCTCAACCTCAACTTCGAGCGCACAGATCTAGACTTCCACGAGCTGAAGATGCGCCAGGCGATCTCCCATGCCATCGATCGGCAGGCGATCGTGAAGACATTGCTCTTCGATCAGGGCGAGCCACTCTATGGGCCGATCACGTCTGCGGACAAGTACTACACGCCGGAGGTGGAACAGTACAACCAGTTCGACTTGGCTCGAGCCAAGCAGTTCGTTCAGGAACTCGGTTGGGCGCCTGGATCAGACGGTATTCTGACCAAAAACGGCCAGCGTCTGGAGTTCAGCCTGGTTATCCAGGCAGAGTCTTTTAACCGTGATCTGGCATCGGCGATCCAAGCCCAGCTCAGGGATCTCGGGATGGACGTGAAGGTCGAGGCACTCGACCGAGGCAGCTATTTCAACAAGCTCGCCAGCGGTGCCGATAGCTCAATCTTCTTCTATCTCTGGCCGGTTCCAATCGACGTTGTGATCCTCTTCGTCAGCTCCAAGACGATCCCGGCCCCGAACTGGTCACGGGCTCGGATTCCGGAGGTGGACGAGGCAGTCGAGGCCTGGCAGACGGCAGCCAACGAGGACGAACTCCGTGCCGCCGGCCAACAGTTCCAGCTCGCTATCGTGAAGAACTTGCCGATCGTGCCGCTCGTAAACCGGAACAATATCTGGGTGCATCGCAAGCATGTGCATGGTTGGCTGCCGCATCAGTGGAATCTGTACCCGTACTACAACGACGTATGGCTTGAGCAGTGATGGTCGAGTACCTGGCCCGACGAACCGCCCGAACCCTCGTCATCCTGGTGCTGGCTTCCGTTGCAGTCTTCTACTCGCTCCGGTTCGCACCAGGTGATCCCAGCGGCGTCGCCTTGAGCCCCCTCGCACTGGAGGAGATCCGTCAGGCGTACCGAGAGCGCCTTGGGCTGAACAAGCCGATTTATCTCCAATACTTCACTTACTTAGGACACCTCGCCCACGGCAATCTGGGCCAATCACTGATCAATGGGAAGCCCATCGGCGAGCTCTTTCTTTACCATGGCCGCAACAGCCTCATCCTCGGGCTAGCAGCTTTGGCGCTCTCCTATGTGATCGGGATTCCACTGGGGATCCTGGCGGCCGCCCATCGCAATCGCCCCCTCGACCACGCCGTCATGGGCTTCGGGGCGCTCGGCATGGGCATCCCGAATTTCTGGCTGGCGCTGCTGCTGGTGTACCTCTTTAGCGTTAAGCTGAAGTGGCTCCCCTCCGCTGGCTGCTGCAGCCCGAAGTACCTCATAATGCCGGCCGTTGTTCTGGCAGCCGAAGGCACAGCCGTCACGATGCGCATGATGCGCTCCTCGATGCTCGAGCAGATCAATCAGGACTTTGTGCGCACTCACC
This sequence comes from Thermomicrobiaceae bacterium, assembly GCA_014874455.1. GTDB lineage: Bacteria > Chloroflexota > Chloroflexia > Thermomicrobiales > Thermomicrobiaceae > Thermalbibacter. Next base: position 32,804 of record JADBJL010000086.1, read on the forward strand.
GGGCATACGGGCTGCCTGAGTGGAAGGTCTTGCTCTTCGCCCTCCGCAACGCGCTGATCCCGATCGTCTCCCTGACCGGGCTACGGTTAGGGTGGCTGATCGGGTATACGCTGATCGTCGAGACAATCTTCAATTGGCCGGGGGTGGGTTATCTGCTGGTGGAGTCAGTGCTCCGGCGCGACTACCCTGTCGCCCAATTCTTCTCGCTTGTCCTGGTGCTGGCTGTCGTCCTATCGAGCTGGCTTGCAGATATCCTCTATGGCGTGGTCGATCCACGTATTCGCTACGCCCGCGTGTGAGCTGATGGAAGAAGCCGGAATGGTGCAGGCAACCGGTCCCGCAAGCAGCGCCGCCGATCTCGCGTTGATCCGGATACCGGTGCACCGGCATCCAGTTCTTCGCTTCCTTACCGAACTCCGCCGGCACCGAATGGCACTGTTCGGCGCTGTCGTCACGCTCACTCTTATGCTCTTCGGGTTCCTGGCCCCGTGGCTGGCCACACACGACTATGCCAGGCAGAACCTGCTGGAAGCGTTCCAACCACCGCTTAGACCTGATCACCTCCTCGGGACCGATCAGATCGGTCGTGATATCTGGAGCCGGCTGGTCTACGGTCTTCGAACCTCGCTGCTGGTGGGATTTGGAGTCACGCTGATCGCGCTGATCGCTGGCACCGTTATCGGCACCATGGCCGGCTACCTCGGCGGATGGGCCGATACCGTGCTGAGCGGGGCCGTGGAGATCATTTGGGGCTTCCCCCTGATCCTGCTGGCGGTTATCCTTACCGGAGCCATGGGGCCGGGATTACCCGCAGTTGTTATCGCGGTAGGTGTGATCAACAGCGCTGGCTTTGCCCGCATTATTCGTGGTGAGGTGCTCGCGCTGCGCTACCGGGAGTTCGTTCAGGCTGCCCGTGCCGTCGGTGCCACCGATCTCGCACTGATCGTCCGTCATATCCTGCCCAACGCCATGGCGCCCACGCTGGTGATGGGGTCATACTACGTCGCATTAGCCATCATCGCCGAGGCCGGGCTCTCCTTCATCGGGCTGGGTGCACAGCCTCCACTACCCAGCCTCGGCACGATGATCGCTGACGGGCGTAACTACCTGTTGCATGACCACTGGATCTCGACCATCCCCGGCGTGACCATCGTGCTCCTGGTACTCGGCCTCAACCTACTCGGCGACGGCCTGCGCGACATCCTCGACCCGCGTCTCCGTGAGCGCTGACAGGGACACCCTGGCCTCGTTGCCTTAGCTCCAGGATCGCTCCGGCAAGAGCGCCGGCTCGCGCCATCTGACACTACATAAAGCTGCGCGGGACGAACAGGTGCTGGAAGGTGTCGTGCGCCATCTCCACGTGCTTGCGGCCGTCGCGCAGCGCGATCGCGACGTGCCCCGGCAGCAGCGCGTCGAATTCCAGCCCGGCCAGCTTGGCTACGCTTTCGGCCGATTTGCTGACGCTGCAGTCATGGATGTTCTGCAGCACCACCCGGCCACCGTGGAAGACGGCGTCGGCGGCGAACAGATACGTCAGCGAGCGGCCGCGAAGCAGGAACGACAGGTGGCCGTCGCAGTGTCCAGGCGTCTCGTAGACCTCGAGCTCCAGCGCACCGACGCGCACCCGGTCGCCCTCACGCAGCTCGCGGTCGACCCGGCAGGGTCGGAAGCGGTAGTCGGCGCGATAGAAGCCGGCGCGCTTCGCCACGTCGAGCGAGGTGGCGACCTCATCGCCAGCGCGCAGCGCCTCCGCCGCATCCCGGGCCGCATAGGTGATCAGGTCGAAGCGTTCCTGGAAGGCCGCCGCGCCACCGGCGTGATCGATGTGGTAGTGCGTCAGCAGCAGGTGCCGCAGGCGCGAGGGATCGAGCCCTTCCAGGCGGATGTTCTCCACGATGCGCTCGAGCGAGTCGCCGTCGGCCATGCCGCAGTCGATCAACGCCAGCTCGTCCCCGCCGTCCACCAGATAGACGTGACAATCAGGATCGTTCGACAGCCCGAAGGCGAACGTCGGGCCGCCACCGACCAGGTAGACCTCCGGTGTCAGGCGCATGGCATCCCTCCGATAACTCCCACCACGGTGCGCTTCTCATTGACACCGCTTCAGCATAGCAGGAGACTGCGCCTTGTCGACAGGCGAAGGCGAGGGGAGCACAACGATGCTCGAGAGCGACGGCACGATCGGGGGGCCGCTCCGTAGCCTGGCCAGACTGCGCCGGGCCAGGAACCGGCGCGCCTCCAGCTACGACCGGAGTGGTGGCAACCAGGACTACATCTCGGTGCAGCCGGGAGAGACGGTGACCCTGCTCGAGGCCGAGGGCGCCGGCTGCATCACCCACATCTGGATGACGTCCGCCTGCCAGGAGCCACACTACCTGCGCCGCTGCGTGCTCCGCATGTGGTGGGACGGTGAGCCACACCCGAGCGTCGAGGTGCCGCTCGGCGACTTCTTCGGCCTGGGCCACGCCGAGACGCGCAACTTCACCTCCCTGCCGCTCGCAATGACGCCTCAGGCTGGGCGCGGGATGGTTTGCTACTTCCCGATGCCGTTCTCCAACCGGGCCGTCGTGAGCCTGACCAGCGAGTGCGCCCGGGAGCCGGTGCGGCTGTACTACGCCATCGACTACGAGAGCTACGTGCGGCTGGCGGATGAACTCGGGCGCTTCCACGCGCAGTGGCGGCGGCAAAACCCCTGTGACGGGATCTCGCCGGCCGGCATGAGCCTCGACGAGTACCAGTTCGGCGGCACCAACCCGAGCGGCGAGGGCAACTACGTGATTCTCGAAGCCGAAGGTTGGGGACACTACGTCGGTTGCCATCTCGACATCCAGAACCTGACTCGAGTGGATGGGCCGAACTGGTACGGCGAGGGCGACGAGATGATCTTCGTCGACGGCGAGGCCTGGCCGCCGAGCCTGCACGGCACCGGAACCGAAGACTACTTCAACCTGGCCTGGTGTCCTAGCGAGCCGTTCACGTCGCTCTACTTCGGCCTGACCATGCCCGGCGGGCCGAACTGGAGCGGCAAAATCTCGCTCTACCGTTACCACATCGAAGACCCGATCTACTTCGAGAAGTCGATCCGCGTGACCATCGAGCACGGGCACGCCAACCGGCGCTGCGACGACTACGCCAGCACCGCCTACTGGTACCAGGTAGAGCCGCACAAGCCGTTCCCCCCGTTGCCGCCGGTCGAGGCCCGCCTGCCCCGCCCGGACGAATGAGGATCGCTCGAAAGGGCGTGTTCCGGGGTCGAGCTCCATCTCTCGGAGGTACCGCTCGCGCCCGGCTGGGCCCGCGCGGCCCGAGCGTGGCACAGCGTTGCGCGTTGACAGCCGTTGCAGCTCGCCGTAGCATGCCGGCAGCACGGCATGCATGACAGGTCGGCCACGTGGGATGAAAGGAGATCCTATGACCAGCCGAACTGTCCAGAAGGAAGAGTGGCGCGGCAAGATCGGGCGGATGACGCAGGAGGAGATGGAGGCGTTCCTGCGGGAGGGCATCGTCTGCCGGCTGGGCTGCCTGGATCAGGAAGGCTGGCCCTATGTGGTGCCGGTGTGGTTCCACTATGCCGACGGCGGCTTCTATATCATCCCGCGGGAGCGCTCGCGGTGGGCCGCCTACCTGGAGCGCGACGGGCGCTGCTTCCTCTCGATCGACGACCCGCGGCCGCCGCTGCGCAAGGTCCTGGTTCGCGGGCTGGCCGAAGTGGTCGAGCGGCCCAACATCGGCGGCCGGTGGGTCGAGATCGCCCGGCAGATGTCCTACCGCTACCTGGGCGAGCACGGGCCTGACTACCTGGTGCCGACCCTGAACGAGCCACGCTGGCTTTTCTTCGTCCGACCGCTCAAGATCACCACCTGGCAGGGCGTGGACTGGCACCACCGCTACAAGCACTACGAGTGGTGATACGAGGGCTCGGCCCCCGCATAGAGGCCGGAGATCGAACCCAGCGATGACGAGGCCGGTGCCCCTCACGCTCGTCTCGCCGAGCCTGCCGACGCTGCGTGGCCTAAGGTATGGTCAAGGTACCCGGAGCGCCCTGCTCGTGCACGACGTCGGCGAAGACCTGGATGCCTGGGGCAGGTTACCCGAAACGCTCGCGCTGGCAGGGTACTGTGTCCTGGCGGTCGATCTACCAGGACACGGGCTGTCGGACGACCCCTTCACCGACGAGCTGCTCCCTGCAATTGTCGACAGCTTGCTGGATCATGCCGCCGCACAAGGAACAACCAGTTGCCACCTGATCGCGGCCGGGCCGGTAGCCGGTGCCGCGCTGGCCGCGCCCGGCAGCGCCAGGATCTCGAGCTTGACCGCGCTGTCGCCCAGGCTCGCTGAACGCTGGCGGGCGGCGCTGCGCGGCCACACCGGCCCAAAGCTGTTGCTGGCCTCTTCGCTCGATCAAGCCGATCTGGAGGCAGCACAGCAGTTCTTCCAGCTTTGCCGGGGGCCGGCGATCCTCAGCACGCTGCCGGTCCCCGAGACCGGCTGCCGGCTCCTCGCCTCGGCCTGGGCCGATCACGCCGTCGAGCAGATCCTGCTCTTCCTGCGGCGCAATGCGTGACTCGATCTCCCGTTGCGAGCAAGCGGGCCGATATCGATAATCGGCGCTGGTAGTGGTCTGACCGGCGCTCGAAGGAGAGAGGGGCTGGCGATGGATCTGGGACTGCGCGGCAAGGTGGCGCTGGTGCCGGCTGCGAGCCAGGGATTGGGCAAGGCGGTGGCGCTGGCCTTCGCTCGCGAGGGCGCACGCCTCGCCATCTGCAGCCGGAGACTCGACGCCATCGAGGCCACCGCCGAGGAAGCCCGCCGGCTCGGCACCGAGGTCCTCGCCTTGGCCGCCGATCTCACGCGAGCTGAGGACATCGCGAACCTGGTGCAGCGGACGGTCGAGCGCTTCGGTGGGGTGGACATCCTGGTCACCAACGCTGGCGGGCCGCCGGCCGGGCGGTTCGACGACTTCGACGACGCGGCCTGGCAGGCCGGCTACGAGCTGACCTTGCTCAGCGCGATCCGGCTGATCCGGGCTGCTTTGCCCTCGATGCGACAGCGTGGCGGAGGCGTCATCATCACGATGACCTCTTCCTCGATCAAGCAGCCGATCCCGAACCTGATCCTTTCCAACGTCTTCCGGGCCGGCGTCGCTGCCCTGGCCAAGACGCTGGCGGACGAACTCGCGCCGGACAAGATCCGCGTCAACAACGTGGTGCCGGGACGGATCGCCACAGAGCGGGTCGCCCAGCTCGACCAGGCCAATGCGGCCCGGCTGGGAGTCGATGTCGAGACGGTGCGCCAGAGCATGCTGGCCCAGATCCCGCTCCGTCGCTACGGCGAGCCGGAGGAGTTCGCCGACGCGGTCGTCTTCCTGGCGTCCGAGCGCGCGAGCTACATCACCGGGGCGACGCTCCAGGTGGACGGCGGGATGATCCGCAGCCTGTGGTAGGGGTAGTGAATTTGCCTTCTTAACCGAAGGCTTCCACCCGCCACCGGAGCACGCACTCCAAGGCGGGTAGTTATGCTGATTATTATGTAGGGATGAATCATCATTCGTCCCTGCACCTCTTTCGGACATTCTCTCAAGGCGTGGTGCAGCCTGCTCAGACCCATATAGCTGATCAGACTATCATTCTGGCTTGCAGCCACTTTCGTTTATCTCCTGGTAAAAGTGCTGGTTGACTTCGCCTCCTGCAGCGCTATGCTGCACGTAGCGCGGTTCCCTATCGCTCGGCGAGACGCTTGCCCGCTGCAGCGCGGCGGGCAAGCGGGATGCAGTAGTCTACGGCCTCGGAGAGGAGAAGGCGATGTTCGGTACCGTCGCTCACGCGCACGTCAAGCCAGGGCACACGCAAGCTGTCATTAGCCTCATGGAGGAGTGGAACCGGGAACGCAAGCCCAAGGTGAAAGGCGCGCTGGCAAGCTACCTGTTCCGCTCGGAGAAGGATCCGAACGAGATGATCATGGTCGCTGTCTTCCAGGATCGCGACAGCTACTACGCCAACGCCGCCGATCCGGCGCAGGACCGCTGGTACCGGCGGCTGCGCGAGCATCTGGCCGAGGATCCGGTCTGGGAAGACGGCGAGATCATCGCCCAAGCCTAGCCGAGCCTCGCCGCGCCGGGGCGAGCGCCTTCACCGCTCGACGATCCCGCGCTCGCCCCGGCGCGTTCCAAAGCCGGCTGCTCCACGTGAGGCGACACCCCGCGTGCTCAACTTGGTGCCTGCTGCAACAGGCGCTCGATCGTCCCGGCCGTCTCGACCGGAAGTTCAAGGCGGAAGCCCTCTGCGGTCAACAGGTAGCCGTTCTCGGTGTGGCCGCTGATGACCGGTTGCAACCGGCCGTCCTCGCCCACCCGCCAGAGGATGAACCCTGCCTCGATCTTGCCGTGGTACGGGCGCACCTCAAGCCGGTACCCATCGGCGGCCACTTCCACTGGCCGCCACTGCCGGCGCATCATCAGCTTCACGAGCCGCTTGGCGAGTTTCACCCGATCCTCCCGCGCTCAGCTCCTCCCTCATACCTGAGTATGTTCGACTGGCCGGCCGGCGCGCAACCGGCCACCCCGCTGCTCTCTCCGGGGAACGTGCTGCCGGCTGGCCAGTCGAACCTACCGGTCGCTCCGGTTGAGAGAAGGGAGTTACTGGTTCCGGTCGCCGGTCTCCCCCTGGTAGGCGCCCCGGTATCCCTCGACAGCCGGCTCGGCCAGCCAGTGGAACACGAGCTGGACGATGCGCGCCTGGCGCTCGAGCACGAAGCCGGCCGGGTTGTAGACCACGAGGAGCGCCACGCCCTGGCCGGAGTAGCCGGCATCCCAGACCGCGGTGTGCAGCGCCGCGCCGCAGCGCAGCAGGCTCGAGCGCGGCCGGGCGTACGCCATGCAGGTCGTAGGGAGATTGACCGTCTCGCTGAAGCGCACCAGGTAGGGCCCGGGCTCCAGCACCCAGCGGCCGGAGCTATCCGGCGGCAGCGGCTCGGTAGCCGGCAGGCGCCGGTCGGCGTTATCGACCGTCACTGCGCCAGCCTCGCTGAAGCGCGCGACCGAGGCCACGGTGAGGTCGATGCCGTTCGGCTGGAGCTGCGCCTCCGGGTCCGGCAGGCCGGCAACCAGCGGTGGCTCGCGCCGCAGCAAGGTCCGGATCTGCTCTCCACTCAGCACCCCTCCAAGGCTCCCGGGCACAGGCTGTTGGATCATCCTACCGTCCTCGTCCATCGCAACCCGCGTACTGCGCGCTCGATCTCCGAGAGGCTACCCGCTGCGCTCCTCACCAGTCAACCCGCACCGTGCTGCGACCGGCCCATGAGCCAAGAGCAGGCTTGACAACTCGAACGACGGTAGCTATCCTCAAGCCGGATTTTAGCTTTATCTAATCTCGCCGATCGGCGAAGAAGCGATGCCTCGCGGCCGGGAGCGAGAGAGGGACGGCCGGATCGAACGAGACGCGTAGCGGACATCGGCGAGGCACGGCGTTGCAGATCAGGTGTCTAGCGGGCAGAAGCGAGCGTATGCGACACACGCAGGGACGAGGCCACGAACTGGCGACAGCCAGGCACCGCGTACGCCTCTTCTCCCTCGTCCTGCTCGGCCTCTTCGCCCTGGCGTTGAATAACTCACTCGTTGCCTGTCGTCCGGTCGCCGGCCAGGCCAGGGACATCGCCGCCCGGCGGGTTCGCGTGGTAGCGACCACCACCATCGTCGCCGACGCTGTCCGCGAGGTCGGCGGCGACCGGGTCGAGATCGTGACGCTGATGGGACCGGGAATCGACCCGCACCTCTACAAGGCCAGCGAGGGCGACGTCCTCCGTTTGGCCAGCGCGGACGTCATCTTCTACAACGGTCTCCACCTCGAAGGGAAGATGGGCCACGTGCTCGCCCGGGTCGGCGAGCGGGTACCGACGGTCGCGGTCGCCGAGCGGATCGACCCCGCGCTCCTGCGCAGGCCGCCCGAGTTCGAAGGCGCGTACGACCCTCATGTCTGGTTCGATGTCCGGCTCTGGATGATTGCGGTCGAGGGCGTGCGCGACGGGCTGATCGCAGTCGACCCGACTCACGCCGCCGTCTACCAGGCGAACGCCGAGCGCTATCTCGCCGAGCTGGACGAACTCGACCGCTGGGTACGCCACGAGGCCGCGAATATCCCGCCCGAGCGACGCGTGCTGATCACCGCCCACGACGCCTTCGGCTACTTCGCCCGTGCCTACGGCTTCGAGGTCTACGGGCTCCAGGGCGTGAGCACAGCAGCCGAGGCCGGCGTCGCCGACGTGCAGGCGCTGGCCGACCTGATCGTCGAGCGGCGCATCCCGGCCATCTTCGTCGAGACCTCGGTGCCGCCTCGCTTCATCGAGGCGGTGCAGGAAGCGGTCCGCGCCCGTGGCTTCGAGGTCAGGATCGGCGGCCAGCTCTACTCCGATGCGCTCGGCGATCCCGGCACGCCGGCCGGCACCTACGTGGGCATGGTGCGCTCCAACGTCGAGACGATCGTGCAGGCGCTGGCCGGCGAGGGCTGACCAGCGACGATGCCTGTCGACCGGAGAGGACAGAGCATGGCTGATCGACATAATGGAAAGGTTCCCGCCGTCGAGGTGCAGGACCTCACGGTCGCCTACCGCGAGCAGCCGGCGCTCTGGGACGTCGACCTGACCGTTCCGTCCGGGGTACTGCTGGCCATCGTCGGCCCGAACGGCGCCGGCAAGACCACGCTGCTCAAAGCGATCCTCGGGCTGCTCCGGCCGGTGGCGGGGCAGGTGCTGGTCTTCGGCCAGCCGGTGGTGCAGCAGCGGCGCCGGATCAGCTACGTGCCACAACGCGGTAGCGTTGACTGGGATTTCCCCACCAGCGTCCTCGACGTCGTCATGATGGGCACGTATGGGGAACTGGGCTGGATTCGCCGACCGGGCCGCCGCGAGCGGGAGCGGGCGTTGGCTGCGCTGGAGCAGGTGGGCATGCGCGAGCTGAGCGACCGGCAGATCAGCCAGCTCTCCGGCGGCCAGCAGCAGCGCGTCTTCCTGGCCCGGGCGCTAGTGCAGGATGCCGACATCTATCTTATGGACGAGCCCTTCCAGGGTGTCGATGCTCTCACCGAGCGCGCCATCGTCACGCTGCTCCAGCAGCTCCGCGCCCAGGGCAAGACCGTGATTGCCGTCCACCACGACCTGCAGACCGTGCCGGAGTACTTCGACTGGGTCATGCTCCTGAATGTCCGGCGCATCGCCTGCGGGCCGGTGGCCCAGGTCTTCAACGAGCACAACCTGCGCTTGACCTACGGCGGGCGCTTCGCCATGGCGGCCTTCGCCAGAGAGGTGGACGAGACCGCTCCGGCAGTCATCGCCCCAGACCGGTCGAGGAGCGGAGGAGGCGACCATGGCACTGGCGCTGCCTGATCTGGCACTCGACTACACGCTGCGCACCGTGGCGCTGGGCGCGATGCTGCTCGGCCTGAGCAGCGGGGTGGTCGGCACCTATGCCGTGCTCCGCCGCGAGAGCCTGCTCGGCGACGCCATGTCGCACGCCGCGCTGCCGGGGATCGCGCTCGCCTTCCTGCTCACCCGCAGCAAGGAGTCGGCCCTGCTCCTGGCCGGCGCCGTCGCGGCCGGCTGGCTCGGCGCGCTGCTCGTGAGCGCGATCACCCGCACCACGCGCGTCAAGCTGGACAGCGCCCTCGGCCTGATCCTCTCGGTCTTCTTCGGCTTCGGCCTGGTGCTGCTCACCTTCATCCAGAAGCAGCCGGACGCCAGCCAGGCCGGGCTTGACCGCTTCCTCTTCGGGCAGGCCGCCTCGCTCCTCCGCCGCGATGTCCAAGTCATGGCCGCCGGCACGGTCGCCGTCTTGCTGGCGGTACTGCTGCTCTGGAAGGAGTTCAAGCTGCTCGTCTTCGATCCCGACTTCGCCCGCGTGCTCGGCCTGCGCGTCCGCCTGCTCGAGGTGATCCTGACCTCGATGATCGTGCTGGCGATCGTGGTCGGCCTCCAGACGGTCGGCGTGGTGCTGATGAGCGCGATGGTGGTGGCTCCGGCCGCAGCCGCGCGCCAGTGGACTGACCGGCTCGGGCTGATGGTGCTGCTCAGTGCGCTGTTCGGGGTGGTGGCCGGCATGAGCGGCGCGCTGCTCAGCAGCCTGACCCCGCGGCTCCCGACCGGCCCGACGATCGTGCTGGTCGTGAGCGGCCTGGTGCTCGTCTCACTGCTGTTCGCTCCCAACCGCGGGCTAGTCTGGAACTGGGCACGCGAGCGCGCCCGGCGCGACCAGGTACGGGCGGAAGGGATATTGCGGCAGCTTGCCGCGCTGGCCGAGCACCACGGTTCGCTCGAGCATGGGCATCCGATCGCCGTGCTCCGCGCCTCCGGCTGGTCGCCGGAGCAGATCGAGCACGTGCTCCATGACCTGGAGTCGGCGGGCTACGTCCGGCAGGTCAGCGCGGACCGCTGGGTGATCACGGCCGAGGGTATGGCCCGCGTGCGGCCCGCGGTGGAGGCCGGTAAGGCAGGCAACGAGCTGGCACGCCCGGCAGCGAGGGGCACTGAGGTGACGGGTGAGGGGCAGCCATGACCGCGCCGCAGGTCGAGATCCAGCTCATCGCCGCGATCGTCGCCGCCGCCTGCGCGCTGCCCGGCGCTTTCCTGGTGCTACGCCGGATGGCGTTGATCAGCGACGCGATCAGCCACGCGATGCTCCTCGGCATCGTGGTCGGCTTCTTCCTGACCCAGGATCTCAACTCGCCACTCTTGATCATCGGCGCGACGCTCACCGGCCTGCTCACCGCGCTCCTGGTCGAGCTGCTGCACCGGACTGGCCTGGTACGGGAGGATGCCGCCATCGGGCTGGTGTTCCCGGCGCTCTTCAGCATCGGTGTCATCCTGATCTCCCGCTACGCCGGCAGCGTCCACCTCGACACCGACGTGGTGCTGCTGGGCGAGCTGGCCTTCGCCCCCTTCGACCGGGTCGTCGTCGCCGGCTGGGACATCGGCCCGAAGGGGCTGTACGCCGGTGGGGTCATCCTGCTGATCAACGCCGCCCTGATCGCCCTGTTCTACAAGGAGCTGAAGCTGGCCACCTTCGACCCGGGGCTGGCGGCCGCGCTCGGCTTCTCCCCGGCGGCCATCCACTACGGGCTGATGGGCATGACCTCGCTGACCGCGGTCGGCGCCTTCGACTCCGTCGGCGCGATCCTGACGGTCGCGCTGTTTATCGCTCCGGCCGCGGCCGCGTACCTGCTCACCGACGACCTCGCGCGGATGCTCCTCCTCAGCGCCGGTCTGGGCATCACGGCGGCGCTCTCCGGGTACTGGCTCGCCTTCCTGCTCGACGCCTCGATCGCCGGCTCGATGGCGACGATGGCCGGCGTGATCTTCGGGCTGGCCTGGTGCTTCGCGCCGGAACGCGGCCTGGTGGCCGCTGCGCGACGCCGCGCCCGCCAGCGCTGGGAGTTCGCCCAGCGGATGCTGGCGATCCACCTGCTCAACCACGAGCGGCAGCCCGGCGCCGAGCCGGAGCTCCAGGTCGAGCACCTCTGGCAGGAGCTACGTTGGGATCGGGGGTTCGCCACCCGCGTCGTGAGCCTGGCCGAGGAGCGAGGGCTGGTCACCCGGCAGGACGGCCGGCTGGAGCTGACCGACCGCGGCCGCCTGCTGGCCCAGGAGTCGCTGCTGGCCTGAGCGCGGCCGCCCCGATCAGGTGCCTGCCGGGAGCTCCACGAGGCCGCGCCTGCCGTTGATCCGGATCGCCGTGCCGAACGGCCGGGAGAGCGCCGCGAAACGCTCCAGGATCTCGACTGCCTCGTCGTTGTCGGCCAGGCGCGGCTGCCCGCGGCGGTAGACCGGCTGGCCGAAGCCGAGGCTCACCGGCACCAGCTCGATCCGCCGCAGCTCGCTCCCCTCGAACTCGCAGATGGGCACCACCGTCTGCCAGTAGCGGCGGTCGGCCGGGAAGCTCTTGCGCTCGTTGTCGTTCCGCTGGAGGAAGACCTGGCTCGGTGTCATCGCCGGGTCGGCGCGGAAGCGCTCGTAGGCATCGGCCGGCAGCAGCTCCACCAGTTCGTTCTGGGCGATGAAGTTGCCGAGGCTGTAGAAGATCGGCCTGCCACGGTAGAGCTCCATGCCGCGCAGGAGGTGCGGCCCGTGGCCGACGACCACGTCCGCCCCGGCGTCGATCGCCGCGCGGGCGAAGGCAGTCAAGAACGCAGCCGGCTCCTCCTTAGTCGCTCCCTGCTCGTGGGCGTGGACGCTCACGATGACCAGGTCGGCGCGGCGGCGAGCGTCGCGCGTCCAGGCCAGGATCGCGTCCAGATCCCGGCGGTTGGGCGCGGTGCGGACGGCCGGGCGCTCGGCAGCGCGGAACCGCCCCTCCAGGAACGGGAAGACGTCCGGGTCGTCCGGCGGGAAGGCGAAGCCGAGCTGGATCCGCTCGAGCCGCTGCTGTTCCAGGCCGAGCGCTTCGGCCACCTCGCGCAGGGCCGCGAGCTGCTGGGGAGTGACCTCGTAGGTCGTCTCGACCCGCAGCGGGTTGAGCCCCGGCCGGCCGGGCAACTCGGGCCGCTGGGCACCGGCCTGTTGCCCCCTGGCGAAGGTGGAGGTGCAGGCCAGCAGGGCAGCGATGCCACTCCGGTGCTCGAAGTAGGCTGGCGCCCGGGCCAGGTCGAGGTTGCGGCCGATGCCAGCGAAGGCGACCTCGCGGGCTTCCAGCTCCTCGATCGTGGCCAGGAGCCCCTCGATGCCGTAGTCCAGGCTGTGGTTGTTGGCGCAGGCGAACAGCGTGAAGCCGAAGTCCAGGAGGTCGTCGAGCACCCAGGAGCGGGCGGCGAGGTGCGTGCCGCCGGACTCTTCGGCGGGATAGCCGCGGAAGTCGTTCGGCAGCACCTCGAGGTTGGTAATGGCGATGTCCGCGCTCTGGACGAGCTCGATGAGGCTCTGCACCGCGGGGTCGAGCGTGCGGGTCACCCGCCGGGTGATCATGCTGTCCCCGGTCAGCAGCACGCGCGTGGGCCGTCGCTCCGCCATCGGTCACCTCCTCCCGATATGCCCCGAGCCGGCTACTCATCCCACGACCGCGCTTATCATCGCACATCCCCGGTGCGAGCCCGTGACGCTCAGCGCTGCACGAGGCTGCAGGAGGCCACACACAGCCCTATCTCGAGCGTGGGAGGATGATCGCGCCGTACTTCTCTCCCTTGCTCCCGGTCTCTCTCCCACGCGGCCGATTGCGAACGCTCCCCAGCACACGCGTAGGGGCGAATGATGATTCGCTCCTACAATAAGATTGGTCTTGATTCAATGGTTGACGCCCGGAGGGCCCCGGGTGAAGATCGGGCCGAGGACAGCGACACCAGCGAACTGGGAAGGGGAACGCTGTGGACGAGGCGCCCTCGAACGGGGCCGGCGATCTCAGGGTGTGGCACCATCCGGTGCTCGGGGAGCTGCAGGAGGCCCGGCCCGTCCAGATCACGGTCGATGGGCAGCCGCTGGTGGCGCGCGAGGGCGAGGTCATCGCCGCCGCGCTGCTGGCGCACGGCATCCTGGTCTGCCGGGCGATGCCCCGGGGCCGCGAGCCGCGCGGGGTCTTCTGCGCGCTGGGCCGCTGCAGCGACTGCCTGATAACCGTCGACGGCGAGCCGAACGTCCGCGCCTGCCTGACGCCGGTGCGCGAGGGGCAGGTCATCTGGACACAGGCAGGGCTCGGTAGGTGGGAAGGGCCGGCCGGATGAAGACGACCGGAATCGTGGTGATCGGCGCCGGGCCAGCCGGTATCGCCGCGGCGCTGGCCGCGGCCGAGGTGGGCACCAGCGTCACGGTGATCGACGAGCACCCGGCCGTTGGCGGGCAGCTCCGCTGGCGGATCGCGCCGCTGCGCGGCCTGGACGAGGCGCTCGACGGGCTGCCCGCTTGCCGGGCCGCGGAGACCTTGCACGAGCGGCTCGCCGCGAGCGGCGTATCCGTCCTCGCTGGCGCGGTGGCCTGGGGGCTCTTCGAGGACGGCAGCCTGGCGGTGGCCGCGCCGGACGGTGGCTTCCGCCTCCAGGCCGAGAAGATCGTAGTCGCGACCGGCTCGGTCGACCTCGTCCTGCCGTTCGCGGGCTGGACGCTGCCGGGGGTGCTGACGGCCCGGGCCGCGCAGATCATGCTCCACCTTCACCGCGTGCTCCCCGGCCGCCGGGTCGCCGTCATCGGGGAGGGGCTGGATGCCGCCGAGCTCGCCAGCGACCTGGAGATGGCCGGGGCCGAGGTCGTCCTCCGGGCGGCCGACCCGGCACAGGTGGTGGCGAGCGGCGAGGGCCGGGTGGAGCGGGTGAGCGCGAACGGTGAGCGGCGCGAGGCCGACGCGGTCGTGATCGCGCTCGGGCGCCAGCCGGATCCCGAACTGGCGCTGCAAGCGCAGGTGGAGTTCGGCTATAGCGTCCGGCTTGGCTGCCACCTCCCGCTGCGGAGCGAGCTGCTGGAGACGTCTCGGCCTGGCCTCTACGTGGCCGGCGAGGCGGCCGGAGCCGTTGACCTGGCCGAGTCGTTCGCCGAGGGCCGGCTGGCCGGGCTGGCAGCGGCCGGCGCCACGCCAGAGCGGATCGCCACGGCTCAAGAGGCGCTCGCGCGAGCCCGCTCGCCGGAGCGATCGGCCGAGGTGGATCGAATGCGACCGGGGTCGCTAGGCGAGGCTCGGCCAGAGACCGGCACGGGCGCGCCCTGGACATCGTGGGCAGAGGCTGCCGCGGGGGGTGGACAGGACGACACGCTCGCGCGGGTCGCGCTCTGCCGCTGCGAGCAGGTGACGGTCGGCGAGGTACGGCAGGCGATCGAGGAAGGGGCGCTGACGATCAACGACATCAAGCGTCGCACGCGCGCGGGCATGGGGCTGTGCCAGGGGATCTTCTGCACCCGCGCGATGGCGCTGCTGCTCCACGCGAGCCGTGGTATACCGCTCTCCGAGATCGCGCCGATGACCGAACGCCCACCGACCCGGCCGATCCCGCTCGCCAGCCTGGTCGAGATCGAGGAGTGAGCGCGATGAGCGTGGACTACCCGCTCGTGCTCGAGCCCCGCTACGACGAGCGGCCCTGGGGCGGGCGCCGGCTGGCGACGCGGCTGGGCAAGCGACTTCCCGATGCGCCTCGCATCGGGGAGTCCTGGGAGACGACAGGGGTGGCGCGAGTCGTCAATGGCCCGCTGGCTGGCGCGACGCTCCAGGAGCTCGTCGAGCGCGACCCGGCTGGCCTGCTGGGCGAGCGCGGCCGGGCCGCCAGCCGGCCGTTCAACGACTTCCCGCTGCTGGCCAAGTTCATCGACGCCGAGGAGACCCTGTCGGTGCAGGTCCACCCCGACGACGAGGGAGCCGCGCCGCTGGGCCAGCGCGGCAAGACCGAGGCCTGGCACATCCTGGACGCAACCGCGGAAGGCTTTCTGATCGCCGGGCTCCGGGATCCGGCCACGCCGGAGCAGGTTCGCCAGGCCCTGCAGCGAGAGCAGATCGGCGACCTGCTCGAGCGGCTGCCGGTCAGCGCTGGCGATACGGTCATCGTCCCGGCCGGGACGGTTCATGCGATCGGCGCCGGTGTGCTGCTCTACGAGATCCAGGAGACGAGCGACCTGACCTTCCGCCTCTACGACTGGGGACGGCGCGACCAGCAGGGTCGTCCCCGCCAGCTCCACGTCGAGGAGGCGCTCGCCGCCCTGCGGCCCGACCGGCACGCCCGGCGCACCCGCCCGCTGGAGCTGGGCGCGGGCTGCACCGTCCTGGCCGCCTGCCGCTACTTCCTGCTGGAGCGCTGGAGCGTACAGGGCGCCGCCCGGCACGCGCGGCCGGCGGGGCAGACGTTCTATATCCTGAGCTGTATCCAGGGGGAGGCCCGGGTGACGGCAGGATCGGGCCAGGCCGACATCAGCGCCGGGCAGACAGCCCTGCTCCCGGCCAGGGTGGAGAGCGTGACGCTCGAGGGTACGGCGACATTTCTGGCTAGCAGCGTGCCTGACCTCGAGCGCGACCTCGTCGCTCCGCTCCTGGCGAGAGGCTACGACGCCGAAGCTATCGCCCAGCTCGCTGGAGACACCCGCGACCTTCACCGGTTCCTGGGCCTGTGAGGCAGCCACAGACGGCTCTCCACGGGAAGGACGCCAGCCATGCGCTATCTGGCCGAGACCCGGCTTCCAGCCGACCAGGTCTTGGAGCGGACCGAGCGAGCCTTCGGGCCCCAGAGCTCGCTCGGCCTCACCAGCTCGGAGGGCATGCCGAACCGGCGCGCCTTCCTCGGCGGAGGCGGGCATATCGTGGTGACGACGCGGCGGGAAGGCGGCCGTACCCGTGTCACGATCGAGACGCGCGAGTACGACCGCGAGGTCCGCCAGTTCCTGGAGGAGCTGCCCGGGCCACCGGGCTGGCTCGATCGCCTGCGCGCCCGGCTCCGCCGGGCCCGTTAAGCCCGCCCGGCTAGGCCAGCGGTGCCCACCAACCCCGACGAGCGACCGGGCTGCTCTCGATCGTGACCGAAAGCGAGCGCAGGTTACGGCCAGGCCACTCAGCCACCACCAGTATCCCTTGCCAGTCTCCGTCCCCGGCCACCCGCCAGGCACTACAGACCACCGGCCCCGCGCCGCTCGCCGCTAGTCGCTCCCAGCCATGGCGTTCGAGCTGCCCGGCGAGGTGCGCCTCCAGCTCGGCCGCGCCCAGCTCCGTCTCGGCCAGGGCATGCGAGGACCAGTGATAATCCGAGCCCCCGCCACCCCCCGGATAGAGCCGCACCCCCGGCGGCAGCGTCAAAGGCGGAAGCCGCCCCCCGGCGTCCGAGACATACGGGGCAGGCTCTGCAGCCCCCGAGCAGGGCCCGGCTGTCGACAGATCGATGTGAATGCGAACACCGGTTCGGTTCCCCGATTGCGGTTGCGCCGTGACGGACAACCAGGAGTCGCGCTCGCCCCGGCAGAACGTCTCCGAGGCGAGCATGATGCCCGGCACGAAGCCGCCTGGCTGCTGCATACGGGGAAGCGGGTTCCAGCCCCGGGCGGGCAACTCGCGGCGGTAGAAATCGAGCGTGGCCTCGGGCGAGAGCTCGACATCCAGGATCACGACCGCCTGGCACAGCCTGCCATCGGAGCGGTAGGCCGCGCTGCCCAGCAGCCGCGCGCCGGGTGGCAGCGGCAGCTCGAGTGGCAACTCGCTGGGCACCTGTCCGGGCAGCAGCTCCACGTCGAGTGGCCGCAAGTCCGGCCCCAGGTGGCTCAGCAACCGCACGGCAAGGGCCTCCAGCGAACCCATGCAACCACCTCCGATCGCAGTCGCTCCCCCGCGACGATTCAGGAGCGCGCATACTGAACAGGCGATGTGGGGCAGATGACGCGCCGGCCTCCGAGTATACCGGGCTCAACCGGTTGATTCGCGCGGGGCTGCTGGCCCCCCCGCCGCGCGCACCAGATCCCGAACTGCGCTCGCACTGTCCTGCCCCAGCGCCTGCTCGGCCAGCGAGCGCGCCTCGGTCAGCGTCCAGCGCCGGATCGCGGCCTTGACGGCTGGGATGGCGACCGGTGCCATGCTCAGCTCGTCTACGCCCAGGCCCACCAGGAGCGGCGCGGCCAGCGGCTCGCCGGCCAGCTCGCCGCAGACGCCGACCCAGCGGCCGGCCGCGTGCCCGGCTTCGACCACCATCCGCATCAGCCGCAGCACCGCCGGGTGGAAGGCATCTGCCAGCTCCGCCACCGCCGGGTTGGTACGGTCGGCCGCCAGCGTGTACTGTGCCAGGTCGTTCGTCCCGATGCTGAAGAAGTCGACCCAGGGCGCGAAGCGGTCGGCCAGCACGGCGGCTGAGGGGATCTCGACCATCATGCCCGCCTGCAGGTCGCGGGGAAGCTCGGCACCCGCGGCCTCGAGCTCTCGCTTGACCTCCTCGAAGACCTGCCGCAGCCAGCGGATCTCCTCGACGGTGGCGACCATCGGGAACATCACCCGCACGGCAGGGTAGCCGGTGCGCAGGATGGCCCGGAGCTGGATCCGCAGCAGCTCGGGGTGGCGGCGCGCCAGCCGGATCGCGCGCACGCCAAGGAAGGGGTTGGGCTGCGGCTCGAGCGGGAGGTAGGGCAGCGGCTTGTCGCCACCGGCGTCGAACGTCCGCACCACGACCGGCCGACCCTCCAGCGCCTCGAGCAGCGGGCGGTAGGCGGCCAGTTGCTCCTCCTCGTCCGGCGCGGTAGCGCGATCCAGGTAGAGGAACTCGGTGCGCAGCAGCCCCACCCCCTCGGCGCCCAAGCGTACCGCCGCCCGAGCGTCTTCCAGGCTCCCGACGTTGGCCGCGATCTCGACCCGGTGGCCATCGCGCGTGACCGCTGGCTCGGCCGCAGCCTCCCCGGCAGCCATCCGCTCGGCCAGCCAGACCTGGCGCCGGATCTGCGCGCCGGCCCGTTCTTCAATGGAGGGGGAGACGATGAGATCGCCGGTATCGCCATCGACGACCAGTATGGTGCCCTCCGCCACCCCTCCCAGCGCGGCCCCGACGCCGACGACCGCCGGGATGCCCAGCCGCCGGGCCAGGATCGCTGCGTGCGAGGTAGGCCCACCGCCGCTCGTCACCAGCGCCAGCACGCGAGCCTGGTCGAGCGTGGCTGTGTCCGACGGCGTGAGATCCTCGGCCAGCACCACAACCTGCTGCTCGGGTAACTCGAGCGTTTCGGAGACGCCGAGCAGCCGCCGGAGTACCCGCCGACCGACGTCCTCGACGTCGGCGGCCCGGGCCTGGAAGTAAGGATCAGGAAGCGCCCGCAACTGGGCGGCCACGGCCTCGATCCCCTCTTCCCAGGCAGCCTCGGCCGAGGCGCCACCCTCGATCGCCTCCTCCACCCGGGCCAGCAGATCCGGATCGTCGAGCATCAGCCGCTGAGCCTCGAAGATAGCCAGCTCTTCCGGACGCAGCCGACCTCGCCGGGCTGCGATCAGCGCGTCCAGCTCGGCCGCCGAGTCCTCGCGTGCCTGCCGCAGGCGTGCCCGCTCCACCTCGGGGCTCTCGCCGTGGTGCCGGGTGATGCGAAGTTCGCCGCGCCGGTACCACCAGGCCGGCCCGACGGCCACCCCAGGGGATGCCGGGAGACCGCGCACGCGCTGCCCACCCACCGGCTACTCCTCCCCGAACCGCGACTCGATCAGCTCCTTCAAGGCGGCGATCGCCTCGGACTCGTCCGGCCCTTCGGCCACCAGCTCGAGCTCGTGCCCCTGCTCCGCCCCGAGCGTCAGGACGCTGAGGATGGCCTTGGCGTTGACGGGGGGAGTGCCGCGGGTGAGCGAGCGCACGCTGACGTTCGACCGGAAGCGGGCCGCAGTCTGGACGAAGATCGCCGCCGGGCGCGCGTGCAACCCTACCCGGTTCGTCAGGGTCACCATCACCTTCTGCATCTCCACGCTCTCTCCCCGAGCAACCTCGCACCGATCCTACCCGCCCCTGACCGGCCCAGGGATTACCCGGCCGGAGCGCTCGAGCGGGTCACCATCGCCACCTGATCGTAGCCTGAGCTGGCCCTTCTAGGTAACCTTGGGCATCCTCGCCGCCTCGACCGCCGACGCCTCGATCTCGTCCACATCCTTGCCGATCGAGGCCTCCACCGCCGCGACCACTGCGCCTTCGACCAGCGGCGCCTGGCTCAGCCGCACGCGCGGGCGCTGCTCCTCCGGCAACAGGTCGATCGCCATGCGCGCGCTGAGCACGGCGCTGCCCAGATCCATCAGCACCAGCACCTGCTCGCTGCTCACCAACGCCGCCTCCAGCGCCTCGCGGATCCGCTCGGCGTTGGTACCGAGGATGTCGTCGTCCACGCCGCCGGCCGCAAAGATCGGCACCCGCCCCTGGGTCATCTGGGCAGCCAGCTCGCGCACGCCCTCGGCCAGCTTGGCGCTGTGCGCCACGATGACCAGTCCGACCATCATCTCTCCATCCTCGCAGGCGCTGACCACTGTCCCGATGCTTACACGCTCCCGAGGTCTCGACTTCCGCCACCGTACCATCCACGGCGGAAGAGCGTGACGCAGCTCACCCGTCACGCCAGCCCGTCACCACGATGCCGGCCAGCTCACCGCGGCGGAGCACAGGCCGGGCAGCGCTCGACCTCGTGCACTCGCTCCAGCGTCGTCGCCTCGATCCGATCCGGCTCTCCCTCGCGGAAGCCGACCGCGCCGCAGCGACAGGCATACCACCCGATCTCGACCGCCTCGAAGGGCCGGCCCGCCGAGAGATCCATTGCCTCAACCCCGAGATGCCAGCGGGCATTGGTGAAGAGCCGGCGGCATCCGGCTCCTCTGAGCTTGGCGACGTAGTGGCCGAAGCGCGAGCAGTGCCGCATCAGCAGCACGGCGCTCTCGACGGGCGGGAAGGGCCAGTCACTGGCGTCGGCCAGCACGACCAAGAGTCGTCCGCCGAGTAACGAGAGTGGCCGGCCCCAGCGCAGCCGCCGTTGACTCTCTCCGAGCTGCTCGAGTCCGAGCTCGAGCACGTCGGCCCGCCGCTCGACCGCCACCACGCTGGCCCCGCGCTCGGCTAGCCGGATGGCGAGCCGCAGGTCACCGGCGCCGATATCGAGCACCCGCTCGCCGGGCTGCACACGCTCCACTACCCAGGCGTACGTCTCTTCGTCGTAGGGCGCCCAGGCAGCTTCCCAGTCTAGCTCGGTACCCCAGACGCGAGCCGCGGCGGCCGACTCCAGGCCGTGCGAAGACGCACCGCTAGTACTCCACCCAACCAAAGCTGCGCTCGACCGCTTTCTTCCATCCGGCGTAGAGCTTCTCGCGCTGGGCGTCGTCCATCTGGGGTTGCCAGCGCTTGTCCTCCTTCCAGTACTGCCGGATCTGCTCCGGGCTGCTCCAGTAGCCCACTGCCAGCCCGGCAGCGTAGGCTGCGCCGAGCGACGTCGTCTCGGCGATCACTGGCCGTACGGTCGGCACGTTGAGGATATCCGCCTGGAACTGCATCAGCAGCTCGTTGTAGACCATGCCGCCGTCCACCCGCAGCTCGGCGAGCCGGATGCCGGAGTCCGCCTCCATCGCGTCGACGACGTCGCGCGTCTGGTAGGCGGTCGCCTCCAGCGCCGCACGCGCGAGGTGGCCCTTGTTGATGAAGCGGGTCAGCCCAACGATGACGCCACGGGCGTCCAGCCGCCAGTAGGGGGCGAAGGCGCCGGAGAAGAAGGGCACGAAGTAGATGCCGCCGTTGTCCTCCACCGTGCGGGCCAGATCCTCGACTTCCGGGGAAGACTGGATCAGGCCGAGGTTGTCGCGCAGCCACTGCACGAGCGCACCGGTGATGGCGATCGACCCTTCGAGGGCGTAGACGCACGGGCTGTTGCCGAACTGGTAGGCCGCAGTGGTGATCAGCCCGCTCTTCGAGGGGACGATCTCGGTTCCGGTGTTCAGCAGCAGGAAGCAGCCGGTACCGTACGTGTTCTTCGCCATGCCGGGCTCCAGACCGTCCTGCCCCACCAGCGCCGCCTGCTGGTCACCGAGATCCCCGCAGACCGGCACAACGGCGCCCAGCGGGCCGGAGGTCGCCGTCTTGCCATAGAGCTGGGGATCGGACGACGGCCGGATCTGCGGCAGCATCTGCCGCGGGATACCGTGGATCTTGAGGATCTCGTCGTCCCAGTCGAGGGTGCGCAGGTTCATCAGCATGGTGCGGCTGGCGTTGCTCACGTCGGTCACGTGGACACCGCCGTCCGGCCCGCCGGTCAACCACCAGATCTCCCAGGTGTCGATGTTGCCGAAGAGCGCTTCGCCGCGCTCGGCATCCCGGCGCGCCTCCGGCACGTTCTCCAGGATCCACTGGAGCTTGGGGCCGGAGAAGTAGGTGCTGATCGGCAGGCCGGTACGCTCGCGGTAGAGTTGGGCATAGCCCTGGCGCTCGAGCTGGGCGCAGATCTGGTCGGTTCGGGTGTCCTGCCAGACGATGGCATTCATGTACGGCTTGCCGGTGCGCTTGTTCCAGACAATGGTCGTCTCGCGCTGGTTCGTGATCCCGATAGCCGCGATATCGGCGCCGGTCAGGTTGCCCTTGGCGAGCGCGTTGCGAACCACCTCCTGGGTTCGCTCCCAGATCTCCATCGGGTCGTGCTCGACCCAGCCCGGCTGCGGATAGATCTGCCGGTGCTCGCGTTGATCGAGCGCGACGACGTTGCTCTCGTGATCGAAGATCATGGCCCGGGTGCTGGTCGTCCCCTGGTCGATTGCCATGACGTATGGCCCAGCCACGGTTGCTCTCCCTTCATCGTCTGCTTGCGACGAGGCCAGAAACCTGCTGTGCTTCGCCCGTGATCCCGGAACGAGTCCTGTCCGTGCCCTCTCTCGCCTCCCAAGCGCTTGCGAGCGCGCCGCCACGCTCTCGGCCGAGCACGAGCACGTGCAGCGCTCAGGACACATCGGCCCAGGTCTCGGCGGCTGCCTGCAGGATCAGGTACGACGAGGTCGCGCCAGGATCCTGATGCCCCGCCGAGCGCTCACCGAGATAGCTGGCACGCCCCTTCTTCGCCACCATCGGGATGGTGGCCTTCATGCCCTCTTCAGCCGCAGCCGCCGATCGGGCGAGCGCTTCGACGAACGAAGCCCCGTCCTGGAGTGCCACCTTGAACGCCTCCAGGGCGGGAAGCAAGGCATCGACCATGGTCTTGTCGCCTGGCCGCGCTTGCCCGCGGGCGATGACCCCGTTCACAGCAGCTTCGAGCGCCTCGGCCCAGTCCTGGGGAGTCAACTCCTGCTTCCCCGCCGTCTTGACCCCGAGCTGCAGAAAGAACGTCCCGTAGAGTGGCCCGCCCGCGCCGCCGACCGTCGCCACCAGAGCCATCCCGACCGTCTTGAAAATGGAGCCGATGTCCGGCGCATTCAGCGTCGTGAGCCGAGCCATGGCAGCCTTGAAGCCGCGATCCATGTTGACCCCGTGGTCAGCATCCCCGATGGCCGCGTCGAGTTGCGTCAAGTAGTCCCGGTTCTCCTCGAGCACGGCCGCGCAGCGCTGTAGCCAGGCGCGCACCGCCTCCTGCGTCAACGGCATCCGACTCCCACCTCCCTCTCGACAGCCTGCCTGCAACAACCTGGTCGCCCCAGCCCCTGGCGACGAGCGCTCACATGCCCCAGCGCAGGGCCGGCGTCTTCACCGGGTGATCCCAGAGCGTGAGCATCTCGTCGTCGGCCCGCAACAGTGTTATCGAGGTTCCGGCCATCTCCAGCGAGGTGATATAGGGGCCGATCAGGTTACGCGCGATCTGGATGCCGCGCTGCT
>JADBJL010000014.1 GCA_014874455.1 Thermomicrobiaceae bacterium
GGAACTACCCCACACTCCCGCGAAGGGGATGGGGCGCATGTCGAGCCGGCGCCGGCCGTAGCCCAGTTCCTCGAGCACATCATTGATGAGTGCGGCTGCGTGTTGCTCTTCTCGCTTGAACATTCGTCGACTCCAGCGTCTCGGTCTCCCCTGTCACGCTCGAGTTGTCTTCTCGGCGTTGGTCGTGAGCCGGTTCGCTCCCCTCGATCCGCACCGGTGCCGGGTCGTGCCAGCCGCGCTTCTCAGCCCAGTACCGGTTGGCCCGGTGCAAGCTTTCGAAGGTGCCAGCGTCGCTCCAGAACCCCCGTAGCTCGACCCAGCGTAGCTCGCCGGCCGCGAGGTACCGGTTATTGACATCGGTGATCTCGAGTTCTCCGCGCTCCGACGGGCGCAGCTCACGGATGTAGTCGAACACACGCGCGTCGTAGAGGTAGAGGCCGGTCACCGCGTAGCGGCTCTGGGGAGATTTCGGCTTCTCTTCGATGCGGATGATCCGGGTCGGATCGTCGGGATCGAAGACCGGGCAACCGAACCGCTCGGGATCGGGGACCCGGGCCAGGAAGATGAGCGCCCCGCCGGTGAAGCTCTCGACCTCAGGGCGGATATCGGCGTCGGTCGTATTGTCGCCCAGGATCACGCAGACATCGTCGCCATCGGCAAACTCCTCGCAGAGTCCTAGCGCTTCGGCGATGCCACCCTCGGACGGCTGGTACGTGTACTCCAGGTGGCGCACACCTAAGTGTTTGCCGTCGCGCAGAACCGGGAGGAAGTGGCCGGCATGCGGCCCGCCGGTGACGACGATGATCTCGTCGATGCCGGCACGCACCAAGGTGCGGATCGGGTAGTAGATCATCGGCTGGTCGTACACGGGCAGCAGATGCTTGTTGGTGGCGTAGGTCAGCGGGTAGAGCCGCGTACCGAGCCCACCGGCGAGCACAACCCCTTTCATCGTCCCCCCGTCCCTGTCACCCGAATCCGTGGGACGCGCCCGTCGGGGTGGGCATTACCGTGCCAGCCACCACACGACCACCGGCGCCGAACCGGCGCACCATCCAAGTATAGCATCACCCTGCTTGCCGCCAGCGAACGCCCCTGGTGGGCCTCAGGGATACGCTCGATCCACGCTCGGCAGTCTCAGTCCTGTGTGCGTCCATCTCTCCGAGCAAGACGAGCCTGGACAGTCTTCACAGGGTAGAGCGTGTTCGTCCCATCCAGGCCGGGCGGAGAACAGGGGGAGAGCAGCGCGCTGCTCTCCCCTCGTTGTGGTCGCCCCTGACATGAGCAGCGGTGCGTAGCGTGACGGGACCTCGGTGTTCGACGCCTTGATCCTCGCCACCCGCGCTCCTTGGGGCACCTGCACCCAATGCAGCAAGGCGGGTGGTGCCGCAAGTCTTCTCTTCCCTGCTCACTCCACCGGGATCTCACGATAGGCGAGCGTGAGATCGATTCCTTGTCGGCGCCGCCACCAGCGGGCGAGGGCGTAGATCAGGAGGCCGGATAAGAAGATGGAGATGTTGAGCAGAAACATTCCGAACCCGAGGATCCCTTGCTGCAGCGTGCTCGGATCGAGGCTGATCCCCGAGTACGGGTCGTTGAGGTAGGCCCACTGCATGATCAGGCAGGCAACGATCGAAAGCGCGCCGACCAGGCTCATCACTGGCAGGCTGCCCAGCCGCCAGGCCACCGGTGATCCCCGGAAGAGCTCCGGGCGCCGGTAGGGAAGCAGCACCGCACTGAGCGAGACCACGATGAAGGTGAGCAGGAAACCGAAGATGCCCACCAACGTGGCGAAGTAGGGCGTGAACACGTAGATCGCCAGTGAGACGATCGAGAGGCTACCCATCACCACCAGGCTCACGACCGGCGTGTGGAAGCGCGGGCTCACGTAGGCGAGCCAGGACGGCATCAGACCGTCGACCGCGTAGGCCATCAGGTTCCGCGAGGCGTTGAGGATCTGTCCAGGTAACCAGGCGTAACTCCAGAAGATGAAGCCGAAGCCGATCAGGAAGGCAAGCAGGAGGTTACCGCTCCCGATCGCGACCAGTTCGTGAAATCTGGGCGCGCCGCTGAGCCCCAGCTCGGCCGCGCCGGCATCGCCGAGGACGCTGATCGCTCCGATGAGCTGGTCGCCGGCTGCGCGCGTGACGGCCCACACCAGCAGCAGCCCCCAGACGAGCGCGTAGACCACGGTGCCGGGGATAGCCCAGACCTGGATCCTGCTGGCCTGTTTGACCTCGCCCCCGATGTAGGCGCTGGAGAAGCTGAAGCCCATCGTCAGGTAGATCCAGGTCATGGCGATGAGCGTCGTGCGCAGGTCGAACGCTTGCGCAGTGTACCCGCTCGCTTCAATCACCCTGCCGATGGTGTCGTCGAGTCCGGTGAGGCTGGCCAGATGGCGGTTCAGCTCGCTCGCCAGCCGGTCCGGTGTCTGCGCGAGCGCCGCGACCACAATGAGCACGACGGCGAGCATCGCCAGGGCGAAGAGCAGGTTCTGCACGCGGAAGAAGACGCCGAGCCCGAGGATAAAGATGCCGGTGAGGGCGACGATGAGCAGTGCGCCGATGGTAAAGGTGCCCCAGGGGCTAGCGGCCCAGTCGGCGAACCGCAATAGGCCAGGGTTCCCGGTCATGGCCGCGAGGATCCGCATGAGCGGAGCGATGCCGAAGCTGGCCAGGAACGCCGATGGCACGCCGCCGTACAACACCCACTAGACAGTCGTGTTCTGAGAAATACCGACATCACATCTACCTCGCACTCCGACGCCAGCTCGCCGTCGGCTAGACGTATGCGCTGTGCACCGAGCGCTCGCGGTCGAGGGCGTCCTCGGCCCGCCAGCGTCGATTCCACTACTCCAGCCACCAGTGAAGCAACGGCACCTACCGGCTGGGCGTCGCGCGGCGGCTGGCCGCGGCGCGGTGACCGGAGCCCGGCGTAAAATTGGGCGCGAGCGAGCCCCGGCGGTGCGGCAACACTGCCGGAGCAGGATGTATTGTGCCGTCATCCATCGCCGAACAGGCTGTCCCACCGCATCTCAGGCGCCCCGAGCAAGCGGCGGAGCGCAGCCCTGACGTCACGGCCGAAGTTGGTGACCTGGCTGTAGCGCCAGCGCGGGTGCTGCTGGTTCCAGAGCTTCATCCGCTCGCGAAGCGTGCCGTCCGGGTGCTCGGCCGCTCGGCAACTGTTGCAGCTGTTACCCAGGTCCCCCCGCCTGGCCAACATTATGCGGCACGGGATGTGAACTAATGCAGGCGGAAATCTCTCCAGGCGGCTCGCCGGAGACCCGTGCGCCAGCTCAGGATTCTTTCGTTCGGAATTCCGGTTTTTTCCTGGCGTGTCACGGCTCGATGTTATCCACGGGAGCCTCCTTGACGGGCCCCCAGGGGCTCGTCCACAGCTCGATGTTACCCACGGGAACCCCCTCGACAGCCCCCCAGTGGCTCGTCCACAGGAGGACGGTGTAGCGGGCCGTCCCGTCGGGGCCGATCAGGACGGCGTCGCTGCGGTGTCGCTCGTACCAGTACCGGTAGGCGAGCTGCTGGTCTTCCCCCCGCCAGGGGGCGAAGCCCAGGAAGTCACGGACAACGGCCAGCCGTGCCTGGCGCTGGTCGGCCGGCAGGTCGTACCACCTGACCACCTGCTGTGCCAGGGTAGCGGCCATCAGTGGGGGCAGGTCAGGGGCGGCGGTGAAGAGCTGATCCATCGCTCTGGCTTCCGCTGGTGTCACCGGCCACGGCTCCCCGGCCAGGCGTTGCCAGGCGGCGATCGCAGCCAGCACCAGGGGCTGGTGGGGGACGGGGTCGGCGAGGAAGTCCCAGAGCGTGGGGAGAGCGCCGGCTTGCGCAGCTTCCCGGTTCCAGGCGGCCCAGGCGGCCTTCACGGTGTCGAGGGAGTGCCGCTCCTTCTTCGACTGGTGAGGCGATAGGCCGTCTGGGAAGCCTGCAGCCTTGGCCAGCTCGGTGCTGGGGTTGCGGCGGAGACGTTGGAACGTCTCGTAGGCCTGCTCGGCGGTGTATCGCTGTGACCAGAACCAGCGGTAGACCTCTCGAAGCCACGGCTCCTTGTTGCGGAACGGCTGCTGCGCTCGGCGGGCCATTTCCCCGTTTTCCCTCGATTTCCCCAGGAGTATCCCGCTGTATTTCCCCAGTCGGGAGCCAGTATACCGCATCCCAGCTATCGAATGGGGCGGGAGGTGCAGCGATGAACCTAGACGGATACCTAACAACCAGTCAGACGGCTCGGCGGCTCGGAGTGAGCCAGGAGCTAGTGCGGATCTGGGCGAAGCGGGGGCGGCTGCCGGCCCTAGTCACACCTTATGGCAAGTTATATCCAACCGAGGCCGTCGAGCGGCTGGCCGCTGAGCGGCGCGAGCGCGCGGCACGGGGATAGGAGGCAGCGCTATGACGGTACAGCGCCGGACGACGGCGCCCGCCCCGGATCGCTTGGGGGGCCACGGGGGCGGGCGTGACGGCCGGACAGCAGACTGCCGGCGCCCAGCTAGTGTACCGCCGGAGATCATCCGGCGGTATGGCAGTGACGACACGGCCGCCGGCGCGGTGCTGGCTGACCTCGTGCTCGTAGCGCCGACCAGATCGGAGAGCAGCGATGATGCGTAGACACGCCGCGCCCCCGGCTGAGGATGCAGGGGCGACGGGCGGCGGGACTGGGGATCCGCTCGACATCAAGCATATCCCCAACCGTTGGACGACTACCGCCACGCAGATGTCCGACGAGGATTTGGCTTGGTGGTTGGCCGATGCGAGGATCGTGCTCGCCGACGCCGCTGGCGATGACCCTGCCAGTGTCTCGACTCGCGAGATCGCGACATTGATGCACCAGGCCATCACGCGCGAGCTCATGCTGCGCCGTCGCGCCGGCGCCCGCAAGTCCGCGTCGACCAGCGGCCTGTCGCGCGAGCAAGCCCGGCGGCTCCGCGAGCAGATCCGCCAGCGGCTCGATCTGGTGGGGCTGATCGCCGAGGACGTGCCGGATCTTCGTCGCTGCGGCTCGAGCTGGCGCGGGCGATGCCCACTGCACGGTGGTGACAACCCCGCGTCGCTGACGGTCTGGCCCGAGCGCGGCGCCTGGCGTTGCTGGTCGTGTGCCGCCGGCGGCGACGGCCTGAGCTGGCTGCTGGCTACTCGCCCCCAACTGGACTTTAGGGCTGCGCTGGCCTACGCCGCGATGCGCGCTGGCCTGCCGGCTGCGGCCGCCGTCGCCTGGCCGTCCCGGCGCCGGGACGGAGACCGCAGATGATCGCGCGCTGCCCGCTCTGCATGTCAGAGCTCGTCGAGCTCGGCCCGGACGCGGTGTGCACCTCTGGGCACTGGCTCAGACGCGATCCCGACACCGGCGAGCTCAGGCCATCCGAGCAGTCGACCGACCAGGGCGCGCCGGAGCCGGAAGAGGATCGCACACGGGAGACGCAGGCGTCCAGGCTCGTCAGGCTCGCGCTAGCGAGTGGTGTCGAGCTCTGGCACACGCCAGACGGAGAGGCCTGGGCGACACTCCCTGCTGGTGACCATCGAGAGCACTGGCCACTTACGTCCCGTGCCGTCCGCGACTGGCTGCAACACCAGTACTATCGGCACTACGAGCGACTAGCGCATACCCAGGCCATGCAAGACGCGCTCTCAGCGCTCGCTGGTCGGGCCCGCTTCGAGGGTGCGGAGCATCCGGTCTATGTCCGCGTCGCCGAGCACGACGGCGCGATCTACCTCGACCTCGCCGATCCCCAGTGGCGCGCCGTCGAGATCACCGCCGATGGATGGCGCGTGGTGACCGACCCACCAGTGCGGTTCAGGCGGGCGCGGGGGATGCAGCCGCTGCCGGAGCCGCAGCGTGGCGGCAGCCTCGATCTGCTGTGGCGCTACGTCAACGTCACTGAGGCCGACCGGCCGCTGGTCAAGGGCTGGGCGGCGATGACGCTCGCACCGCACGGGCCGTACCCGGTGCTTGCGCTCGGCGGCGAGCAGGGCTCGGGCAAGAGCACGACCGCGCGCGTCCTACGACGACTGGTCGACCCCAACGAGGCCGACCTGCGCTCAGAGCCGCGCGAGGTGCGCGACCTCGCCATCGCGGCCCGCAACGGCTGGGTGGTGGCGATCGACAACGCCAGTCGCCTGCCTCAGTGGCTCAGCGACGCACTCTGCCGGCTGAGCACCGGCGCCGGGTTTGCGACGCGTGAGCTCTACAGTGACCACGACGAGATCATCATGCAGGCGCAGCGGCCCGTGATCATCACCTCGATCACCGACGTGGTGACCTCGCCCGACTTGCTCGACCGCGCGCTGGTGGTGACCTGTCCGACGCTGCCGGATGACCAGCGCGAGCCCGAGGAGGCCTTCTGGCGGCGGTTTGAGGCTGACCGGCCGCTGATCCTGGGAGCGCTGTGTGACCTGGCCAGCCGGGCGCTCCGCGAGCTGCCGCAGGTGCGGCTCGAGCGCTATCCGCGCATGGCCGACTTCGCGCGCTGGGCAGTCGCTGCGCTGGGCATGGAGAGCGGCGTGCTCGAGCGCTACCAGGACAACCGGCGTACCGCGATCAGCACCGCGATCGAGGCCTCGCCGGTCGCTGAGGCCGTCTTGGCATACATGGTGGGACGCGAGACGTGGGAGGGGACGGCGAGCGAGCTGTTGGCCGAGCTGGACGCCGCGGCTGATGACGAGACCCGGCGCCGACGCGAGCGGCTCAAGAGCTGGCCCAAGACGGCCCGCGGGCTCGCGGGTGAGTTCCGGCGGCTAGCACCAGCGCTCCGGGCTCAGGGCTTGGTGGTGACCTTCAGCCGGCGGGGGCACGGCGGTACCCGCCGCATTTCAATGTGGCTAACCGACAGGAGCGGCGATGACGGTGGCGGCGGAGCTGGCACGACTGCAGGAGACCACCGCCGCATCCCATCGGAACAGAGAGAGACACCGCCGCCACCAGAACAGAGGAGGGCGCAACCGTCACCATCGTCACCATCGCCACCGCCGCCTCAAGATGCCGATACAGACGCGGATCTTTCGGGTGACGGTCGGGTGACAGTGGGTGACGGTGGTGACGCAGACCGTCACCGCGACCGTCACCGCGATTTTCCGCATGCGGACGGCGAAAACCAGCAGCGGGTGACAGTGGGTGACGGTGGTGACGGTCGATTGCACCTCTATTCTAATGGCGTTGACCAACGGCTGCTGGAGACACTGTGCCAGCGCGGGCGGGCGCCGGTGTGGGAGCTGGCATGGGGCGTTGGGCTCTCGGACACCGAGGCCGTGGCGGCTGCCCAGCGGCTGCTGGATGCCGGGCTGATCCAGCGCGTTGGAGACGACCTGCGGGCACCGCTCGGCGTGTGGTCCGAGGTCGCGCTGGCGAGGGAGGTGCGGCGATGACTGCGCGGCGCACTCGGCTCACCCGGGCTGAACGCGAGCAGTTCTGCGCGGCGCTGCAGCGTGGGACTGGCTGGGAGTCGTGGTGCGCCGAGCTTGTGAGGGAGGCCCCTGTGGTTGGAGCGGGTGACCTGGAATGAGCCAGAATGAGCTGACCCCACGCCAGAAGCGCTTTGCGGCCGAGCTGGTGGCGGCCAAGTCGCTCAGGGACGCCTGCGAGCAGGCCGGGGTGAGCGAGGCCACGGCCAAGCGCTGGCTGAAGCAGTCGGCCATGCGGGCGCTGGTGCGGGAGCTGTCCCACCAGATGCTGGAAGAGCTGACCCGGCGGCTCCGCCAGCTCGGTGGGCAGGCGGCCGAGACACTGGAGCAGGCCATGCGGTCTGGCGATGCCTCCTGGTCGGCCAGGATCAGGGCGGCGGACAGCGTGCTCGGCCACCTCCTGAAGGTCAGCGAGCTCCTGGAGCTGGAAGAGCGGGTGAGCTGGCTTGAGGAGGCGTTGAAGGGAAGGAGCGGCAGGCATGAGCCTTGAACGTCGCTTGACGCGGCTCGAAGAGCGGTTGGGGGAAGTACCCTGCCCGTCCTGTCACGGTGTCCGGGGACCGCTCGTGCTCCGCTTTGCGGACAGGGGGGAACCCATCGAGCCGAGGTACTGTCCGCAGTGCGGCCGACCATTAGAGCTCGTCATCGTGATCGACGTGGTCGATACCCGTTGCCGTGGGTGCGGGGAGATCTATGCCTCAGGCGGCACCGAGCCGTGCCCCCGGTGCGGGATGCTCCCGAATACCGGCTGAAGGAGCGCCACCCATGAGCCTGGTCGGTCATCGCTCCCATTGTACGGTCTCGCCTCGAGGACGAAGGTACTCCTAGACAACACGCCCGCCGTGTGCCATAGTGGATATATGGAGGGAAAGGAGGAAGCGGTGGCTAAGGAGACACGGCGTAATGCAACGCCAAAAGGAGTTCGAAGAAAGAAGGGTTCGGTTCTTGGGCGCCTCGAGGTCAGCGACCCAAAGCTCCGAGCGCTAGTCGAACTCTCCTCAAGAGTACAAGAGATGAACCGCTTGACTGGCCAAGCCGCTGTGATTGAGCAGACGATGTATTTTGGCGGCATCCCTACCTCGCAAGTTTAGCCGCCGCTTTGTCTTATAGCAATGGATACCGTGAGACTTTCAAAAAGCTTGAATTGTTGCGTTGTTCTAAGAAAGAGTTCTGCACGACAGTAATACTCCCAAATGAGCTTCCAGAGCGGATCATCGGGCTCGAGGTAATCAACCGAGAGCCCGATATCCTTTGCTTCATTGGCGTCAATAATCTGGCCATGTGAGAGATAGCGGCTAACGTCAAGTAACCGGTTGACAATACGGTTTGCCTTTTGTTGATCATTCCCGCACATGTAGCGTGGCAACCAGGACTCGCCGAAGGCCCTGACTCGATCAATCGCCTTCTTGCACACGTCCAGAAGTGTCGGATTCAAGGTTGCCAGTAGTGGAACGTATGCTTGGTTAATGTTGCCGGTTTTCTGGACTTCCTCGTAAATTGCATCAAAGCCATCAAGTACCGATTGCGCAGGGAAGAACTGGTATTGTCCACCCGGAGCGGGAAAGGTTACCTGCGGGTCGATGGGCCCAAGCTCGGAGCAATATCCCATAAGGATTCGGTCAGCACCAAAGGCGAGCATAGTGGCTGCACTTTTCGCGGCGTTGGCAACAATGAGCCGAAATTGCAGTGGTGGAGCAACGAACTGGCGAACCATGTAGATGATCTTCTCCGCAATGTCTGTATTACCACCAGGACTATTGATGAGCAAGTCTAGACCCATATAACCATCGAGCGAACCGAGCAACGCTGAGAAGGGCTGGATATCGTCATAATTGATACCAGCATTTGGGTGCTGCAGCAATGCGATGTAAGCGATAAACTTGTGTCTTGTGCGCTCTTCAATCTGCTGAATCAATGGAACTCTTGTCTGATGAGACGCGGACATTTCATTTAAAATACGCTGGAATGGCGCGTCATTTAGTGCTGGTTGCTTGCTTTGGTTGACCCGATCCTGCATCGATCACCGTACTCCCATCTTTCCTTGATCCTATACTTCTAACCGCTCCTGGCGAACGCGGCGTATGGTCTGGCGCTCCGCCCGCTTGAACGTCGCCACCGGCGCGAGCTGCGGGTACTGCACCCGGGTCCCGGCGAGCAGCTCCGCGATCGTCAGGAGCTGCAGCCGGGGGTAGCGGCGCCCGGGGAAGCGCGACGGCTCGTAGAACCCGGCGGCCAGCGCCTCCCGGCGCATCGGCTCGGTCGGCGACTCCAGCGTGACCAGCACGCCGAGCGCTGCCCCCTCACGCTCGACCGCACTACTCTTGACCCGAACCATGACCTTCTTCGTCTACCCCATCGCTGTCTTGGCGAAATGGCACGGGCCTGTTGGCGGTACCGAACCAGACGCTGCGGCGTCCGGGCTAGACCGCTAGGTCAAAGGGCAGATCAGAGATATCTCGCAGCCGGTTACCGCGGATTAACTGTTCCAGCATCTCACTCTGATCCTCTGCGCTGGTCTCCTTCACAGCTCGGCACAACTCGGGCAACGCGAAGTGATAAACGCAGTCAATATCACCCGTGCCGAGCGCCAGAGAGGCAATCCTCGTGGGCATGGGCTCGCCTGTGACTACCACGATGTGCGGTGCACGCCCTTTTCTCGTTCGCAAGAGGTTAAGTGCCTCTGTGCGGGCATTCTGAGCGCGGTCGCTGCGGATCGTCCACTTACATGAGATACTTGCGTGCAGGATACCTGCCTGGCTTGCGCTCCTCTTTCGAAATGGCGTGTACCCGGCGACCTCAGGATCATCTCCAACAAGAGACTCCTGCCTGTTAATATCCGCGTCGGCCCAGGGATAGCGGAAAATGACGATATCTGGCATGACGAAATAGTCAGCCTCAAAAGACACAGCAGCAGCAGGATCATCCTTGCGTAACCTCTCAATGAATTCCTGCACCCTTGCAAGGTGCGTGTAGGGCTCATACCGGGCGATACCAGGGCTCGCCTGGCTCACGCTGAATCCCCAGGGGCCAGGACGCGCGTGCTCGAGCTTCAGGAAAGACCCCTTAAGGAACTTGCAGGTGGCATCGGCGAACCTGCTCCCGAGCTCCTGGCCGGTTGCCGCGATTTCTCGAAGTTCGAGCTGCAGGTTCTGCTTGATGATCTGGGCCAGCTGGCACGCAATTGCGCTGCTTGTCTTGCTGGAAGAATCCGCATTCGTCATCGATCCATTTGGCCTGTAACCCAGCACACGGCTGGCGAGATCCCGGTGATACTCATCACGCTGCTGTTTCAGGATGCTATTCACCTGGTGGCTCCTCCCCTAGCTTTCAGCCCCTCGCACGCGGCAACTGGCATAGCAGCATTGCCCTGCGAGGGGGCACTCGGCGCAGCGAGGTTTCACCGGTTTGCAAATCTCTGCAGCGAAATCGAGCAGACCGTAGTTATGCTCGCGTGCAGCCCTAGCTGGCACCAGCCTGGA
This sequence comes from Thermomicrobiaceae bacterium, assembly GCA_014874455.1. Taxonomy (GTDB): domain Bacteria; phylum Chloroflexota; class Chloroflexia; order Thermomicrobiales; family Thermomicrobiaceae; genus Thermalbibacter. The sequence goes on from JADBJL010000014.1 coordinate 10,880, forward strand.
CGCAGCATCCCACGCGCAGCGCGCGCTACTGCGGCGTATATCACGCGAGAGCCGCCACCCCGCAAGCCGGGACAGCACGCGGAGAACATTACTATCAACAACCGCAAGGGGCTGGCCGAATGCGAAACAGCACACAGCCCTTGCTGTGTATGGTCCCACGTGTGGCAGGCTCTCAAGGTCCTCAACCCGATTGGGGACCACGCCGCCGAACCGCTCGACGACTACTCTTGCCATGCTCTGGAGGGCAGCAACGCGCTGCTGGCCAAAACCGAGCGGCCGGATGAGCTGGTACAGGGCTTCCGGGTCTGCTGAAGCGAGTGCCTGGGGCTCAGGGTACTGCTGCACCAGCTTGATCCACACGGGAGCCACCATGCTCGCGCGCGTCTGGCGGAGCAGCATCTCTGCGACGAGCACGCCATACGGGCTGGTGCCTGGATGCCGCCAAGGGAAAGCTCTCCCATGCTGCTGGAACCAGCGCACGAAAAAACCGGGTGGGAGATCAGGAAAACACGTGCCTGGAGTCATGACGATCACCGGGCAGGCTCAAGCATGACCTCCTCCGCTGCAGGCTCCTGGCGATGCGCGATCCGGGGCACCAGCGAGGAGGCCAGTTCCTTGGCGATCGCCTCGCCAACCGGAGGGGGGACAGCATCCGAGACCAGGGTAATCTGCTGGCTAAGAGTACCCTCTAGCACATAGCTCGCAGGGAAGCCCTGGAGAAGCATTGCCTCAAAGACGGACAGGCGCCTGTGACCTCCAGGGTGTACATGCACCTCACGGTGCCCGTATGCTACCGTCCAGGATGGGGTGTCCCAGCATAGCACCCGGAAGCTGCGGCCAGGCATGGCCCCAGGCACGAGTGCACTCGTGCCGAATTTCCTGGAGAGAGGGCGCTGGGTCCAGTGGTTCGGGTGAACAGGGTTCTGCAAGGGGTCAAGGCCAGGCGCGTAGTACCATGGCTCGGGAAGATGCCCGATTGCCTCGCGTACCGTCGGCGGTGATTGGTCGCCTTCCGGGATGTCAAATGAGGCAATGCCAGCCCTCTCATGTAACCCTAGCACGAACAAGCGCTTCCGGTACTGTGGCACCCCGAACCGCGCAGCATCGATCACCTTGACCACCAGACGGAAACCAGCTTCCTCGCATGCCCTGCAGAACGCCTCGAAGCGAGCCCGGTGCCGACCGCGGAGAAGGCCTGGCACATTCTCAAACAAGAAGAAGAGGGTGCCCCTCTCCCTAGCAAATACTTCAATAATCTCCGCGTACCTTGTGACTAGGAGCCCCCGGGGATCATTATCGCGCTGGCGCACGTTGGACACCGAGAATGCCTGGCATGGTGGACCGCCAACAATACCCACTGGCGGTTCCTTGCTGCACTCGTCCCACAAGGCAAGCAGGTCTCGCGGGGTAACCTGCAAGAGGTCAAGCTGCTCAACCCGGGCCCACGGGTGATTACGCCGGTATGTCTTGACCGCTGCAGGGGAGATATCAATCGCAAGGCGGGCCTTGAACCCAGCCTGGGCGAACCCCAGGTCCAGCCCCCCTGCGCCAGAGAACAGGCTCAAGATGGGTAGGCCACATTGTCTGCCCGGGAGCCTGCCATCCCCTGTAGGACCAGCACCATCTAGCACTGCATCCCCCTTCCTGGCCAGGAAACCAGCATAGCCACTCGGCACTCGCACCACGCCGCGCAACTAACCGCTCGCCGCCTTTACTATACGCCTGGCTCGCTACCGCCCAACAACCCCGGAGACATCGCAGATAGCGTACTCGCCGCGTGAGGTCGCCTGTTTCCAGGTCTCACCGTTCAACTGGATGATGCACGAGATCTCCCCGGAACCCTCCTGCTGAGCCAGCAGCACGGCGACGAAACCCGCCGGGACACCGTCATAGACCTTGTCCCAGTCGCCATAGTAGCCGTTGACCTGCTCAGTGCCCCCATCCGGCGTGGCATACGTGATATCGGCATGGCCCCTGACACGAACCAGGTAGCGGAGACGGTATGTGGTCGGCTGGGCTGGGGAGGGTGCTACTCTGCTGCGAGCACGCGCTGGGGTGGGCTCGGCATTCTCACCAGCAGAGTCCAGCAGCGACAAGGCCAGCGCGGCCAGCACTATGAGGGCGAGCACGGTGCCGCAGCCTATCCCGCAGCCTGCCTGGCGGGACATCGTCCGCTCCTTTCCCCTTCCAGGTTAGCCACTAGGATGGCGAGGAAGGCGCACCCGATGAACGTGAGGCTGACAGCAGCGCAGCCGAGTGCGAGCCAGCGGCCACGGGTGCGCTGAGATGGTAAGCCTCCCTCTGCTGCCATCGTTCGCTCCTGCCTGCCAGAGCCTTGCTACGATCACCTGGGCGTGCTCCAGTTCTCGAGGCACTCCGCTCCCGTCTACGCGACGAGACGGAGGTTACTTCCTGAGTGGGAACACAGGGGTTCCCAACCCTTACCTCACCAGTGACGCCTCGACCCGCACCGCCTGGTCTCGCACGCGGCTCCCCTCGTCTACTGCTCCCACCGATATCACGCAGGGTGCCGCCACCCCGATGGCCACGCGCGCCCCCAGCGCGAACTCCCCTGGAAGCCATGCGGCAGGTAGCGTTCCCTGGCTAAGCCCGGGTCTATCTTCTCGGGGCGAATCGGAACTGTCAAGAGGTCAACCGGCGGAAGCCCATGTGGCCTCGCGCCCTGCCGTGTGGCCAGCGCGGTGGGCAGCGCCGCAAGCCGGGCGAGGCGCAAGCGGGCGGCCTGGCACGCCAGCGCCCCGGTGCGGTCGGCCGGCGATGGCGGCCTTGACGACACTGAAGAAACCTTTCTGCGGCGTTCCGCCCCACCACCCCAGGGCTCGAGAGGGCGAACGGCGCAGCAAGGTGACCTGCCGGGCCCGAGGTGACCAGGACGCAGGCGGGCGCGGGGTGGACGCTGACCGCGCCGCGTACAGGCGTGACAGGCGCCGCCGCGGCGACGCCACGGCTGGGCCGGGGGCGGTTCGCAGCGACCGCACACTGGAGCGTGCGCGCAGCGTGGGGCCCGTCCCCCGGCGCAGTGCCCCCTCGCGCCACCGTCACGCGACGCTGGTCCGGACGGCGCGGTCACGGGGGCGAGCTGTCAAATGAACTGCACGGAGCGGGAGGCGTCCACGGTGGAATGCAGGAATGAATGAAGTATTGCTAGTTCACTGGTTCGGCCCGGAATGCGGATGATCCGCCTGGGGCAGCGGGGGGCGGTCGCCCGAGAACCTTTCCCCGGCCTTCTTCACGGACGGCACGCGCTGAGCGGCTGACCCCCGGAGTCGGTGGCTCCTTTCCTCGCTCAGGCCTCGAGCCAGGCGAGCAGCTCGTCGGCGTAGGCGGCGAGCTCGCTCGCCGGGACGGCGCTTCCGTGCAGCACCTCGGCCACAGCTCGCAGTGCCGAGGTGGGGTGGTGAAGGGGGAGCATGGTGGCTGGCTCAGGCGAGCCATGAACTGCCTCGAGGCTAATCACCTGCCGGTCACGGGGTCGCTACTGCTTTGAGATGCTGAGTCGTCGCATCGTCCTCGCAGAAGATGAACGTGCCCCTGATGCCTCGAGTCAGAAAGATCCGATAACGATTCGTGAGTAGCTTGAGAGCAAGGGTATGCGATCTTTCATCCCCGCTGCTTGCCCGGTTCATGAGTTTCTTGAGACTGGGCACGCCGACGGTATCCTCACTTTGGGTACCTATCGCCCAAGCGCCATCGCGCCAGACGAAGTCGCGTCCCCAAATTACCCCAACGTAATCAGCTTCGAATCCCTGACACCCATAGATCGAAGCACAATGGCTGAGCGCGTTTGACTCGCCGAGGTACCAGAAGCTTGGATACTGAATTCGCTCATCCATCAGCCAGTAGATGTCCAGGTGAGAGCCGCGATATAGCTCAAATCCACTTGCCAGTGGATAGCCGACACGCCGATTTGCCAGGCTCTTGCTCCTAGGAGAATGACGATCACCAGGTGACTCGGTGAAGGCTGCCACCAGCGCAACCCGTACGTTCTCTCGAGCCGCTTTCTCGCGCAAAACATCAATCATATCACTAACGTTGTCAAAAACAGCGCACGCATAATTCGCAAAGTTGTGTTCACCAGCAGCCTGTGAGCCGCTGAGGAGATTCTCTATGAAGGTATGGTATGACTTGCCTCCCTGGACACGGTATATTCCTTCGAGTACACGCGGCCGCACCTCAAACCCAAGATCCTGAGCTTCTCTGATAAATGTGTCTGTCCACCCTTCTTCTTCGGCGTTAAGAATCTGATGGTCATCATAAAAGAACACAACGGCCGGAGCCCGATGCAGGATGGTACGAATGTTGGATCGGGTGAGGCGCTGAGCCTCATCACAGAGGACTAAGCGGAAGCGAGTGAAGCCCGGCTCGCGCGGGTCACCCTTAGCAAGCCCGGGCCCCTGTCGGGGGGCATAAAACCAGATCGTCGCGTCCAAGCCAGGCGCGGATTCGCGGAAGATTCGACGAACCGTGTGCAGTAGGCGATTGTTTCGATAGCCAAGGACAGCGATGTTTGAGCCATTTCCGTTGAGCTGGTTGAACGCCATCAAGAGTGACAGAATCGCTATGTAGGACTTCCCTGATCCCGGTTCGCCGCGGACCAGGAGGCAGACCCTCTGGCCCGATTCCGCTACCTTCAGGATCTCCGCCAGCAGCCGCTGCTGCTCGTCCGAGGGCCCAAATCCCTGCGCACACAACGCTGACAGTGTCCCGGTCCTCAGGGCTTCAAAATTGGTTCGGATCGCTTCCAGCAGGCGTGGGGTTTGTGCATATCCTCCCGCAAGAAACGCGCTTGCCTGATCAGGGCTGCCAGAAACGATATACTTCTGGAGAAATCTTGGCACTAGATCTGTCTGCCCAGACCAGAAAGCCGGTAAATAGCTAAACGGCAAACTGCCACTGGGGAGATGATAGAGCCATACACAGGCTCCCAAGACGAAGGACCTACACGCTGAGTGGCAATATACGAGCTTCCCCTGGTAGTTGAGCGCTTGTAGCTCGGGATGCTGATGGAGCTCGCCATCAGCTTCTACAAGTCCGTGCTCGATGGCTCTGGCTTGGCGCCACCCCTTTAACTCCAGGATGACAGCGGCTCCATTACCGGCTGCTGATCGTCCAACGTACACCAGGTCGATGCGCTCATTGCTCATTGGCAATCGATATTCCCACGCTAGCACAACCCCAGACGGAAGCCTGCAAGACACGGCCTGGATCAGCGGGAAGCCAGAGCGCCATGCTGCGAGTTGCTTGTGTCCGGGCCGCTCACCAGTGAGCGCGATATATCCTGAAGTGAGGCGCTGCAGAAACTGCGTTGCGTCAAGACCGAGAAACTCCTCAACCCGTAATGCCAACGCTGCACTGGCCATTTGCTCTCCTCCCGATGTTACAAGATATAGCCCCGCGGCTATCCCAGCCTAGTCGAACGTCTGGCTGGGAGTCAGGGTCTCCGCCATGCCCTCACCGCTCGCACGATCGTTGAAAACACAGCATCGGTCATTCTGGGTGTCCTTCGGACGAACTCGACTCCCTGTCTTGGTGGCATGTCGATCGCGACACGAGCTGAGCGATGGTGCGGCAGTCTGATCGAACCGTGCGCTCAACGGTCTGCGCCTAGAATACCGTGTCTTCTGCCCTTCGAACAGCGAACCTCGTGAAATCCTGACACGGTTCGCTGTCTGAGGTGGTGGAGGCATGTGTCCTTCTTGTTGGCGTACCGATCGCCTCCATGAGGCGCTGACGAGTAGATCTGCGGTGAGGACGCAACGTGGCATATCTTGCTCTACACGCACGTGACGCGCTTGCTCTCGAACACCATGCCACCGCATGTCGTGCAGCAATGGCTGGATCGCGCCAGCGCCAGGCCCTTGGCTGCAGGCCGTCGGTTGCTCGTCAGGAGCGGCGCATTTGCACAGGCATGTCAGCAGGACTGCCATAGCGATCGCAAGTCTATAGACGCACCTTGAAGGAATCCGAGGGCTGTCCCTGCGCCTGCTGGCTGTCTGTCGCAAGGACCTTTCCCCCTATCGTCCGGAAGTCCCACTCGCTGTGAAGTAGGCGATAGCCCGGCAGGCAAACCTACCGGAGCGGCTCCGGTAGACTGCTGGGGCCAGCTAGAGCAGGTGGTCCAGGAGTTCCCGGGCCTTCGCCAGCGCTTCGGCGTCGGACCGCACCCGGTTGATCTCCCGCCAGGTGTGTCCGGGGCAGAGCTGGCCGTGCTCCGTGGCCTGGCCGCACTCCTGGCGCCAGGCGGCTGGGAAGCCGTCCTTACCGTGCGGCTCAGCCGGGGGCTGGGATGCGCCCCCAGCCCCCTTCTGCGCCCGCTCGTGGACAATGAGCGCCACCAGCGCGTGCTTGCAGAGGATGTCGAGGCGGCTGCAGCGGTACCGCGAGTCGGGGCAGGTGCACTCGCCGGAAATCACGTTCACCAAGTACGCCTGGCCGTTGCCGTTCACCACGATGTAGTCGCCCTCGTGGCCGCCGTAGAGCCGGTAGGCCCGGCCATCGTTCACCAGCTCGACCGCCTTCTGGTACCGCTCCGCGATCGCCTTCGCCTGTGCCGCCGTCATCGCCGCCATCGTCCGTCCCCCTCCTAACCTATCTCATCCCGACTTCACCTGTAGTGTACCATATGGTACCCTCTGTGTCAAGAGGGGATGAGCGGGTATAATGGCGGCTAAGATCGGAGCGGCTCAGATGGGAGGCGATGGTGAGCGACGAGATCAAGCCGTTGCGATACTGGAGAGCGGAGCGGGCGCTTGGCCTGAAGGAGCTGGCTGCACAGGCAGGTGTGAGCCATGCGACGATCCTGCGGATCGAGCGCGGCGAGACGCTGAGCCAGGCGCGCGTATACCGCAAGCTCGCCCAGGCCCTCGGCATCGAGCCACTCCAGATCGCCGAGTACCGTCGGCTCATGGGGTTGGATGAGGACGCGCGAGAGACGCAGTAGCGCCCCGCGCTCATGGGCTCGCCGGCCAACGCGGGGCGCCAGAGGATGGAGATCATCGCATGAACAGTCTACCAGACCGGCCCGTCGCCCTCTACTGCCGCGTCTCAACGGAAGACCAGGCGCAAGCTGGCACGATCGAGACCCAACTCGCGTTCCTGCGCCGCTTCTGCGACCTCTACAACTTGCACGTGGTGGCTGAGTACCTGGACGAAGGCGTCAGCGGGGCAACTCCGTTCCACGAGCGGCCAGAAGGGCGCCAGCTCCTGGAAGATGCACGCGACGGGCGTTTCCAAGCGGTACTGACCTACCGCATCGACCGGCTCGCGCGGTCGCTCCGCGTCCTGCTCTCCGTCTTCGAGGAGCTTGAGCGGGTTGGCGTCGCGATCGAGTCGGCGACGGAACCGATCGACACCTCGACCGCGATCGGCCGCTTCGTCTTCCAGTTGCTCGGCTCGCTCAGCGAGCTCGACCGCGCCACCATCACCGAGCGGCTCACCCTCGGGCGCGACCGCGTGCTGCGGAGCAACAAGTGGGCCACGGGCGTCATCCCCTACGGCTACGCCGTCGACAGCGAGCGCCGGCTCATCCCCAGCCAGGAGCCGACGCCGCTCGGGACTGAGGCCGAGGTCGTCCAGCGCGTCTTCGAGGCGATCGCCCACGGCTCGACCGCTGTCAGGGAAGTCGCGCGCCTCAACGCGGCTGGTGTCCCCGCCGTGACCCGCTACGTCAACGGCCGGGTGCGCGAGAACCCGCGCGGCTGGCAACACTCCCGGCTCTGGGCGATCCTCAAGGAACCGGGCTACGCCACCGGTACCTTTACCTACCGCTCCCGCGACGAGGTGGTCGAGATCAGCGCGCCGCCGCTCATCGACCGGCAGACGTGGGAGCAGGCCCAGGAGCAGCTCACCCGCAACCGCCGCCTGTCGGCGAAGAACGCGCGCCGGCCCTACCTGCTCCGCGGGCTTATCACCTGCGGAGTCTGTGGCCGAGGCTACCACGGGCGACCTGGCCCACGGCCTGGGCTCCCGTACTTCTACTACTCCTGTTCCGGCGCGAGCCCGACAACGGAGATCCGATCCGAGCGCCGGTGCCGGGCTCCCTTGGTCCGCGGCGACCTCCTGGAAGAGATCGTCTGGCAGGACATCCGGAGCTTCATCCTCGACCCAGGCCCAGCGCTCGCGCGGGCGCAGGAGCAGGTTCGCCAGCGGCTGAGCCAGACGGCCGCGCTCGAGGCCGAGCGCCAGCGGCTGCTCAGACGCCTCTCCGACCTCGACCGGGGCCGGGAGTCGCTGCTGGAGCTTGTCCGGCGCGGCCGCGTCACGCTGGCTGAGGCAGACGCGCAGCTAGAAGCTGTCGCCAACGAGCGCGCGCAGGTGCAAGCCGAACTGGACATGCTCCGCGCACAGGCCGAGCTGGCGGCCGCCATCGAGGCGCACGTCGCGGAGGCGGCAGCGCTCCTAGCCAAGCTCCGCGAGCGGCTGCACGAGATCGAGGCCGGCGGCCCGGAGGCCAAGCGCCCCTGGGTCGAGCGGCTGGTGAACCGCATCACCGTCCAGTGGGACCCCGACACGCCGGCACGGCGACGCAAGCCGACCGTCGAGATCGTGTACGTGTTCACCGAGCCGACCCGACTGGCGCTTGATGAAGATGAATCTGGTACAGAGTCGTGTTCCAGTTGCTCATCATGCCGAAGGCCGGGCCCAGCACGCGGCTGACGTACACGTAGTCGCCACCGCTTCGCGGCATGGTGGCCGCCAGCATGCCATAGGTCACTGCGGTCGGCAGCGCGAGCAGCGCGCAGATCACCAGCGAGAGCGGGATGTTCACCCCGCCGTAGGAGGGCATGTAGAGCAGCATTAGGGCGACCATCAGCCCGATGCTGATGAAGTTGACGTTGTAGACGAGCGCGTCGAGTAGCCCCGCCTCGCGTACGAGGCCGGTGGCGGCCCGGGTGAACACCCGAGGGGCGCCCGCTGGAACTCCACCCTGGTGCGCCTGCTCCATCGATTCCCCTCCTCGCTCGAGCGGCGAGCGTTCCTGCCAGCGACTCGCCTACCTAATACCCTCTCATCTCACTCAGTCGAACCGCGTGTCGCGCTCCCAGGCCACGGCCCGCACCGGCGAGCCGTCGCCCCCGCGCACCGGGAGCGGCAGGAAGCTGAAGACGTAGCGCCGGCCCGGAACGAGCTGATCCAGCCCGCGCAGGTTCTCGACGATCAGCACGTCCGCCGCGAGCAGCCGCTCATGGACGGCGGACGTTCCCTGCGCCGTCGAATCGACGTTCAGCGCGTCGATCCCGACGATGGCGACGCCGGTCTCAGCCAGGAGCACGGCGACGGCTTCGCTCAGATAGGGGTGACGGAAGTAGCGGGGCTCACCCCAGTACTGCTCCCAGCCGGTCGCGAAGACCACCACGTCGCCGGCACGGATGGCCGCACGCAGCGGCTCCAGTCGTTCCAGCTCGATCGGCTCGTCATCGCCCAGGCCGGCCACCGGGACGACCAGGCCGGAGCGGACGAAGTGCTCCGGCGGAAAGTCGGAGATCGCCTTGCGCTCTGGAAAGCGGTGGCTGGGCGCGTCGATATGGGTGCCGGTGTGCGTGCCCAGCTCCAGCGCGCTCACCTGCCACGGCGGCGCTCCGCGCCCGGGGAGCACGCGCGGCTCCGGATCGCCGGGGAAGAAGGGCATGCCGGTCTCGATCGGGTGCGAGAGGTCGTAGAGCCCCATCTGGACGTCCTCAACCGCTCACGAGCTGGTAGCTGGCTACCCGGTCTCCCTCCAGCACGACGAGCGCGCCGTGCAACACGCCTTCGCCGTACGCGCTCCCTGGGTTGATGCAGAGCGTGCGCCCGATCCGCACCGCGCCGCGTGATTCGTGGATGTGCCCGTGCAGGCTGAGCACTGGCTGGTAGCGCTCGATGGCCGCTCGCACGGCGCGGCTGCCCACCGGCACCATGTTCGGCTGCCCGCCGACCATCACCACGGAGAGGTCGTCACGGAGCTGGGGAGCGCTGTCGAGGGTCGAGTTGTACGGTGGACAGTGGAGGTTGAAGATGGTCGGCGTGCCGGGATCGAGCTCGCGGGCGAGATGCTCGATTCGGGCGGCCAGCTCCTCCTCTGGTAGCTCACGCGGGCTGTGCCACGGCGTCGGGTTGGCCCAGCTCAGGCTGAGGAGCTGGTAGCCATCGAGCTGGAGGACTCGCCCATCAGGGTTGACGACGACATCGCTGTGCGCCAAGGCCTCGTCGATGTCGAACTCATCGTCGTTGCCGGGCATGACGAGGCAGCGCACGCCGGTACCGCGCAGGCGTTCCTCGGCCAACCGCACCCAGCGCTCGACCGACTCCCGCATGGTGCGGCGGAAGACGCTGGCCGCGTAGCCGGGATCGGCTTCCATGCGCGCAAGTTCCCGCTGGTCGCAGCGGTACGGGTAGAAGCCGTTGAAGCGGATCCGCTTCTCCGCCTCGGCTACATCGGCCAGAGTGGTCAATACCTCGTGGCGCCCGAGGAAGGTCATCTCCCAGTGGCCGTCGACCTCGACGATCGGCACGAGCATCTTGCCGGTAAGGTCACCACCGAGGATGAGCGTGTCGACGGCGTAAAACTTCGCCGCGTTGACGAACTTGAGGAAACAGCGCTCAGAACCGTGGACGTCGCTGGTGTAGTAGAGTGCGAGCCGCCTGGGTGTGCTCCCCGGATCGCTCCTGCGGAAAAGTCGCACCACGCCTCACAGTCCCCTTCTCGTCCTCACCTGCCACTCGACGCGCCAGACGCGGTCAGTCGCGTCGCACCTCTTCAGGCAGCTCGTACCAGCGCTTGCGCTCGCCGATCATCGCACGCATCTTCCAGGCCCGGCTCTTGGGCGCGGCTTCTACCTGATGCCAGAACTCGTCGAGGCGGCGGAGCGCGTCGAACTCCCTGGTGAGGTCGCGGTGAGCGAGTAGCGCTTTCGTCCGCTCGATATTCTCTTTGGCCGTCCGGTACCAGCCCCAATCGGTCGTCAGCACCTCGAGGAGGCGGTCGAGGTTGATGGTCTCGTCGTCTCCAGGGCCGAACGGGTGATCGTGGACGATGGCGACGATATCGGTCAGATCCTTCTCGTTGATCTCCCAGATCTGCAGCTTCGACAGGAGCAGGTCGGCGAGCGGGACAGTGAGGCGCTCGACCGTCAGTCGCTGGCGGAGGTCGAGCGTATGGCTCATCCGCAACATATCGAGGAACACGTCGATCTGCCGCTGGTTAACGGGATCCCAGAAGTAGAGGCGCTGGTGGCCGTGAAGCGCGTTGAACTCGCGGTCAGCCAGGTAGCCGAGGTCGGCGAAGAGGGCCTCGATGGCTCGCTTTTGGGACGAGAGGCCAGCGAGGTCGGCATCGCGGTAGGCCCGCTGAAGCGTCCGGTGCTGGGCGCTTGGGCAGTGCAGGTAGACGGCGACCCCGCCGAGGAGCCGCACGACCACCCCTCGCTCATCGGCCGCGGCAAGGATACGGTGAACCTCATCGCGCACGTCGTCGAGCGGCTGCGTCGACGTGCTCCGGCGGAGTGCTTGCTCCACGCTGTTTCCCTCCAATGGGACGCCCAGACCTTTGCCACCTCATCCCGGATGAGGGGCGCACGTTGCCGATTGCGCATGAACGCACCGGCTCAGCAGGCCGGGTGGGCCGCGGAAGGGCCCCATCGAGGCCGGCATGCACACGCTTTGAGTATAAGTGCGAGGCTGGTGACGAGGCAATCGTCACGACGACGCTGAGTCGTGCCACAATCGCGTCGGTGGTAGGACGTTGCGTGTCGGTGAGAGGGGGAACCGCCGGTGAGCGAGGATCTGGGCACGAGGCTACACGTGACCGTCCGCCAGGGACGGCTCGACGACGCTGCTGCGGAAGCCGCGCTCCATCGCTCGGTCGACTGGTGCTACGATGACCCGTCGGTCATCGCCGAGTACCACGACGATGCGTATGAGCCTTCCAGCGTACTGGTGGCGGAGCTCGACGGCCAGGTCGTCGGCAAGCTGGAACTCTTCCGCGCCTACAAGGCACGGCACGGCTTCTTCGCCCTCGTCCGTCGCTTCGTCGTGCATCCAGACTACCGCGGTCGCGGCGTCGGCCGCGTGCTGCTGGAGAACGCCGTGGAGCGGGCGCGGGAAGAGGGCTGTGCCTTCATCGAGCTCACGGTGGATGTAACGAACCCCCAGGCGTACGCCTTCTACCATCGAGAAGGCTTTCGGCCCGATCGCGTGGAAGTCGTCCTCCGCAAGCCGCTGGACGGACTCGAGCACCGGTCGGCGCACGAAGCGCAGCGCATCGAATGGGATGCCGACCGGTGCGAGCGGTGAGCGCGTCCTCGTGTCGCGGTAGACCGGTGGTGCTTGCGCGTCTGGGACGTAGCGGCGTTCGTCGCCTGCGTCCCAGCGCTACGTGCGCCGGCTGACCGTCCTGACCAGCGCGTGCAGCGCAGCCACCCGCCCATAGGCGCGGATGATCGGCCGGGCTACCGTCTCGCCGACGAACTCGACAGTGCCCCGCGCGCGCACGGCGGTCTCGGTCGCTGCTTCCAAGAGCGGGATGAGGCGGTCTTTGATCAACAACCCGAGCCAGATCCCGACGCCGACCAGCACGCCGAGCAAGACCACCACGAGCACGGTCGCCAGCGCGAGGAAGATCACCGCGATATCGCGGACGCGCTCGAGCGCGGATTGCTCGGGGCCGCCGAGCATGTAGAGCAGGACGGAGAGCCCGATGAAGAGGACGAGCAGCCCGACGACGATGAGCACCACCCAACCCCGACGCATGCCCCCTTCCTTCCCCCTTGACCCGTGCCCGTGGTGGCGGCTAGCCGACGCGTCCCCGGCGCTGCCGCAGCGTCGCGACCCGGCGTGTCTCTGCGATGCGTCGGCGGCTCCGTGGCGGCGCCGGAGTGGTCAGCAGCCACCCGATGCCGAGCGCCAGCAGTGCCCCGGTGAGCCCCTCGATCACCGGCACCGTGCCGATCCTCAACAGGTCTGCTCCCACGAGGCCGCTGACGAGTTCGCCGCCGAGAAACCCGATAACCGCAATGGCCCAGTACGCGGGTAACTGCCAGAGCCGCTGTCCGAAGAGGCTGTGAAAGAGCAGCCCAACAATGCTAGCGAGCGTGAGGGCGAGTAAGAACCCGGGTGACACGCGGTAGCCCCTCCTTCTGGCGACCCGCCCTGCAGGTGCCTCGACGAGCGTGCCGGCGGCTCGGTGCGACCTGCTAAGCCAGTTTGACTCTATCACAGCCGTGAAATCAGGCACGAACCGGGCAGGCCCGGAGGCCTGCCCGGTTCGTCTAGGCCATCCGCCGACGCACCCGCGGGTCGATCAAGTCACGGATGGTGTCACCGATCAGGTTGAGGCTGAGCACGGTCAGAGTGAGCGCCAGGCCGGGGAGCAGCATCATCCATGGCGCCTCGCGGATGTACAGCCGGGCCTCGCCGAGGATGTTGCCCCAGCTCGGAAACTCGGGCGGTGGCCCGACGCCGAGGAAGCTCAGCGTCGCTTCGCCGAGCACGCCCTCGGCGAAGATGAAGGTGCCCTGGATGACGATCGGTGACCAGGCGTTGGGGAGCACATGGTGCACAAGGACGCGGAAGTCGGTGGCGCCGATCGAGCGGGCGGCCTCGACGAACTGGCGCTCGCGCACGCTGAGCACGATGCTGCGCACCACCCGGGCGACACGCGGGATGAAGATGACGCCGAGCGCGATGATCACGTTGGTCAGGCTGGGGCCCCGAGCCGCAACGATGCCGATCGCCAGGATGATGCCGGGGAAGGCCATCAGCGCGTCCATGACCCGCATCAGCACGCCGTCGAGGCGGCGGTAGTAGCCGGCCAGCAGCCCGAAGCCGATGCCCCCGGCCAGCGCCAGCATGGCGACCCCGAAGCCGGCAGTCAGCGAGATCCTCGCCCCGTACAGGGTGCGCGCGTAGAGGTCTCGCCCGAAGTTGTCGGTGCCGAAGGGATGGCCGGCCATCGGCGGGCTGAGCCGGTTGACCGGATCGACCGAGGTCGGGCTCTTGTCGGTCAGTGCGCCAGCGAAGAGGGCGATGAGGAGTACCCCGATGAGCACCGCTCCCCCAGCGATTCCGCCCGGGTAGCGGCGGATGCCATGCACGATCACTCGGCCGAGCGGGCGTTTCCGTTGGACTGCCGGGGCGAGTAAGACCTGTCGCGCCGTCACCTCTCGCCTCTCACCTTTGTCACGTCTTCTCCAGCACGGTCCCGCTAGGCGTAGCGGATTCGCGGATCCAGGAAGGCGTAGAGAACGTCGATTCCCAGGTTGATCAGGACGTAGACGAGCGCGATCAGCAGGACGATCCCCTGGACGAGCGGGAAATCGCGCCGCAGTACCGCCTGGATCAGCAGACGCCCGACTCCTGGGATGTTGAAGACCTGCTCCGTCACCACGGCCCCGCCCATCAGGATCGCGAAGGTGAGACCGACGACCGTCACGACCGGGATCAGCCCGTTGCGCAGGACGTGGCCCAGCAAGACTCGCGGCTCCGAGAGCCCCTTGGCCCGCGCGGTACGCACGAAGTCCTCGGAGAGGACATCGAGCATGACCGAGCGGGTCATCCGGGCGAGGAACGCCCCCTGCCCGGCGCCGAGCGTGATCGCCGGCAGGATCATCCGGCTGAGGTTCGCCCACAGCCCGTCCTCGAAAGGCTGGTAGCCCTGTGGTGGCAGCCAGCGGAGGCTCACTGCGAAGATGAAGATGAGGTTGAGCCCCAGCCAGAAGGTGGGCATCGAGATGCCCACCATGGCCACCAGCATCGAACCGAAGTCGAGCAGTCGCCCTTGCCGGATGGCTGCCAGCATGCCGATCGGCACTCCAATGAGGATGGCGACCAGCGAGGCCAGAATGCTCAGCTCCAGCGTCGGTGCCAGGCGCTCGAGGATGGCTCGCGTCACCGGCTTGTTGAGGAAGATGCTCTGCCCCAGGTCGCCGCGCAGCAGCCCAGCGAACCAGCGCACGAGCTGGACGTGTACCGGGTCGTTCAGCCCGAGCTGGTCGCGGAGCTGCTCGATCTGCTCGGTCGTCGCATCGGGGCCGAGCAGCACCGCGACCGGGTCGCCCGGGGTCATGTGCAAGAGCAGGAAGGTCGTGACCGCGACGATGAGCATCACTGGGACGGCCATGACCAGCCGGCGCAGAATGTAGGCGGTCATCGCGCTCGCCTCACCCTTGCCCGGTGCATTTCGCCTCCCAGCCGCTCACTCTTCGAACCAGCAGTTCCAGAAGAACCAGTCCGGTCGGCTGGCGTACCCCTGGAGGCGCTTGCGGTAGCCCCGGAGCGTCGCGCCCTCGCAGATCTTGATCATGGCGGCGTCTTCCCACCAGACCTTGTCGAGCTCGGTGACGTACTCCTTGATCTTGGCCTCGTCGGTCTCGCCCATCAGTTGTTGCACGAGCTGGTCACGGCGCTCGTTGGCCCAGAAGCCTGGCCAGCTCGCGTTCATGTACGGCTGGAGCACGGGGTGCTGGTACGACTCGTGCCCGGTGATGAAGATGTCCCAGGCATCGCGCTGGCTGCGCGTCTTGACCAGCGTGGCCCAGTCCATGACCTGCAGGTCGATCACCGCGCCGATCGCCTCGAGCTGCTGCTTGAGGACCAGCGCCATGTTGTAGTTGTACGAGTACTCCTTCGTTGACAGCCAGCGGATCGGCCGCCCGTCGTAGCCGGCCTCCTGCAGGAGCTGCTTCGCCTTCTCCGGGTTCTTCTGATTGTAGTACTCCGCGCCGCCCTCGGTCTGCCAGGGCGTCTCCGGAGCGGACATGCTGGAGTACAGCCGGTAGAACTCGCTGCGCGAGAACCCGGCCTTGGCCACCGGCTCGACGTCGACGGCCGCCAGCAGGGCATGCCGCAGCTTGGGGTTGCTCATGATGCTCTCTTGCGACTTGTTGAAGTGCGCGCCGTAGAAGTAGTACGGCAGCGTCACCTGCAAGCTGAGGTCTGGCTCGGCGGTGAACGCGTCGTAGTTGTCGAGACTGAGTTGCTCGGCGAAGTCGAACTCGTCGGTCACCAGCCCATCGCCGCGCACGGCCTGCTCCGGCACCGGGATGAAGCGGATCTCGTCGAAGTACGGCACGCGGGCCCCGCCGTAGCCGTCGGCGGCGCCTTCCAGCGGAATGTAGTCGTCGTTGCGCACCAGGCTGATGTGCCGGTCGGGCAAGCGCTCCTTGAACTTGAACGGGCCGGTGCCGATGTATTCGCCCAGCTCCTTGTCGGGATAGGCTTCAGCCAGGTCTTTGGGGATGATCATCGCGTCGACCTGGGCCAGGAAGACCGGGGCAATGCCGGTCGGCTCCTTGAACTCGAAGCGCACTGTGGTCTCGTCGACCTTGTCCAGGTTGGCGACCCGGGTGAAGAAGTTCTTGCCACGCCCCGAGAGCTTCGAATACCGCGTCAACGACGCGATCACGTCGTCAGCGGTGAGCGGACGCCCGTCGTGGAACTTGACGTCCGGGCGCAGCGTGATGACCAGAACCTTGTTGTCGTCCTGGAACTCGTAGGACTCGGCCAGCATCGGCTTGGGGCTGAAGGTCGCGTCGCGGGCGAAGAGCGACTCGAACATGTGCCAGGTAATGTTGGCCGTGATGGTTGCGGTGGTGAACTGTGGGTCGAGGGCAGGCGGCTCACCGATGATCGCCACCCGGAGCACGCCGCCCTTCTTTCCGCCAGCGGCGGGGCTGGGCTGAGCTGCCGCCGTCGGGGTCACCCCGCCGGCTGCTGGCGATGGGCCCGCTGCCGCGGTCGCCGCTGAAGTCGGGGTCGGTGCTCCGCCTTGCTCGGTTGTGCCACCGCCACAGGCAGCGAGCAGGCTGGCCAGGGCGCCTCCGCCCAGCAGGGCCGCCGAACCGCGCAGAAGCCCACGGCGGCCGAGCCGTCGCTGCAGCACCAGTGCCAGGTGGCGCTCGACCTCGTATCGCGAGTGCACGGGCGAACTCCTCTCCTCGCATGCGACGTGCAGGCTGACCTCGTCAACCTGCACCGCTTCAGCCATGAGACCGATTTCAGCCCGGCCGTCTGACCTGCCGGGCGTGCCAGTGTGGCACTATAGCGGGTAAGGGAGTGGCTGTCAACGCTGCAAGGCGCAGACCTCCACCGCCGGGCCGCTCCGGATCGAAACCGCGGTGAGGCGGGCGATGTCGAGGATCGGCCAGCCAGGGGCTACCGGGCGAAAGCGCTCGTCGAGCTGGTACTCAGACGAGCGCCATCTGCCCGGAGTCCGACCTCCCGATCCGAGCGCTGGCTCCGTAGCCGCGCTCGAGGGTAACCGCCGTGTAGCCCGCTGGCTGGTCAAGCACGCTCAGTGGAAGTCAACGGGAGAGGCGGCGCCACGATCCGGCCCGGATCGACCGGCAGCGAGGCGAGGACAGCGGCATTGGCGCGCTCGAATTCCTCGACATAACTCTGAAGGTTCCGGAGCTGCACCGGTGAGGGGTCGCCGTCGAACCAGGCCACCAGCCGGATGCGCTCGCCGCGCACGACGGAGACGACCGCCCCTTCGGCGAGCGCTGTCTTCTGGACGGGCGCTCCGAACATCTCTTCGGCCAGCGAGTCCAGCGCCGACATCATCCCGGCAGTGAGCGCCTCGTCCATCGGGAAGTGGCCCCAGGTGAAGACGGGCGTGCCCGAGAGGTCGATCACCGTCAACATCACCAGCTCAGCCAGTGGAAGCGTCGTCATCACGGCGGGGGGAGGGGGCGCCGGCTGGGTGATGGGGTGGCGCTGCGTCCAGGCCGCCAGCTCACGCTGCAGTGCCGTGAGATACTGCTGCAGCGCGTGCTCGGCCTCACCGAACTGGCCCAAGCTCAGCTCACCGAGCCCGAGGAGCTGGCGCAGGTGGGCCAGCCGAGCGTGGACGGCTTGGATCTGCGCTTCGAGCTCGGTCATGCGCAGGCGTCGTTGTCGCTCGGCCATCGCCACTCTCGCGGCTTCCCACATGCGGGCCAGCCGCTGCTCCCAGAGCGTGCGCGCGTCGAGCCCCCGCGTGGGCTCGCTAGCTGGCTTGGGGGCGGGAGCCAGTGTGTGTTCAGGCCAATCGGCGTTGAGGAACCCGCGGATATCTGCTGTGTGACCGGAGAGCGCAATCGCCAGGCCGGCGAGGCTGAGGAGCCAGATCACGGCCGCGGCCAGCAGCGGAATGAGCAGGAGCGAGCGGTCGAGACCCGGTGCCCAGGGCACGCCAGCGAGCAAGTTGAATGCCACCGCGATAGCCACTCGCATGGCCACCGTCAGCTCGAAGGTTGCCCGCGCGGCGGCCAGGCCCAAGAGGAGGGCGGTGGTGATCGCCGCGCGGGCGAGGTGGAGAGTAAGAGCCACCCGCGCGTGCCGGAGAACGAACGGCCGTTCGAGCGGCAAGATCGCGATCACCAGCCCGCCAGCACCGAGATAGGCCGCCGCGGCCAGGAGCCGGCTCGGCCACGACGGCCGGGATACGGGCACCTGTCCCCCAGGAGTGCGCAATTCGACCAACTCGCTCCCCCGTCACTGCATGGCGGTGCGCACGCCATCGTTCTCCGATCCGCAAGCGGCTTTATGGTATGATAGCGCCAGGAGGCGACTATGGGAACACGCCTCGCGGCTCCGTTGCCGCGCAACGGCACGCGGCAGACTATCCTGAACCTCCTCAAGAAGAGTGACGGGCTGACCGCTGACCAGCTCGCCGATCAGCTCGGTGTCACCACGATGGCCGTCCGCAAGCATCTTGCGGCCCTGGAACGCGAGGGGCTGGTGGAGGCGACCCCGAACCGTCGGCCGGTCGGCCGACCGGCCCCGGTCTACCGGCTCTCGCGGCGTGCCGACGCGCTTTTCCCCAAGCAGTACGACCTGCTGCTCACCGATCTCCTCGCAGACCTGCTCGAGCTGGACGGCGCTGAGAAGGTCGAGTTGCTCCTCGCCCGCCGCGCCGCGCGCACACGCGCCGAACTGGAGCACCGGCTGGCTCCCGCAGCGTGTCTCGAGGAGCGCGTCCAGCGCCTGGCACAAGCGATGGACGAGCTCGGCTACCTGGTGGCCTGGGAAAAGCTGGACGATTTGACTTACCTCGTCAGCCAGTACCACTGCCCCATCCGGGAGGTCGCGGCTGTGTTCCCGGCCGCGTGCCGGTTGGAGGTGGACATGTATCGCGACCTGCTGGGGGCTGAGATCGAGCGCTGCCACTACCTGCTAGCTGGCGACCACCGCTGCTGCTACGTCATCCGAGCTGGAGACGCCGCCACCTGCGCGTGAGCCGGCCAGCGGCACAGTCTCATCGCTTGCCGCGTTCCGCTAGCCAGGCGATGACCTGCTCGGCGTTCCGCTGCGGCGGAAAGACCGGGTAGAACACCTTCACGATCTGCCCATCTTCGATGACCAGCGTCAGGCGGTTGATCAGCGTCATGCCCTCTACCACGAAGGTCGGCAGGCGCAGCGCCCGGGCGAAGCGCAGCTCGGCATCGCTCAAGAGGGCAAACGGGAGCCGCAGACGCTCCGCAGCCTCCCGCTGGTACCCGGTATCCTGTGTGCTGAGGCCGTAGACCTGCGCGCCGAGCGCCAGCAGTTCCTGGTAGTGGTCGCGGAAGGCGCAGGACTGCGCCGTGCAGCCACGGGCACCGGGGATCTCGTCCCAGCCCGCCGGAAGCGGCTCACCTGGCCGCCCGGTGCGGGGATAGCAGTAGACGACCGTCGTCCCGAGCAGCCCTGACAGATCGACGGTTCCCCCCGCCGTCGACGGCAGGGGAACGGATGGAACCCGTAGCCCCGGCAGGTGATCGCACGCGCCGTCGTCCTCCGGAACCGGGAGATTCGCTGGAAGTTCGTACAGGCTGCCCGCCTCCGCCACCGAGCACCTCCTGCCTCGCCGCTCAGCCGACGATGACGAGATCGTGCCGAGCGCGGTTGAGCGCGCGCCCGCCCTGCTTCGTCACCAGGACGACGTCCTCGACCCGGTTGCCGTAGCGACCGGGCAGGATCACGCTCGGCTCCACCGTGAACGTCATGTTCGCCTGGAGAACCGTCTGGTCGACGACGTCGAGGTACGGCGGCTCGTGGACAGTCACGCCGATCCCGTGCCCCAGCCGGTGGGTGAAGCCCTCGCCGTAGCCGGCCTCCTCGATCACGCGGCGGGCGACGGCGTTCACCTCTGCCGCGGTGACCTGGCCGGCGCGCATCGCCTGCATTGCCACAGCCTGCGCTTCGAGCACCAGTTCGTGGATCCGGCGGTACTCCTCCGGCGGCTCGCCGACGAAGGCGGAGCGGCCGAAGTCGGAGCAGTAGCCATCGAGCACGCACCCGAAGTCGAACATCACCGAGTCGCCCGGCCGCAGCCGGCGTCCGGTGCTGGAGCGCGTCGTCCCCGTGTGGCTGGTGGCGCCCTCACCGATGAAGAACACCCCGGTCTCGAACGAGGTGTACTCGGCACCGAGGAGAGCGAACTGCCGCTCGATCTCCAGCGCGACCTCGAACTCGGTGACGCCGGGCACAAGCTGCCGAACCACGGCCTCGAAGACCTGGTCGGCCAGCTCGGCTGCCCGGCGCATGGCCTCGATCTCCTCGTCGTCCTTGATCATCCGCATCGGCGCGATGAGGTCGGCAGCGGACGAGAACGCGGCCTCCGGCAGGAGCCGGCGCAGCTCCAGGGCAGTACGGGCCCAAAGCCGTTCATCGAGCGCGAGCCGTCGCGGCGAGCCAGCGACCGCCTGCACGGCGCTTCGCAGCACCTCGGCCGGGTCTTCGGACTCGCGGATGAGCCGCACCTCGCTCACCCAGGGCTTGCCCTGCGCCTCCTCGCGGTAGAAGTTCCCGCCCATCCGGGGAGCCAGGACGGTGACGCCGCCGCGCTGGCCGATCAGCGCGATGCTGGCCCAATCCCCGTAGGCGTTGTGGTCAGTGCCGTGCTCGAGTGGTCGGCGGATGCCGGTGAGGTAGAAGAGGTTGGCGCCACGGGAGAGGCAGAGCAGATCCACGCCGGCCTGCTCCATCCGCGCCTGGAGCGCGTCGATCCGTCGCCGGAAGTCCATGGCCGCCTCCCTCTCGGACGCCTCGTCTCGTCGCAGGTTCCGCTGCTGCCTTGAGCAGTATAACGGCAAGTGTGGTGCAGTGGCTGCCCAATGTGACGGTATGGTCACGGTGGTGCGCGCCTTTCTCGACCACACCGTGCCCGCTGGCCGCGGCCATGCGAGAATGCGGCCGAGGGTGGACGGGCCGGTGGAGGGAGGAGACGAATGGGACGTGGAGTTCGCTCGCGACCGGAGCACGGCGTGGTCGTCGCGCTCGACCTGATGGTTCCGATGCGCGACGGCGTGCGGCTGGCGACCGATGTCTATCTCCCGGCCCAGGGCGGGGCCGCCCTGCCGGGGCCCTTCCCGACGCTCCTGATCCGCACGCCCTACGACAAGCGCGGCCAGGAGACTGCGGTGAAGATGGGCGAGTACTTCGCCCGGCGCGGCTACGCGGTGGCAATCCAGGACTGCCGCGGCCGCTACCGCTCCGAGGGCAGCTTTACGTTTCTGGTGCAGGAGCCAGAGGACGGCTACGACACCGTCGTCTGGCTCACCCAGCAACCCTGGTGCAACGGCAAGGTCGGCACGCTCGGTACCTCGTACCTGGCCTGGGTGCAGAACGCGCTCGCCTGCCTGAACCCGCCGGGGCTGGCAGCCATGTACGTCAACCAGGGCGGTGCCAGCGCCTACCATAGCTCGGTGCGGCACAACGGCGCCTTCGAGCTGCGCTTCATGGCCTGGGCCTTCATGGGCGCCGCGACCAGCCCTGAGGCGCTGGCCGACCCGACGATCCAGGCGGCGCTGACCGCGACGCGCTTCCGCGAGTGGCTGGCACGGCTGCCGCTGCGGCCCGGCCTCAGCCCGCTCAGTCTGGTGCCCGCCTACGAGCGCTGGATGTTCGACATCTGGACTCGCGGCGACTACGACGAGTACTGGGAGCAGCCCGGCTTCAACTTCCTCGCTCACGTCGACCGCCACGCCGACGTGCCGATGCTCTTCAGCGGCGGCTGGTACGACTCCTATACCCGCTCGACGCTCGAGAACTTCGTCGCTTTCTCGTCCCGCAAGCGCGGGCCGGTGCGGGCTATCGTTGGCCCCTGGACGCACGGCACTGAGACGCCCGACTTGACCTATGCGGGCGACGTCGAGTTCGGCCCGGCTGCCTCTATCGCTGGCAACCTGGCCGACGATGTCTACGACCACCACCTCCGGTTCTTCGACTGCTGGCTCAAAGGGCTCGACACCGGGATGGCCGAGGAGCCACCGATCCGGATTTTCGTGATGGGCGGTGGGGATGGCCACCGCACGCCGCAGGGCCGCCTCTTCCACGGCGGAACCTGGCGCGAGGAGCGCACGTGGCCGCTCGCCCGTGCGGTCGACACCCCCTTCTACCTGCAACCCGGCGGCGGGCTATCGACCCGCCAGCCGGAGGCCGACCAGGCGTCGACCAGCTTCCGCTTCGATCCAGCCGATCCGGTGCCGACGGTCGGCGGCAACATCTCCTCCCTGGCCGACTTCTACCCGGTGCCCCCGGAGATCGTGGCCCGGGTGCGGTTAGAGGATCGATGGGCCAGCATCGTGGCCGTCGGTGGGCAGGATCAGCGCACGAGCCCAGCGATCTTCGGTGCCCGGCCACCGTACCTGCCGCTGGCCAGCCGGCCCGACGTGCTGGTTTTCCAGACGGAGCCGCTGGCCGAGCCGGTCGAAGTGACCGGGCCGATCACGGCGGTGCTCTGGGTCTCCTCCTCGGCGCCGGACACCGATATCACGGTCAAGTTGATCGACGTCTACCCGCCCAACCCGGACTACCCGGAGGGCTACGCGCTCAACCTCTCGGACAGCATCTTCCGCCTGCGCTACCACGCAGGCTGGGATCGGCCGCAGGCGCTGGAGCCGGGGCGGGTCTACCGGATCGAGATCCCGCTCTATCCCACCAGCAACCTCTTCGGCGCCGGGCATCGTATCCGGGTGGACATCTCCAGCAGCAACTTCCCGCGCTTCGACGTCAACCCGAATACCGGGGAGCCGCTGGGCCGGCACACGCGCACGCAGGTGGCCATCAACACCATCCACCACGACCGCGCCCACCCCTCACACCTGCTGCTCCCGCTCGTGCCGCGCTGACGGAAGAGCGTGTCCTTTCGGCAGTAGGACGGCCCTTTGGTAGAATCGTTACCAGCTTCGGCGAAATGGATCGCGAGCGATGGTCGAACCCAGCAACCAGCGCTTACCGCGCGATCACGGGACCGGCATACCCTTGCCCGAGCTCGATTCTGAGGCAAGCGCACTCCGCTGGCGCGTCATCGCGTCGCTCGAGCGACAGGGGTTCGTCGTCGATAGCGGTGGAAGGCTAACCATCACGGCTGAAACCACGAAGCAGGCAATTAGGCATCTTCACCGGGAAGCGAGGGAAGCCGCTATAGCCCGTGCGCGGCCGGCGCTGGCCCGTCATGAGTCCCGGTTGCTCCGCTACTTCGCGGCCGGCTCAGAGGTCGAGCCGGCGAGCGTGCGGCCGGTCTTGAGGGAAGTATTCGCTGGTACCGAAGAGGAGCTGCTGTTCCGTTACGCGAAGCTGCATTGGAGCATCCCGGTCTCCGCTGGCTACGGGCGGAGGCTGCGCTTTTTAGTCTTCGATGAGTTCACCGGCAAACTGATGGGACTGTTCGGTCTCGGCGATCCCGTCTTCGCGCTCAACCCGCGCGACGCTTGGATCGGTTGGGATAAGGCAGCCCGTAGGGAACGACTCCGCCACGTGATGGACGCCTTCGTGGTCGGTGCGGTGCCACCCTATGCCGATCTTCTCTGCGGCAAGTTGGTGGCGCTCCTGATGACCAGCACCGAAGTGCGGGAAGCCTTCGCTCGCAGGTACGCTGCCCGTACGTCATGGATCAGTACCCGCCCCTTCGACGGGCAACTCGCCTTGATCACGACGACGTCCGCTCTGGGCCGATCGTCGCTCTACAACCGGCTGACCTTCGGCGGGCGCCGAGTCTTTCAGTCGGTCGGGTACACGTCCGGCTCAGGGGAATTCCACTTCGCGAATGGTCTGTACCATGACTTGCTGCGCTTCGCCCGCGCGCGCTGCATACCACGCGCAAAACATGCACGATGGGGAAAGGGATGGCGCAGCCGGCGCGAGCTGGTACGGGCCGTGCTGCCGCTGCTCGGCCTCTCGCGGGAGCTCGTCTATCACGGCGTTCGTCGCGAGGTGTTCGTGGCTCCGCTGGCCGAGAATGCCCGCGCCTTCCTGCGGGGCGAGGAAGGGCGCCTCGTCCCGTACGAGATCTCCGTAAACGAGCTCTTCGCCTGGTTCAGGACTCGCTGGCTTCTACCGCGCGCTGGGCGAGACCAGCGCTACCGTGCCTTCGATCCGGAGAGCTTGCGCCTATGGCACTGAACGAGGAAACCCCCCAACCGACGCCATTCATCGATCTCCCTGCTGCGCTGGTTGAGGAGATGCTGGCCGAGGCCGGACAGGTTGCGGAGACGTTGTTCGCGACATTCCGCTCGCTCAGAGCGGAGCGAGAGCGGTTGCGTGAAGCGCTGGAGCAGCACGACTTGCTCCTCCACGAGTCGGCACTCGGCTACCCTCCCCTGCCCACGACCTGTGGTGTCGATGGATCCTATGCCATCGAGCGGCTGCTGTCGGTCGATCTCGCGGCCTGTGCCGCGGTCGCCGTCGAGGGGCTGACCCCACCATCAGAGAAGAGGCACTGGGAGCAACCTCATCACCGACTCTTCGTTCGCTCGGAGATGCACGATGTCGACACCGCCACGGTTCTGCGAGCAGTGATGGTGGGATATGAGCTTCTGCTCGCCGTCAGAGCACCGCACGACGTCGTGATGCTCGACGGAACCCTGACCTTACCGGTCATCTACTTCAATCAAGCGCTCAGCAAGTCCAGCGAGTCTCCCGAGTTGCAATCCTCGCGAGAATTTCGTTCCAGAGCGATCGAGTTCCTGGAAGCTTATAGAGAAATCCTTCAACCGGGTCGTCACGATAAGTGTTACGTGGGGCTACCGAAGTACACCACACGGCGAGAGATCGGCCGCCAGCTTGGATGGCCGGAGAACCAGGATGATCGCGGGCTGCTCACGTTTCTGCTCGAGGCGGGTGAATTGACCAAACCGCTAGCGCTCGAGCAGCCACGGCAGCCGTGGCATCTTGCTACCGGGACGCTCGCACTGGAGCTGCGGGAACCAGTCGAGGAGCTCGCACGACAGATCCAAAGCGCGTTGCAGCGGATCCGCGTGCTCTACTATAAGCCGCACCAGTGGCTCCCCGCCGTTCGGCTCGAGCTCCCAGCCGCCGTCGCGAACAACCACTCTAGTCTCGGGCTGGTCGTCCAGGCAATCAAATACCAGTGTGCGACGCCGGGGATGCTCGAGCCCTATCCCCTCTATCTCGCCGATCGGACGGTGAAGGCCCTCGCGCGAGCGTTGCCGGCCTTCCGCCAGGTGGCAACGCAGCACGTCTCCGAGCGCTATGAGGGTGAGATCACCGAGATCTTCTTCGGGATGCACGGATACCGCTCCGAGTCAGGAGTATGACATGGACGAACGCAACCTCGACCACCTGATCGATAAGACCGAACGGCTCGGGGTCATCGGCTCTCCCTCGTCGACGTCCGAACTCAGCCTGGACGTCCTCGGAACCGCCGTCGACCGAAAGCTCGTCGGCGAACTGGCGCTCTTCCGCTTTATGCAGGATGGGACACCCCACTACGCCCTTGGGCAGATCACCGAGGTCAAGCTGCGGAACATCTGGCACGAGGATCCCACCATGCGCAGCCTCATCCGCCAGCGCGGCCGTGTGGAGGCAGTGAGCGAACGGCAGGATACCCACCTCGCCCAAATGGTCGTCAGCGCCGTCTTCAAGGACGAAGGGGGGAACGGGTTCACGCCCAGCATCCTCGGCACGGTACCTGCCACCGGCACACCGATTCACCTCGTGACCGATGAGACCCTCGACCTACTCCTGGCACGCTACCAGGATCAAGTGTTCTATCTCGGTCATGTCTACGGATCGAAGCCGAAGCTGCCGCTCTGGTTCAAGCACTTCGACCGGGGATCGGACGGAGCTGGAGAAGCATACCACCTGGGGATCTTCGGCAAGACCGGTTCGGGCAAGTCCGTGCTGGCCAAAATGATCCTGCTCGCCTATGCGCGTTATCCGGGAATGGCTCTGCTGGTCATCGACCCGCAAGGCGAGTTCGCGCGTGACATGGACTTTACGCCCCCTCCCGGAGAGTTCCCGCTCCCACTGGGCCAGCTCCTTCGGGAGACGCTCCGAAAAGATGTCCGCGTCCTGACAGTTCGCAACCTGGTGCTTGACCGCTGGGAGCTGTTCGAACAAATTCTCTTCGAGTCGAACTTTTTCGAATACCTGACCGTCCCGAAAGGGGAGAACCGGGCCAGCGCATGTAGTGTTCTCGTTGACAAGCTGCGGAAGGCAAAGGTGAAGCTGGCCTCGCTAGCCACGAGAGAGTCGTTCGACCGAGCATGGGCATTTCTGCAAGACGACAATGTCCAGCAAATCTTCTACCGGAGCAGCGACTCCCGGCGACGGTTCAACGCAGCGATTCAGCAGGCTGACCCAGACGAGTTCTACCGCGACCACTGGCGGCCGGTGGCTGAACTCTTCCGAAGCGAGCGCGAAGGGGCGATGACCGTTGAGAGTGCGCTGGGGTGGCTATTGAAGGCGGAGGACAGCCCAGCGGCGCAGCGGCCGGTGCTGGTCGTCGACCTCTCGCGCGAGCAGGCCGAAGGCCTCTTCTGGAACGATTCCATCCAGTCACTAGTGATCAAGCGCTTGCTCGACGGGCTTACGCTGACGGCTGAGCGCTCCTTCAAGGAGCAGCGCAGCCTGAACACCCTGGTTGTCATCGACGAGGCGCACCGGCTGGCGCCGCGCGAGCGGGCGCTGGATAACGAAGCCGCCGAGCAGGTGCGAAGAGCGCTCGTCGATGCGGCGCGCACCACGCGCAAGTACGGGCTTGGGTGGTTGTTCGTCAGCCAGACGCTGTCCAGTCTCCACCCGGAGATCCTGCAGCAGATCCGCATCTTCTTCTTCGGGTTCGGGCTCGGGCTCGGCCAGGAATTCCTCGCGCTCCAGCAGCTCGTCGGCTCCTCCGGCACGGCATTGGATCTCTACCGGCTCTTCCGCGATCCACATTCGGCTTTCGACGTCGCGAGCCGCGAGTACTCCTTCATGACGATCGGCCCGGTGAGCCCGCTCTCGTTCTCCGGCACCCCGCTGTTCTTCAACGCTTTCAACAACGTGGAGGAATTCCTCCAAGCCAACCGGCTTCGACTGGGTGGCACCAGGAACGTACCGTCACCCCGCGCCGCCACGTCGCAGCCAGTAGCCGTTGGACGGGCAGCATCGTCCGCAAGGCCACGTGTGGCTCCGGTAACGACGAGCGAGACCTCCGACGCCCCTGGAAGCGCGGCCGGCATCAACGCTCTGCTGGAGCAGCTCGCGAAGGAGTGGGTAGCCGTTCGGAGTGCCGTCAAAGCGAAGAGTCCCCAGGCAGCCGCACTGCTCAGCTCGGCGAGGCCTGAGCATATTGCCGGCGATGTGCTCTATCTCGTGTCACCCCACGAGTTTCACCGCCAGCGACTGAACGACGATGCCATCCGCAAGGTGATCGAGGCGGTCATCGGCGAGCGGATCGGTCGCCGCTTTCGCGTGCGCTGCGTCGCTCCCAGCGAAATGCCGGTGCCCGCAGCGACGTCACCCGCCACACTGGATACCAGCGGGATGCCGTCGTCCGTGCACGGTTCTACCCTGCTCTCCCTGGAACAGGAAGGGGCCTGAAACCGGAACAGTCTACTCCGTAGGCCGGTATCCTTCAGACACGGATGCGATGGCCCACCCCACCGCCCTAGCCGTATGCCCGGCTGCTCTCGGCAAGTGATGCCGAGCCCTGCTAGTGCCGCCACACCATGAGCAAGCCCAAAGACGCAACGAGTGGCGACCAATCTGTCTCGTCCGTACGTGGGTCTTGCCAGGATCGCGCCGCTCCGCTACACTGTGCCTAGGGCTGTACGTATAGCTCAGGTGTTCCAACGAAGGGCGGGTGGGTTGCGCGTCTCCATGGGGGTTCTGTGCCTTTGCGACACATCTAGACAGGCTGATGGCGGGCGACTACACTAGATCTTGGGCCTGGACGGCGCCGGGGCCCAAGATATCGTGGTCATGAGGGTATACCCCCGCGGAGCCCGCCGGTGGGGCCGCATCCGACCCAGTGTGACCTTTCCCCGGAGACGGCGTCGATCGGCTTCAGCATTCGAGACGTGGGGGCAGAGTCTCCGGTTTTGGGGATATCACGGTGGCCTACTCGGTGGCTTTGGTAACCGAGACGAGACGTGGGGGCAGGGTCTCCGCTTCAGCGAGGCCGTGACATCAGCGACGCATGACTGGCACGTAGCACGTCATGCGTGGTGAGATGTGGGGGACATGAGCGATGGCACAGCGAGCGAAGGCGACCAAGAGCGAGGCAGCCGGCACCGCGCGACGCTCTGGAGGGCTGCGCATAGTCCGCGTCTTTACCCGGCCAGGGCAGAACCCCTACGAGACGATCGCCTGGGCTCGCCGCACCTCCCGGATCACGAACCCGGACGGCTCGGTCGTCTTCCAGATGACCGACGCCGAGGTGCCCGAGCCCTGGTCGCAGGTCGCGACCGATATCGTGGTCTCGAAGTACTTCCGCAAGGCCGGCGTCCCGCAGTACGACGAGCAGGGCAACCCGATCCTCGACGAGCACGGTCAGCCGGTGCTCGGCCCCGAGCGCAGCGTGCGCCAGGTCGTCCGGCGGCTGGTGGGCTGCTGGCGCGACTGGGGCGAGCGCTACGGCTACTTCGCCACGCCGGAGGACGCTCAGGCGTTCGAGGACGAGCTCACCTACATGCTCCTCCACCAGATGGCCGCGCCCAACTCGCCCCAGTGGTTCAATACCGGGCTGTACTGGGCCTATGGCATCACCGGCCCCGCCCAGGGCCACGCCTACGTCGACCCCGACACCGGCGAGCTGAAGAAGTCCACCGACGCTTACTCTCGTCCCACTCCGCACGCCTGCTTCATCCAGTCGGTCGAAGACGACCTGGTCAACCCCGGTGGCATCTTCGACCTGGTCATGCGCGAGGCGCGCGTCTTCAAGTACGGCTCCGGCTCGGGCACCAACTTCTCCAAGATCCGGGCCGAGGGCGAGCCGCTCTCCGGCGGCGGCACCTCCTCCGGCTTGATGAGTTTCCTCAAGGTCTTCGACCGCGCCGCTGGGGCGATCAAGAGCGGCGGCACCACGCGCCGGGCGGCCAAGATGGTCGTCGTCGACGTCGACCACCCGGACATCGAGAAGTTCATCCGCTGGAAGGCCGAGGAGGAGAAGAAGGTCGCCGCGCTGATCGCCGCCGGCTACCCGGCCGACTTCAACGGCGAGGCCTACGCCACGGTCTCCGGCCAGAACTCCAACAACTCGGTGCGGGTGACCGACGAGTTCATCCAGGCCGTGCTCAACGACGGCGACTGGCACCTGCGCTGGCGGACCGATGGCCGCGTCTCCAAGACGGTCAAGGCCCGTTACCTGTGGGACCTGATCGCCGAGGCGGCCTGGCAGTGCGCCGACCCGGGCATCCAGTTCGACACCACCATCAACGACTGGCACACCTGCCCGGCCTCCGGGCGCATCAATGCCTCCAACCCGTGCTTCACGGGCGATACGCGCATTCTGACCGAGCACGGGTTGATGCGCATCGACGAGCTTGTCGGGGAGGGGATCGAGGGACGTTTCATCCGCGTCTTGCGGCGTGATGGTAGCCCGTCACGCCCCAGTCAGCTTATGCTGACCGGCATTAATCCGGTTCTCCAGATTACCCTGTCAGACGGGCGAAAGCTTCGTACAACGCCGAATCACACCTGGATCCTTCGCGATGGAACCCGTAAGCCCGCTGCGGAGCTAGTCGACGGCGACGAGGTGCTCATTCATGACTTTCCTGTTGAGTACGAGGGCATCTGGGAGCTCCCGATCCGCATTGACCGCCAGTTGGGCGAGCGAAGCCTTCCGGCCATGCCCACGCGATGGTCGCCCGAGTTGGCTGAGATTCTCGGCCACCTAATCGGCGATGGTTGCATCGACTCGACCGGCGTCACCGTACTGGTCTACGGCACACATGAAGATGAGCGGGAGGAGACGGCCGAACGACATAAGCGATGGCTTGAGGCGCTCTTCGGCATTGCGGTGAGTGATGCGCGTGTTGGGAACGGCTGCCGGCAACTCCGTATCTCCCGACGAGCAGTTGGCCGTTTCTTCGCTGCCCTCGGAGTCAAGACAGCGCGCGCGCACGACAAGCGGGTGCCGAACGCCCTCTTCACGGCACCGAAGGAGATCGTTGCCGCGTTTCTGCGTGGCTACTTCGGTGCTGACGGTACATGCTATGGTCGCGGCGAGATGGGAGAGTGCGAGGTTTCCGCAGCGAGTGCGGCCAGAGGGTTGCTCGAAGACATCCAGCTCCTCCTCCAGCTCTTCGGCATTCGTTCCTCCATTGGTGAGATGCGCGGTGCCGAGAAGGAAGGGTTTGGGGGATATACCTCTCGAGCCTGCTATCGTCTCCGGGTACATCCCCAGGATCTCGAGCGCTTCAGCGCTGATATTGGGTTTTCTGTCCGCTACAAGCAGGAGCGGCTTCGGAGCCTTCTGGGCAGCCGGCGAATGAGCAAGGCGGCCGATCGGCCGGTGCACGTCGTACGGGTCGAAGAGGACGGCGAGGAGCTGACCTACAATCTGACCGAACCACATGATCATGCAGTCTGGGCCAAAGGGGTTTATATTGCGCAGTGTTCCGAGTATATGTTCCTCGATGACACTGCCTGCAATTTGGCTTCCCTGAACCTGATGAAGTTCTATGACCCGGAGACCGGCGTCTTCGACGTCGAGACCTTCCGCCACGCCGTCCGGCTCTGGACGGTCGTGCTCGAGATCAGCGTGCTGATGGCCCAGTACCCCAGCGATGCCATCGCCTGGAAGAGCTACGAGTTCCGCACGCTCGGGCTCGGCTATGCCAATTTGGGCTCGCTCTTGATGACCATGGGCCTGCCCTACGACTCCGACGAGGCCCGCGCCATCGCTGCCGCCATCACCGCCATCATGACCGGCGAGGCCTATGCCACCTCGGCCGAGATGGCCGAGGCGCTCGGCCCCTTCCCCGGCTTCGCGCCCAACCGCGAGCACATGCTGCGGGTGATCCGCAACCATCGGCGGGCCGCCTACAACGCCCACCCGGCCGAGTACGAGGGGCTGCACACCCCGCCGGTCGGCCTGAACCCGGCGCACTGCCCGCCGTACCTGGTGCAGGCCGCTCGCCAGGCCTGGGATCGCGCGCTGGAGCTGGGCGAGCGCCACGGCTACCGCAACGCCCAGGTCACGCTGCTGGCGCCGACCGGGACGATCGGCCTGCTGATGGACTGCGACACCACTGGCGTCGAGCCGGACTTCGCGCTGGTCAAGTTCAAGAAGCTGGCCGGCGGCGGCTACTTCAAGATCGCCAACCGCTCGATCGCCCCGGCGCTGCGCCGCCTCGGCTACTCGCCGGAGCAGATCGAGGACATCCTGCGCTACGTGCTCGGCACGCTCTCGCTGGAGGGCGCGCCGCACATCAACCGCGAGTCGCTGCGCGCGCGCGGGTTCACCGACGCCGATCTCGCCCGGATCGAGCAGGCGCTGCCCTCGGTCTTCGAGCTCTCCTTCGCCTTCAGCCCCTGGACGCTGGGCGAGGAGACGCTGCGGCGGCTCGGGTTCACCCCGGAGCAGTGGACGCGGCCCGACTTCGACCTGCTGCGCGAGCTGGGCTTCACCCGGCAGCAGATCGACGAGGCGAACGACGTGATCTGCGGCCGGCAGACCGTCGAGGGAGCGCCGCACCTCAAGCCCGAACACCTGCCGGTGTTCGACTGCGCCAACAAGTGCGGCAAGCACGGCACGCGCTTCATCCATCACCTGGGCCACATCCGGATGATGGCGGCCGTGCAGCCGTTCCTCTCCGGCGCCATCTCCAAGACGATCAATATGCCGAACGAGGTGACCGTGCAGGACGTGGCCGACGCCTACCTGGAGTCCTGGCGGCTGGGCCTGAAGGCGCTGGCGATCTACCGCGACGGCTCCAAGCTCTCGCAGCCGCTCTCGACCCGGGCGGAGAAGAAGGCCGAGGAGAAGGAGCCGGAGGCTCAGGCTGAGAAGCAGGTGGTCATCGTCGAGCGGCCGCGGCGGCGCCCGCTGCCGCCGAAGCGGCGCGGCATCACCTACGAGGGCCGGGTGGCCGGTCACAAGATCTACCTGCGCACCGGCGAGTACGAGGACGGCACGCTGGGCGAGATCTTCGTCGATATGCACAAGGAGGGCGCGGCCTTCCGCAGCCTGATGAACTGCTTCGCGATCGCCATCTCCAAGGGCTTGCAGTACGGCGTGCCGCTGGAGGAGTTCGTCGATACCTTCACCTTCCAGCGCTTCGAGCCGCAGGGGCTGGTCGAAGGGCACCCGTACATCAAGATGGCGACCTCCATCGTCGACTACATCTTCCGCGTGCTGGGCTACGAGTACCTGGGCCGCACCGACTTCGTGCAGGTGCAGCCGCCGATCCACGGCGGCGATACCGACGAGGCGCCACCTCGGAGCGAGAACGCGGCTCCCGCACCGGAGCAGCGCGCCGGTGAAGCGGCACCGCCGAACGGCTCGCCGCCGAGTAGCAGCGCGCACTACCAGAACGGGCAGCGCCAGGAGGCTGAAGAGCTGGTGACCGTGGTCCAGGGGCCGACCCAGGCCGCCGCCCAGCGCGGGCCGCGCCCGGCCGACGCCTTGAGCGAGCAGCTCTCGCAGCTCATGGGCGATGCGCCGTTCTGCGACGTCTGCGGCCACATCACCGTGCGCAACGGCTCCTGCTACAAGTGCCTCAACTGCGGCAACAGCCTCGGCTGCTCGTAGGCAGGACACCGAGGAACCGGCCGGCCCGGCGAGCATATCCCCGCCGGGCCGGTTGCGTCTTCTCTCCAGACCATCCTGTGTGGCATGCTCGGGCCAGCGGTGCAGCTTGCCGCGGCTCTCGCGCTGAAGCAACGGAGGGCATAGCGTGAACGATGCGAGCCGTGACATCCCCGGCGTGATCGCTCCCCCGCCGCTCATCTACCTGGCCGGGCTGGCGCTCGGGCTCGTCGCGGGCCGTCTCTGGCCGCTCCGGCTCGTGCCGAACCCCCTCCGGCCACGACGCTGGTGGCTTGGGGGTGGGCTGGCTCTGGGCGGGTTAGGGCTGGCCGGCTGGGCCGTGCGCACCATGTACCAGGCGGGCACACACCCTGAGCCGTACCGGCCAGCCACCGAGCTGGTCACCACCGGACCGTTCCGGCTGTGCCGGAACCCGATCTACCTCGGCTTCACTCTGACTTATCTGGGTCTGGCGCTGCTCCTCGACGCGCTCTGGTGCTTGCTCCTGCTCCCGGCGGTGCTCGTCGTCATGGTGCACGGGGTGATCGCGCGCGAGGAGGCGTACCTCGAGCGACGCTTCGGCCAGCGCTACCGCGCCTACCGGGCGCGCGTCCGCCGCTGGCTCTGACCGCCGGTCTACCGTGGGCCTTCCCACTCGAAGAGCGGCGCGAACTCCTCGCCGAGCTGTGCCTTGACATCCTCCAATTCCCCGGCGCTGACCGCCTCCTGAACCACGCTCATCACTGCCCGGGCCCAGAACGCTGCCTCCGGCATCGGCACGTGCAGCCGCTCACCGACCCGCTCGTAGAACTCCCGGAGCTTCATGTCCCGACCGGCGCCGGCCTGCGGGTACTCCAGAATATAGTCCTTGACGATCATCGGGAGCTGGGCAGCGAGATCCTTCGCCTCCCCGCCTGCCAGCCGCTCGGCGAGCGTCTCCAGGACGACGCGGGTGACCCGCTCCGCCTCACCCCGAGACGCCAGCCTGGCCCGGTGCTGCACCTGGCCGATGAACTCGTCGAACTGCATTGCTCCACCTCCCGAAGTTCTTTTTCTCCGCTGACACTACAGTTCACCATACCACGGCATGCATTCGCTCGACAGCCGGCTCGGGGATGCCCCCGGTTCCCGGTGCCGCACGCGGCTATCGTGGCGCGCGAGTTCGGCATCCCGGCGGTGATGGCGACCGTCGACGGCACTCGCTGGGGCGCCGATGACCAGCGCGTGCGCGTCGACGCCAGCCGTAGCCTCGCTTTCCGCGTGGCTTGCGGGTAGATGCCGGCCGCGCCCGCGGGTTCGCGAGCCGGTGCCCACGGTTGAGCTTCAGGGAAGCGGAACCTTCACGGTGCTGGGTGCGGGCCACCGGGCGAGTCGCCGGCGGGCAGGCCGTAGACGCGCAGCGCGTTGCCGCCGAACAGCGCCGCGCGGTCGGCCTCCGCGAGCGAGCCGAGCGCCTCGAGCAGCGTACGGAAGGTCGCGACGTAGTCGGCCGCCAGGGTGCTGACCGGCCAGTCGCTCCCCCACAGCAGCCGGGAGACCCCGAACTGCTCCAGGGCGAACGCGACGACCGGGCGGATCGCCTCGGCGGTCGGACTCGGGCCGGCTTCGGTCAGCAAGCCCGAGACCTTGCACCAGATGTTCGGGTAGGGTACCAGGGCCGCCATCCGCTCGCGCCAGAGGGACAGCTCGCCGCTGGCGATCGGCGGCTTGGCCAGGTGGTCGATCACCAGGCGCAGATCCGGGTTCTCCTCGGCCAGGCGGGGGACGTGCGGCAGGTGCTCGGTTCGCACCAGGAGATCCAGTGTGAGGCCGCGCTCGGCCACCGCGCGGATGCCGCGCCGCACGCTCGGGTGCGCCAGCCAGTCCGGGTCGGGTTCGTTCTCGGCCGTGGCGCGGACGCCACGGAAGCTGGGATGCTGCCGGTAACGGTCGAGCTGCTGGCCGACCTCCGGCGCTTCCAGGTCGACCCAGCCGACGACGCCGGTGATCCAGGGATACGTCTCGGCGAGCTGGAACCACCAGGCGTGATCCCAGGCCGAGCGGGCCGCCTGGACGATCACGACCTGGTCGACGCCGACGGCCTGCCGGAGGGGATCGAGGTCGTCGGGCGTGAACGTGCGCCGCAGCGGCCGGAGGAGATGCTCCAGCTCCGGCGTCATCCAGTACAGGTCGGAGCGCTCGATGTCCCAGACATGGACGTGGGTATCGACGACCGGTGTGGTGTCGATCGGCATCGCGCTTCCCTCCTGCCCCCTGTGCCGGCCCGGCTACCGCTTCAGCCGCACCGGTTGGCCCGTCTGCGGGTCTTCCTCCAGCGGCGGCACGGTTGCGAGCTCCTCCCAGAGCGCCTCGGGGATCGGCAGCGTCGCCAGCCGCACCGTCTCCTCGACCCGTTCCGGCCGGCTCATGCCGACGATCGTGGCGCTGATGCGGGGATCGCGCAGCGAGAACTGCAGCGCAGCCGCCGCCAGCGGCACGCCGTGGCGGAAACAGATCGCCTCGAGCTGCCGGGCGCGCTCGACCAGCGCCGGGGGCGCCTCGCGGTAGGCGTAGCGCGGGTAGGCGCCCGGCCCTTTGGCCAGGATCCCGCTGCCGTAGGGCGCGGCGTTGACGACGGCCACGCCCAGCTCGGCCGCGCGGGCGATCAGCGGCTCGGCGGTGCGGTTGAGCAGGGTATAGCGGTTGTGGGTGATGACCGCCTCGAAAACTCCGGTCTCGACGTAGTCGATCAGCATATCGACCGGCCCGGCGGCGACGCCGACGTGGGCGACGACGCCTTCATCGCGCAGCCGGAGGAGCGCCTCGACCGGGCCGCCGGGCGCCATGGCCTCGGCGACTGAGAGCCCGGCGTGCTCAGGGTCGTGGAAGTAGACGAGCTGTAGCCGGTCGAGCCCGAGGAGCCGCAGGCTGCGCTCCACCGAGCGCCGCACCTGGTCGGCGTCGAAGCGGCGGGTGGCGAGGTCGCGGTCGGCCTTGGTCGCGAGGACGTACCCGTGCGGCAGGCCCCCGAGCTCGCGGAGCACGATCCCGATGCGACGCTCGCTCTCGCCGTCGCCGTAGGCCGCGGCGGTGTCGATGAAGGTGATCGGGCTGCGAAAGACGGCGCGGAGGGTGGCCAGCGCCTGCTCCTCGGGCACCGCGTAGCCGAATGTCTCCGGCATGCTGGCGAGGGGGGCACAGCCGGCACAGATGGCGCTGACCTCGAGGCCGGTATGTCCGAGCGCGCGACGGGGCAGGGCCGAAGTGCTCATGGCGCCTCCTCCGCTCTGACGCTCGCGCCCGGCCCGTGCCGGTGCTGGGGCCAGTCGAGGTCGAAGACCAGCTCCATCGGCGCCCACCACTCGTCCGGGTTCGCCTCCGGCGCCCGCTCCTGGAGCGTCGCCATCAGCCGGTTCCACTCGGCCGACACTGGATCCTCGTTGACGCGCGTGAAGTCGCGCGCTAGATCGAAGTCGTCGGCGGTCTCGATGTACATGAAGAGGCGCCGGCCGCGCAGGAAGATGCGCATCGTCTGGATACCGACCTCGCGGATGCGGGCGCAGACCTGTGGCCAGACCGCCTGGTGGTGGCGGACGTAGGCGGCGATCGCCTCAGGGTCGTCGCGGAGGCAGAGCGTGAGGCCGTAGCACTTCACGGCGCGAGCTCCTTCCTCACCTTACTGGGCCATCCAGCCGCCATCGACGACCAGGATCGAGCCGGTGACAGCGGCGGCCTCGTCGGAGGCCAGGTAGAGCGCGGCGGCCGCCACCTCGTCGGGTTGGACGAGCCGGCCCATCGGCTGGCGCGCTTCGAGGGCGCGCCGGGCGGCCTCCGGGTCGGGCGTCTGGGCGACGAGCCGCTCCACCCAGGGCGTGTCCACCGTCCCCGGGCAGATGCAGTTGCAGCGGATCCCCTGCTTGACGTAGGCCACGGCGATCTGTTTGGTCAGGGTGACCACGGCGCCCTTGCTGGCGCAGTAGGCGGCCCGCTGCGGGATGCCGATGAGTCCGGCCACCGAGCCCATGTTGATGATGACACCGTACCGGCGCGCGAGCATGCTGGGGAGCGCGTGCTTGCAGCAGAGGAAGACCCCGCGCACGTTGACGGCGAAGACGCGTTCCCACTCCTCCAGGTCGGTCTCGACGATGTCCTTCGTCGTGCCGATCCCCGCGTTGTTGACGAGGATATCGATCTGTCCGAAGCGCTCCAGCGTGGCCTGCACGAGCCGCTGGACGCTGGGCTCGTCGGTGACGTCGACCTGGTACGGCACGATCTGCTCCGGGGAGGCCGTCGCAGTCTCTTCGGCCGCGGCCAGGTTCAGGTCAGCGGCGACGACGGCCGCGCCCGCCGCGGCGAAGCGGTGGGCGATGGCCCGCCCGATCCCCGACCCTGCGCCGGTCACGATCGCGATCCGCCCCTGTAGTGCTGCCATCGCTTTCGACACCCCTCTTGCTCAGAGACGTGCTACCGCCTGCGAAGCGAGCCGATGCGGATCGATGAGCGTTTCGAAGCCGATTCCCGGGAGAGAAGGGGCGTGAACCATCCCATTGGTGACCAACGGATCGTTCTCGACGGGCAGACCAGTGATCAGGGCTTCGTAGAACGTCGTGTTGGGAATCGCCATGCACAGGTGCACATGCAAGAGGCCTCCACCGTGGACTTCGGCCCGCATCTGGAAGCTATCGGCCAAGTGTGCGATACGCAGGGCACCGGTCACTCCGCCTTTATAGTGTGTGCTGGTACGGATCATGTCGGCAGCACCGAAGGCGATGAAATCAGCTGCATTGTAATGACAGCCGTCCGACGTCTCGGCGGCGAGGATCGGGATGTCCAGCGTCTGACATAGCTGGCGGTACTGCTGGATACTGAATTCGCGCAGCGGCTCCTCATACCAGTAAAAACCGGCGTCCTCCAGTGCCCTGCCGAGATAGAGCGCGTCGTACGGGTCGAACCCGGCTGACCCGTCGTACATGAGCACGATGTCGTCGCCGACGAAGCGGCGTAGCTCGCGACAGAGCTGAGCATCTCGCCGTGCATCGCCCCAAGCGTGGAGCTTGATAGCGCGGTAGCCAAGGTCGAGGCACTGCTTGGCACACCGAAGGTACTCATCAAGGGTCTCAAAGGTGACTGCGCTCGCATAGGCGGCGATCTCTTCCCGCGCGCCGCCCAGGAGGAGATAAAGCGGCAGGTTCGCCGCTTTGGCCGTAATGTCCCAGAGCGCGACGTCGAGCGCCCCCAATATGTAGATCGGGAACTCCTCGATCCGATCGATCTCCCACACCTCGTGCCAGAGGGCTTCTTTCAGCAGCGGGTTCTTGCCGAGTATGAGCGGCTTTAGCCGTCGCTCGATAATGTCGAGCGCGATGGCACCGCGCCCGATCGGTGCCCAGCCATCAATCCCCGCATCGGTAACCAGGCGAAGCCAGGTCACCTCCTGCGTTGTCCCACTCCCTGGCAACCCCCGGCGCCAACGGAATGGAACCGTGATCGGTTCTCGGAGCGTGTAGGCTTCGACTCGTTCGACCCGCACCGTCTCTCGCCTTCCACTACCGGATCGCTCCTCGGGTGAGTCCGCTGATGATCTGTCGCTGGAAGACCAGGAAAATGGTGATGATGGGGAGGCTAGCGAGGATGCTCGCTGCGGTCATCATCCCGTACTCCGGAACCGCGATGCGCGAGCCCTGGAAGCTGTACAGGTAGAGCGTGCTCGGGTAGAGGCGTACATTGGAAAAGACCAGATTCGAGTAGATATAGTCGTTCCAAGCGTTGACGAAGTTCAGGACACCAACGACAACGAGCCCGGGAACGATCAGAGGGAGTACAACCGACCAGTATTGCCGAAGTAGTCCGGCGCCGTCAATCAGCCCGGAGTCGATGAGATCGTCCGGGATGGCTGCTCTAATGTACTGTCGCAAGAAGAAGATCGCGAAGCCGGGAACCCACCACGGGATCCAGAGTGGAAGGAACGTATCCAGCCAGCCGAGGCGGGAGACGAGAAGGTAGAAGGCGACAAGTGTCGCCTGGTACGGGATGAACATCGTTGCCAAGCTGAGGCCAAAGAGTATGCTCCGCCCTGGAAAGTCCCACTTCGCGAACAGAAAGGCTAGGAGCGAGCAGAGCAGCAGCATGGGAATCGTCTGACCAGTTGCCAAGACGAAACTGTTGAAGACGGCGCGGAAGATCGAGACGCTCAGCACCCACTCGCCGAAAAAGATCCGGCGGTAGTTCTCCCAGATCCATGGAGCGGGCCAGAGATGAAGGACAGGCTGCATGATCGCCGAGCGTGGCATGAACGATAGGACGAGCATGCTGTAATACGGGAAAGCAAAGGGCAGAGCAATCGCAACGGCTATGAGGAGGAGGCCAGCACTTGTGAGATGTACCGGCGATCGGCGGATAGAATGTGTGGTGCGCGAGCGCGGCAGAGTCATATCGACCATCCTCGGCTCAAGCGCCACACCCTGATCTGCAGCAAGGCAATCAGGAAACCGACGATGCCGACGAGGCAGCCAACTGCGGCTGCCTCGCCATACCGGCGGTTGGTGAAGGCGTAGACATACTGTACGACCGAAACGGTCACCGTGCCTCGTTCCGGGCCATACCCATTAGTCGCGGGAAACAGAAAATAGGGCAAGAACAGGTTCAACACGAAGAGCAGAGCAATGACCGAGACGACGGCGAGTGTCGGCGAAAGGAGCGGGAGGGTGATCGCCCAGAACCGCTGCCACGCGTCGGCCCCGTCAATCGTGGCAGCCTCGTATAGCTCGTGCGGAAGCGTCTGTAGGCCGCCTAGCGTGATTAACGTCGTATACCCGAGAACCTGCCAGATACCGGTCAACGCGACAACGATCCGGGCACCGGTCTGGGTTTTCAACCAGGCCACCGGAGAAAGGCCGACGAGTTGGAGCATCGCGTTCATGTGACCGAAGCGCTCATTGAATACGATCGAGAAGATGATGGCCGCGACGATTGCCGGGGTAATGTAGGGGAGAAAGACCAGGACACGCAGGATGCCCCGCAACGGAAGGAGAGCGTGGTTCAACAGGAGCGCGAGTGCTAAGGAAAGCGCAGTCAATGTTGGAACCATGATGAGGATGAAGAGCACGGTGTTGGCAAAGGCGGCCTGGATAGTTGCATCCTGGACGATCCGCGTGAAGTTTCCGAGTCCGACCCAACGTGGTGTGCCGACGCCCGCCCAGCGGTGAACACTGAGGTAGAGGCTCCAGAGGAATGGCACTAACTGGAAGAGCGTCACGATCGCGACGAAGGGGAGCAGTACTGCCAGGAGCGCGCCACGCTGGACGGCGAGCCGGCTGCTGCGAGCCGGTTCGCGGGCTGTAATCCGTCGGAGCCGAAGCGCAGACCGTGCGGTCATGCTAGCACCTCGTCCCGATGGTCACTGGTAGTCAGGCGCGATGTCCCGCAACTTGTCGCCGATCGCCTTCATACCCTCTTCAGGAGTCACGCGACCCTGCACTATCGGATCGAGGTCCGTGCCCAAAATGTCCAGCGCAGGCGTGTAAATAGCC
This sequence comes from Thermomicrobiaceae bacterium, assembly GCA_014874455.1. Lineage (GTDB taxonomy): Bacteria > Chloroflexota > Chloroflexia > Thermomicrobiales > Thermomicrobiaceae > Thermalbibacter. Next base: position 51,323 of record JADBJL010000014.1, read on the forward strand.
GGACGACAGTAGGTAGTGCTCAGCTCACGGCCCAGTTCCAGCCAGAGCTTTGCCGCCGGCTGATCGCCGAACAACTTGAACTTCAGTTGCTGGAAGAAACCTTCGAGATAGGGGATCCATGACGGGATGATCCCCCAGTCAGCGGCGGCCTGGCAGCCGGGCTCCGAGGCGAAGGCGAACTTCATGAACTGTTTTGCCAGTTCCGGGTTCTGCGTCTTAGCAGTCGCTACCAGCGTCGCACCTCCCCAGACACCCGTGCGTGGGCCACCGGGGACGGCACGTGGCAACGGAGCGACGCGCCACTTGCCGAGCTGGCTCGCATCCAGATTGGACTCCCAGAAGCCACGCGCCCAGGCAGCGGCGAAGTCGAGAACCAGAAGCTCTGAGTTGAGCGCGTCCCAGTATTCGGGAGTCCAGAAGTCCGCGTTCAACGTGGCACCCGTCGCGACGATGTCGCGCAGAAGACGCGCAGCTGCGATACCAGCCTCGTCGTCGACCGTGATCTCGCTGCCGTCACAGGTCGCGACTCCGCTGCCACCGTACTGCGCGACGAACCATGACCAGTACGCAGCGGCCACACCACCGCCGCCGGCCGGATAGAGTACCGCCTTCTTGCCTGCTGCCGCGATCTCCCGCAGCGCTGCCAAGAACTCCTCATACATCATATCGTCTTTGATCGTCACACCGAGTGGCTCGAGGAGATCGGGGCGGTAGTAGATCCCGGACACGGAGAGATCGCCAGGGATCCCGTAGTATCGGCTGGCCTTTGGGACGTAGGCTTCTGCGAGTTTGGCGGGTATAAACTGATCTTTGATCGGCTCGATCAGATCCGTCACGTCGAGCAGCAGACCGCGCCCACCGTAGAGCTGAACATCCGAGGCTTCGAGCCAGAACAGATCCGGTGCTCCCTCACCGCCTGCCGCCATTGCAGTCTGAAATTTGGTATAGTAGTCGTTCGTGAGTACCCAGTTGAGCGTCACGTTGGGATACTCTTGGAGAAATGCGTCGCGAATCCGTTCAAGCGGGTGGTCGGGGTGTCCCCAGAACGTGAGCGTGCCGGTCAAGGGAACCTGTACCGCTGGCGTGCCTACGGCTGGAACAGTCGGCGTTGCCTGTTGCGGCGGTGTGGCCGCCTCGCGCCTGCAGCTAGCCAGGAGCAACGAGACGAGACTACCGGCGAGGAAGGCGCGTCGCGTGATGCGGAGCCCCTCTCGATCTTGACCACTCATCGTTTGCTCCTCCTCTCTCCTTTCTCAGGTTGCCGTGGTCCAACCTAATCTGCGCGAAAGCACATTTGCCGCCCGCCTGGCTGCCGCGACCAGCTCGCCAGCCCGCTCCGGCGTCACCCGGGTCACCGGTACCGAGATGCTTATCGCGGCGACGACTGCCCCGGTCACGTCGCGCACCGGCGCGCCGAAGCAAGTGACGTCAGGGAGCGTCTCGCCGCGGTCGATCGCGTAGCCGCGGGCGCGCACCTCCGCCAGCTCCGCCTTGAGGGCATCGAGCGTCGCGATCGTCCGCTCGGTGAGCTGCTCCAGCTCGACGCCAGCGAAGAGGCTGTCGAGTTCCCCATCGCTCAGCCCGGCGAGCAGGCACTTGCCCAGCGCGGTGGCGTGGGCCGGGAGCACGGTGCCGACCTCCGACGCGAGCCGGACCCACTGGGTCCCTTCCTGCTTCGCCACATAGAGGACATGGCGGCCTTGCAGCACGGCCATCTGCACCGTCTCCCCGAGCTCGCGCGCCAGCGGGCCGGCGATCTCGTAGAACGAGCGGAGCAAGTCGCTCTGCCGGGCGTAGGCGGCGCTGAGGGCGAGGATCTGCGGGCCGAGCGTATAGCGCTTGGACACCGTGTCCCGGACGACGAAACCGGCGTCCTCCAGTGTGGTCAGCACGACGTGGAGGCTGCTTTTCGCCTGCCCGAGCGCCCGGCCTAGCTCGCTCAGCGTCAGGCCGGAGCCGTTGCGCGCCAGGAGATCGAGCACGGCCAGTGCCCGCTCGACAGCCGGAGAGGTGGGTTTGGTTCGGGAACGTCTGTTCAGCATTTTGAACGGTCTTCCATTTCGTGAATCATCCTCATCGTAGCGAGGCTGGTTGCCCCTGTCAAGCCCCTCGACGACCGAGGGCTCATCGCTGTGACCGGTGTCGTCGCATGCAGACGCCGCGATGCCGCCTCGTGCGCGGCTCGGCACGCCTAACCGCGGCATCCGATTCCTGTGGCGAGGCAAGCGGGTGGCGCAGATAGGACGAGCGATATCCTGTAGATGCCGAACTCTCGAGCGATTAACCGCTGGATTTGCAGGCGGATGCCAGCGCATCGAGGAAGCGGGGCAGCTCGTCGAGGTCGCTCGCAGCCCAAGCGCCTGCCTCGCGCAGCGCCGCCAGCTTGGCGCTCGGCCGGCCGGAGCCGCCGCGGATGATGGCTGCCGCATGGCCGAAAGCAGTGCCCTCCGGCAGCGACTCGGTGAAGCGCCCGGCCACCAGCGCGAAGAGCGGCTTGCTGAAGCGGCCGTCGGCCAGCGCCGCGGCCACGTCCTCCTCGAAGCGCGTCCCCGGCTCGCCGAAGAGCACGACCGCGTCCGTCTCCGGGTCAGCCTGGAAGAGCGGCAGGAGGTCGGCCAGCGGCGTGCCGATCAGGGCGTCGCCCCCGACGCTCACCGCCGTGCTCACGCCGAACCCGTGCCGGCGCAGCATCAACCCCAGCTCGGCCGTCATGCCGCCGCTCCGCGAGATGACGCCGATCCGGCCCGGCACGAAGGCCCGCTCCGGCCGATCGCCGCCGATCGCTCCCAGCTTGACGCGCTGGCTCGGGTTGATCAGCCCGACCGAGTTGGGGCCGATCACCCGCACTCCGGCTGCGTGAGCCGCGTACAGCAGACGGAGTGCGTCGTGCTTCGGCACCCGCTCGGTCGCGATCAGGAGCAGCCGCAGGCCGGCGTCGATCGCCTCCAGTGCGGCGTCGAGCGTGGCGGCCGGTGGCACCGAGACGAGCGCGGCCGTCGGCTGGTGGACGGCGACCGCCTCGGCCACGGTATCGTAGACCGCCACGCCCGCGACCTCCTCGCCGCCGCGCCCGGGCGTCACCCCGCAGACCACGGCGGTGCCGTAGGCCAGCATATGCGCAGTGACCATGCGCGCCTCGCGCCCGGTAATGCCCTGCACCAGGACGCGGGTGTTACGGTCGAGCAGGATCGCCATCGCTCTCCTCGTACCGCTCGCGCATTGCCTGTACCATGACGCGGGCCGCCTCGCTCAGCGTGACCTCCTCCCCGAGCAAGCGCACACCAGCCGCCTCGAAGATCGCCCGGCCCTCGGCCTCGTTCACGCCGGTCTCGCGCGCCACCACGGGGAAGTCCGGGGGCAGGCGGCCGGCCTCGCGCAGGGCCTGCACCACGCCGCGGGCCAGCACGTCGACCTGGGTGTTGTTGGTCAGGTTGTGGGCGACGAACAGGCCCCGCACTCCAGGCTTGGACAAGACGACGCGCGCCAGCGTGGCGACTTTGGTCTCGGTCGGGTTGCCGCCGATCTCGGCGTAGTTCGCCGGCCGCCCCCCGGCACGAAGCAGGGCGTCGAAGAGCAGCAGGCTGGCACCACCGCCCCCGCAGAGAAACCCGATGTCGCCGCCCTCCAGCTCCAGGTAGCGCGCCGAGCCACGGTACGGCT
>JADBJL010000022.1 GCA_014874455.1 Thermomicrobiaceae bacterium
CCCGGCGATGGTCTCGATGGGGATCCTGGCTATCTGGGCGGCGATCTGGAGCGTGCCCGGCATCGTGCGGGCCCGGCGCTTCGGCTACCGGCGGCTGGTCTACGTCGGCTACGCCAGTCTCGCCGTCATCGTGGTCATGGCCGTCGTCCTGATCCTGGTCGGCATCTTCGGCCGCTAGCTGGGTCAGCAACGACTCGAACAGCCGGCTCATCAGGCCTGAGGCTCCGCAGCGTGTTCCGTCAGCGAGAAACGCTCGCGTACCTGGTGCTCCTGCTCGGGATGAACCAGCACGAGCACCAGGTCTCCAGCCCTGAGAACAGTATCGCCGCGTGGTACCATCGTGCGACCATCGCGCTGGATCGACACCACGAGCACGCCGGGGGGCAGGCCGAGCTGCCGGATCTCTCTGCCAGCCAGCGATGATTCTGGTTCGATGACGAACTCGAGGAGCTCGGTATCGGCGGTGACGCCGCGTAGCCGGCGCACCGAGGCGCGAGCTGCGTTACGATAAACCTTCAGAATCCTCGACACGCTCACGAGCCCGACGACGCGCGCACCACGCCCTTCGACCACCGGGAGCCACGCTTGCCGGTGCTCGCTCAGCAGTTCCAGCGCTGTATCCAGGGTCGCCTCCAGCGGCACCGCGACAGGTGTACGCCGCATGACTGCTTCCACCGGTAGGGTGTCCGCCTGATCAGGTGGAACAGCTTCGAGGTCGGCCGGCGAGACCATCCCCACGAGTCGCCCTTCGGAATCGACGACCGGTAGACCTGGGAGTCCCCGCTCCGCGAGCATGCGCTTCACTTCCCTAATACGGCGCCCAACGTGGACGAGGACATTGGTCTCCTCCAGCGCCGCGCTCACCCGCAGGCTGGAGAGCAGCGGAAAGCTGAATTGCAGCCGGTGCGCCGGAGAATCGGCCCGGGACGGCAACTGGTTCCGGTAAATCGTCTCGTCACGCACCACCATGACGGCCAGCCCGACCGCGAGCATGGCCGGCGCAAGCAGTGAGAGGTTACCTGTCATCTCGGCGACCATGACCATGGTCGCCAGGGGCGTGTGAGCGATACTGCCGAACAGCGCCATCATCCCGACGATCACGAACGGCGCAGCCGTGGGCGGCAACGACGGCAGAATAGCGTAGCCGAGTCGCCAGAACGCTGCGCCAACTAACCCCCCGATGACCATGCCTGGCCCGAAAATGCCTCCGGAGCCACCTGATCCAATGCTGAGCGATGTGGTCACGATCTTCGTGAACGGCAGAACAAGCAGGAACCACCAGGGGAAATCGAAGATACGCTCGTCCATCGTCCGCTGCAGGTAGCCATACCCGGTTCCAAGCGCCTCTGGAAAGGCGAGCCCGATCAGCCCGACGGCGAGCCCGCCAACAGCCGGCTTCAGCCACACCGGAAGACGAAGGCGAGCGAAGTAATCGGTCACGCCGTAGAAGGTGCGCGCATAGACCACACCCACCGCGCCACAAAGCAGGCCCAGGGCCGCATAATACGCGAGTTGCAGGGGGTGATCGAGGGCAAGGTTCGGTTGTGTGCCGAAGATCGGTTGCCAACCAGCCCAAGCGCCGAACACCGTATAGGCCGCGATCGACGCAATCAGCGAGGGGAGCAGCGCCCCGACTTCGATATCGTGGATGTAGAGGATCTCGACTCCCAGAAGTGCACCACCCAACGGAGCACGAAAAATGGCCCCGATCCCGGCCCCCATGCCGATGACCAGCATCACCCGGCGATCAGCAGGATCTAGGTGGAGAAGCTGCCCGATAAGGGACGCAACTCCCGCCGAGATCTGCGCCGTCGGCCCCTCACGACCGCCTGAGCCACCCGAGCCGATCGTGATCGCAGAGGCGAGAGCCTTGACTGGAATCACGCGTGCCCGTACCTGCCCGAACCGATGATGGAAGGCCGCGATCGCCGAATCCGTGCCGTGCCCCTCAGCCTCCGGCGCCAGTAGGAAGACAAGCAAGCCACTCAGCAGGCCACCGAGGGTGACTACCAGGGGCAACACCCATGTCCGGGAGAGGGCCGTGCCAGAATCGTTACCCTCGCCAATGGGGCTCGGAGGGACGAAGCCCGCGAGCTTCCCGAGAAACAGATGCGTCGACGTCTCAAGGAGCCAGAAGAAGATCGCAGCGAACCCGGCTACGATCCCAACGAGGAGACTCCGAGTGATCCACTGGGCAAGCCGACTGCCCTCGCTATCAAGCAGCCGAAAGCGCAGAGGCTTCCGCTGGCGCAGCAGCCGGAACCTCACCACTCGCTCTTTCGACTATGGCCTGCACATCCACGACTACCGGCTCTCGGAGTGGCAACCGCTACGGCCACCCTTTCAGTGGTATATTACACATCCCCGTCGCGCAGCACGTCCCGGATCTCCTCGGCCGTGGCCTGAGCATTCCCCCACTTGCCGACCACGATGCCGGCAGCGACCTGTGAGAGCCGGAGCGCGGCCGGCGGCTCCGCCCCGGCTGCCAGCGCCGCCGTGAGCACGGCGATGACGGTGTCGCCGGCACCGGTGACGTCGAAGACCTGCCGGCGCACCAGCGGCGGCACCTCGAGGTATCCCTCACCGGCCGAGGCCAGCGCCGCGCCGGCCGGGCCCAGCGTGACGACCAGCAGCTCGCATGCGAGCTCGGCCCGGAGATCGCGCAGGTGTCGCTCGCGCTCGGCCGGGCTCTCCAGCGAGACGCCCAGGTACGCCTCGGCCTCCGCCCGGTTGCACTTGACCAGCGTGCACCCGCGAAAGCTGGCCAGCGCCCCCTGCGAGTCCACGGTGACCAGCCGGCCCGCGCGCCGCGCCGCCTCGACCACCTCTGGGATCACGACGCCGCTCCGGTAGTCGGAGAGCAAGATGGCATCGGCTCGCGGGCCGTAGCTCTCGACCGCCTCGACCAGCCGCTGCGCGACGGCGGGCGAGACCGGCCGGCGATCCTGCCGGTCGACCCGCGCCATCTGCTGGGGAAACACGTTGTAGGGCCCCTCGGCCACGATCCGGGTCTTGGTCGTCGTCGGCCGCTCCGGGTCGACCACCAGGCCGACCGGATCGACGCCGCCCTCGGCGAGCAGCTCGCGGAGCTGCCGGCCGGCCTCGTCGTCGCCGATCACTCCGACCTGCCAGGCGGACGCCCCCAGCGCGGCCACCGCCAGGGCCGGGGCCGCGCCGCCACCGGGTCTGGCCTCCTGCCGACGCTCCTCGAGCACCAGGATCGGCGCCTCCCGCGACAGCCGCACCGGCTCGCCGAAGATGTAGACGTCGAGGCAGAGATCCCCGACGACGAGGATCGTCCGGTCAGAGATCGCATCGAGCAGCGCCAGATGGTCTCGTCGGCTCACCATCGGCGATCACCGGAAGCGCACGTAGGGGATGACGACTGCGAGGGCCAGGAAGAGCAGGTCAGGGATCAGCCGGAGCCGATAGGCGGCGATGACCCGCGGATCCATAGCCCGGTCGAGGAGGTCGTCGAGGCCGAGACCAGGCAGTCGCTGGGCGATCAGCACGCGCGAGAGGACGATCCCGAACAGCACGCAGCCGATGGCGAGGAACTGGAGGTCTCGCCCTCGCTTGTAGTTGGCCGCCCAGGCCATCGCCTCGGCCACGCCGAAGCCCAGAGCCAGCGACATGTAGAAGCCCCAGTCCGGGAGATAGCCCCAGAGGACACCGATCACCCCGGCAACGACCAGGCCGGCCAGCACGCTGCGGGCCAGGATCCCACGGCTGGTCTCATACGTCGGCAGTCCACGCACCTGCGCACACTCCGGGCAACGGAACCCGACCGGTGTCTCGACCGCGCAGCGGGGACAGATCGGTTTGCCACACTTGCTGCAGCGCAGCCGGGTGAGCACCTTCGGGTGGTAGGAGCACGGCTGCTCACTGATATCCGACAACACCACTTCGCATCCCTGCTTCCTACCCCCTTAGCCGCTGCGTCACCCACTCGCGCAACACCAGCGCCGCGAACCGCGGCAGCGCCAACTGCCGGCGCCAGCGCCAGGGCTGGCGGACCAGCCGGTAGAGCCACTCCAGTCCCAGCCGCCGCAGCGGGCGTGGCGCGCGCGGCACTACGCCGGCCAGGTAATCGAACGCGCCGCCGACGCCGACGGCGAGCACCACGCCGGCCCGCTCGAGTTCGCGCCGGTGCCGCGCGATCCAGAGTTCCTGCGCCGGCGCGCCGTAGGCGACGAGCAAGACCGCCGGGCGAGCCGCGGCGATCCGGGCAAGCGCCTCGCCGCTCTCCTCCGGCTGCGGCGAGCCGGCCCACGTCCCGGCGATCCGGCATCCAGGAGAGCGCGCCGCGAGCCGTCGGGCTGCCCGCTCGGCGACACCGGGCGCGGCGCCGAGGAGGAAGAGCGCCAGTTCCGGGTCGCCAGCGGCGGCCAGCGCCTCCACCAGGTCGACGCCGGTGATCCGTCCGCGGAGTGGACGGCCGAGCAGGCGCGCGGCCAGCACGATCCCGACGCCGTCGGCCGTGACCAGGTCGGCCTGCTCGATCGTCGCCCGGAACTCAGGGAGACGCCGGGCCGCCATCACCATCTCCGGGTTCAGGGTCACGATCTGGTGAAGTCGTCCTCGGCCAGCTCTCGCCCAGGACTGCACGAGGCCGACCAGCTCCGGAAGGGGGAGGTCGTGTACCGGAAACCGCAAGATCTGCACCTGCGCTGGAATCCCCGGCCCGCGGACGCTGGCCGGCTGCTCGTCGCCACGCACCTGAACCCTGGAATCTGCCGGCTGCTCCACCGTCGGCATGCCCGAAACGACCCGGCACCGCAACACACTCGGCCGCCCAAGAGCGTTCTTGAGAGCAAGAGGACACACCGGTCGCCGTCACGCCCAACTATAGCAGCCGCGCCAAACGGGGCATCATTGGTGTCGCTCACACCAGCGACAGGACACACAGAACACGACCAGGAGCCCCATCGATGTCAGCTCGACAGACTACTCTGACCGGGTCATCACGCCTATACTTCAGTCCATCAGCGGAGGGAGAAAGGCGATGGCCAAGCGCGAACCCGAACTCCAGCGGGTAACCCGAATCCTCGACATGCTGATCCTGCTCAGCCAGCAACGGCTGAAGCGGCGTGACCTGGCCCAGCGATACAGCGTCAGCGAGCGCCAGATCACCGGCGATCTCCAGGTGCTCCGTCGAGGGCTCGGCCTCGAGATCCAGTCGACGGAGCAGGGTTACTCCATCACCTCGCTGCCGTCGCTCCCCTCGGTGCAGTTCGAGACGGTGGAGCTGCTCGCCCTGTTGCTGGCTGCCGCGGCCGGGAGCCGCAGCCCTGGTATCCCCCGCGACAAACTCGCCGCGGCGATCGCGCGCCTGCATCAGACGCTGCCCAAGAGCCTGCGCCTGCCGATCGACCCTACCCGGTTCCCGCTGCCGTCCACGCCAGCGGCCAGGCATCGAGAGGAGATCCTGAGAGCACTCTCCGAAGCGATCATCTGCGGTTGGACGGTCGAGATGGAATACCGGCCGCCGATGCGCAGGAGCACGCTGTACTCGCGCCTGGTCGATCCCTACGCGGTGGTACCCTACCTCCGCGGCTGGTACCTGATCGGCTGGTGCCACACCCGCCGGGCCTGGCGGACGTTCAAGGTCGACCGGATCAAGCAGCTTCGCATCACTCGCACATCGTTCAAGCGCCGGCAGGAATTCGACTTGGGCGAGTTCCTGATGGGAAGCTGGGGGATGTTCGAGGCCGGGGGCCAGCCGGCCGAGGAGGTAGAACTCCTGTTCTCGCCGCCAGCGGCGCACTGGGTCGCCGAGGAGCAGTGGCACCACTCGCAGCGGATCGAGTGGCTGCCGGACGGTCGCCTACGCTTCACGGTCACGTTACGAGTGACGCCGGACTTCGCGCGCTGGGTGCTGAGCTACGGCGGCGCGGTCGAAGTGGTGCGGCCGGAGAGCCTTCGCGAGCAGGTGCAAGAACACGCCCGGGCCATCCTGGGACGCTACCAGGCAGTCGCCACGCCCGTGTTGCAGAACGGCGTCGCGGCGAGCGTCGAGCTGGAGCCAGCATAGCCGACACGGTCGGCAGGAGATGAACCGGTGAGCCTCTTCCGAGGGGCTCGGGCATTGAGCCCGCCGCTTCAGTGACAAGCAACACCGGCGCTCCACGACGAACCAGGCTGGAAGCGAGCCAGACCACGATAGGCCAGGCGACGAGCAGAGACTGGCCACGCCGAGGGCCGCGCTCCAATGTCTGCGTGCCAGTGGCGTTCACTCCACTGTGGCCAGCGCGGCCGGAAGTCCAGCCGCTGGCCTCGCGGCCTCCAGCGCCCACTTGCGGCGTCCAGGCTAGGCTTCGGCGACCACTGGGTTCTCCAGCGTGCCGATCCGCTCGACCGTCACCCGCACCACATCGCCAGGACGCAGGAAGCGCGGCGGCTTGCGCGCGAAGCCGACGCCGGCCGGCGTGCCGGTGGCGATCACGTCGCCCGGCTCCAGGGCGACGATCTGGGAGATGTAGGCGACCACGCGGGCGACACCGAAGATCATCTCCCGGGTGTTCGAGTGCTGCAGCCGCTCGCCGTTGACCTCGCAAGAGATCTCCAGCGCCTGCGGGTCAGGGATCTCGTCAGCCGTCACCACCCAGGGGCCGAGTGGGGTCGAGCGGTCGAACGTCTTGCCCTGCATCCACTGGCGCCCGCGGAACTGGAAGTCGCGCATGCTGATGTCGTTGAGGATGGTGTAGCCCGCGACGTGCTCGAGCGCGCGCGACTCTTCCACGTAGCGCCCGGGCCGGCCGATCACCACGGCCAGCTCGGCTTCGTAGTCCACCTGCTGGCTGACCCGCGGCAAGACGATCGGCTCGCCCGGGCCGATGAGCGAGCTGGGAAACTTGTTGAACAGCTCCGGGTACTCGGGTATGGCCGCTCCGCTCTCGGCGGCGTGGTCGGCATAGTTCAACCCCAGGCAGATGATCTTGTCCGGGCGTAGCAGCGGCGGCAGGAGCCGCAGGTGCGGGTCGCTCGCACGCAAGACGAGGCCCGCGGCCTCCGCCGCCTCACGGTCTCGAGCCAGCACCTCCCGGGCGGCGGCGACCGCCTCGGCAGCCCGACCCAGCCCGTCGCGCCGCAGCAACTCGACCAGATCCGGCGGGCACTCGGCCAGCGCCCTTCCCTCGGCAGCGGCTACGCCGCGCCGCCGCAGCAGCTCAGCATACGCCTTCGGGATATCGATCACCGTCTCGTTGTCGAACGTGCCGACACTCGACCAGCCCCGGTAGCGGTAGCTCACCAGTCGCATCGCCCTGCGCCCCTTCCGCATGTATGTCCCCTCAGCGAAGCTCGCCAGCGGCGGCTCCTCCGTCCAGACATTAAAGATCGCCGAGAGGTCGCCAGTCCAGACCTGTGGCGGCTGCCACAGTCAGATCGCCAAAATCGAGGTTCGCGCTCGGAGCACCACCAGCGCGTACGACCGTAAGGCGTGCAGCGCACGTGACCGGGCCGGCGACGTAGGATTGAGCCCGGCCTGGCTGGCCCTGGCCAGGGCAGGTGGCATCGATACGTCGCGCAGGCAGGGAGAGGAGGTGTCCGGCGTGGGGGATCGCGGGCTGGATCAGCGGCAGGCGCCGTACTTCGAGGCCTGGCTGGAGTATCGCCGCCAGGCGATCGTGTCCTTCTCGACTCCAGGCCACAAGCAGGGCCGGGGCGTCGCCCCCGAGCTGGTCGAGGCCCTGGGAGAGGCAACCCTGGAGCTGGATATCCCCCATGCCGGAGGCGTGGACGACACGCACCTCTCGCGGGATCTCCTGGGACAGGCCGAGCGGCTGGCCGCGGCGGCCTGGCAAGCGGACGACGCCATCTTCCTGCTGAACGGCAGCACCACCGGCAACCTCGCCTTCATGCTGGCTGCCTGCCGTCCGGGCGAGACGATCGTCGTCAGCCGCACGCTCCACAAGTCCCTGCTGGCCGGCTTGATCCTCAGCGGGGCGCGGCCGATCTACGTCTGCCCGGCCATCCATCCCGAGGCCAACGTCACGCTCGATATCCCACCCGCCGCCGTCCAAGAGGCCCTGGAGCGGCATCCGCAGGCCCGTGCAGTCGCTCTCGTCAGCCCGGCGTACACGGGCGTGAGCAGCGACCTGCCGGAGATCGCCCGGATCTGCCACGGGCGGGAGGTCTCGCTCTTCGTCGACGAGGCCTGGGGGCCACACTTCGCCTTCCACCCGGCGCTGCCTCGCTCCGCCATGCAGGCCGGAGCCGACGCCGCGGTCACCAGCATCCACAAGCTGCTGGGGGGACTGACCCAGACCGCGCTGCTGACGATGAAGGGAAGCCGGATCACCCGGAGCCGGCTCGCCAGCGCCGTCGCCCTGCTGCACACCACCAGCCCGGCAGCCATGCTCTACGCTTCGATCGACGTGGCTCGGCGACGGATGGCGCTGGAGGGCGAGCGCCTGCTCTCCCGCACGCTCGAGCTGGCCTGGCAGGCTCGGGAAGCGCTGGCCCAGATCCCCGGCCTGCGCGTCCTCGGGCCCGAGCTGACCGCCGACCGCCCGGGCGCGGGGTTCGACCCGACCCGGATCCTGGTGGACGTGCACGGCCTGGGGCTGACCGGCTACCAGGCCGAGACGATCCTCCGCGACCGGTTCCGGATCGGGGTCGAGATGAGCGACCTGGTCAGCGTGATGCTGCTGGTTACGATCGGCGACACGCCGGAGACGATCCGGCACCTGATCGGCGGGTTTACCGGGCTGGCCCAGGCAGCGGAGCGCTGCCCGGCACCCGCGGTGAGCGCCGACCTGCGCTCGACCGGCGCGGTGCTGGCCACGGCGCAGCAGGTGCTGACACCCCGGGAGGCGTTCTTCGCCCCGGCCGAGGCGGTGCCGCTCGACCACGCGATCGGCCGGGTCGCGGCCGAGCCGATCACGCCGTATCCGCCGGGTATCCCGGTCGTGGCGCCGGGCGAGCTGATCACGCCGGAGGTAGTGGACTACCTGCGCGCCGGGCTGGCGGCCGGGATGTACCTGAGCGGCCCGGCCGACCCCACCCTCCGGACGGTGCGGGTGGTGACCGAGATGGGGAGAGCCTGAGCGGCCGGGCGAGGCAAGGGCAAACGCGCTCGCCCGCCGGGCCGTTAAACCCGCCGGGATCCGATCGCACCGGCCGCCACCGCCATGCCCTGACTCCGCTGCTTAGGGAGCAGCGCCGCTCCGCACGGCGTCGACCACGGCACGGACGTTGGCCTCCGGCGTCGCAACGGGGATGACGCAGCCGGGCGCGACCATCAGCCGGCGGCCGCCGAGCTGCGCCACGGCGTCGCGCGCCTGGGCTGCGGCCTCCGCTGGCGCCATCGTCGCGATCGCGCGCTCGTCGATGCCCCCCACGACGCAGCGACCGCTCAGCCGCTGGCCTTCGGCCAGCGAGGGCCAGGTACGCCGGTCGTGCCAGTTGAGGGCATGAACCGGGTAGCGCGCGAGCTCCTCGAACATGATGCCCTGGCCGTGGATATGCAGTAGGGTGAAGCGCGAGCCGGCCACGGCTTCCAGCACCCGGAGGTCGTACAGCACGCCGAAGGCGCGGTACTCCTCGAGGGTCAAGAGCTCGGTCGTGGCGCACTGGGTGGCGAAGAAGAGGCCGGCTGCGCCGCGCTCCAGGCTGGCCCGGGCCACGGCCTGGGTCACCTCGGTGATGACAGCCAGGCCCTGGTGAACCAGATCCGGGCGCTCGCGCAGGTGGTCGATCACCCGGCCAGCCGAGAGCTTCATCGCCACGGTCAGCGGGCTGAAGACCGTCTGGAGCACCGGCACCTCGCCGCGCAACGCCTCATTGACCAGCCGAGCGGCCTCCACCACCTCGCGGTTCATGCCGCGGTCGACCGGCACCGGCGCGAGCCGCGCCCAGTCTTCCGGCGAGGTAACCGGGTAGCGGATGGTCTCGCGGGTACCGCCCGGGCTGCCGCGGTAGACGCTCTCGGCGCCCCAGTCGATGGTGGGGTAGTCGCCCGGCGGCATCAGCTTGACGAAGTCGAAGTCGAACGCCCGCTCCCACTCCAGCGTGACCGCGGCCAGATCTTCAGCAGTCTGGTCTCGCTCGGGGAAGTGCCGCCAGAGGCTGACCGGCGGGACATCGACCTCGGCGCCGAGCAGCGCCGCCTCGATCCGTTCCCAGTGGCTCAGCATACGACTCTCCTCTCGACTGCACCGCGGCTCACCCGGCTGCGCCCGGGTTCGCGGGAGCGTTCTACCACACCGGGAAGGCATCCTACAGGCGATCGGGCACGTAGCGCCTGCCCGAAGAGATCGCGCCCGACATGGCAGTGCCTGCCGGCATGCCACTTACCGCTTTGCCCCGCCAAGCTCGTGCCGAGGAGCGGGTCTGGGACCGCAAGCCGACCACGATCGACCGGCGAGTGAGCAGGAGCGACAGGTGGAGCCTTCAGGAGGGACAGGGCATCTCAACTCGACTCGGCGGGGCCATCGAGCGCTGGGGATTGCGCTGGCAGCGCGGCTGGCTGCTCCGTCTCCTCGAGCATCGTCACGCTCTGGAGCCGGGCGAGCGCCCCTCGGGCAGCGCCGACGTGTCGCTGGAGGTCGCTCTGCCCGTTCTGGAGCATCGTGAGCGCGCGGGAGACCCGGCCGTTCAGCTCGGCCTCCATGTCGGCCAGTGCCTTCTCCAAAGCCTGGAACAGCGGGCTGAGCCGGGCAGGGTCGAGCTCGCTGCGCGGGGCGAAGCGGATGGCGAGCTGGAGCAGCGTGAGCAGGTAGGGCACGGCCATGCTGTAGGAGATCACGACGACGCCCTGGCGCAGCGCGTAGGCATGCGCCCGCTGCGTGTTCCGGTAGGCCGCCTCCGGTACGGCCGCCACGCCGATTCCCAGCGTCAGCTCGGGGTCGAGGTACTTCGCCACCTCGTCGACCTTCTTCTGCAGCGCCTTGTCGATCTCCTGCACGAGCCGGTCACGCTGGGCGGGATCTTTACACGAGGCCAGTTCCTCCAGCTCGCTCGCCGCCACCCATTTCGAGTCCACTGGCACGTACTTCCCATTGGGGAGACGGAAAGCGAGCTCTACCGTTCGGCCATTGATCGAACAGTTGAAGACCTTGAAGTCAGCCGGCAGGTGCTCGACCAGCGCCTGGAGGATGCGCTCACCGGCCGCGCCGCGGAGGTGCGCCCCGGCGATGACAGCTTCGAGGCGCGCCAGCACCTCAGCCATCCGCTGCCGGTCGTGCAAGGCGTGCTGGCTATCGCTATCGAGCTTTACCAACAGCTCGCGCGTGGCTCCGAGCGCCTGGCTCAGGTGCTGGAGCGAGCTGGCCAGCTCCTGGCCGCGCTGCTCAGTATGTCCAAGCCCGCTCTCCAGCTTGACGATGCCCTGATGGACGAGGCCGAGGTCGCTCGCCACCCGGCGTTGCTCGGCCTGGAGCTGGGCGATCGCGTCGCGGAGCTGCTGGAGTTCTTGAGCTGGCACCGCGCCGTCCGACCGCCTCAATCCCAGGACGAGGACGAGAACCGCGATGGCCAGGGCACCCAGGCCCACGACGAGCACGAGGACAGAGAGCGCGGAGTCCATCGATCCCCCTCTGCACGACGAACCCGCGATGTTGCGCGCACCCCTAGCATACCCGCTCGTGTTGCACTCGTGAAGCAGGCCGATGGTACCGATCTCGCCACTCACGCCGCGCGAGCTCAGTACAGATCCAGCTCGCCGCGGCGGCGGATCAGGCGGTCGATCCAGGCGAAGACGGCCGCGCCGAGCAGCGGGCAGATCAGCGCGAACAGGCCCAGTGGCAGGAGCGAGGGGGCGAGCTCGGCCAGCGTGGCGCGGTGGAGGGCTGCGGCTGCCAGTGCCTCCATACCGTAGCCGATCGGCAGCGCCCGGGCCAGCAGGCGCAGCGGGCCGGGAAGCACGGCGACCGGATAGTAGATGCCTCCCAGCAGCATGACCACGGGGAAAACCAGGTTGGAGAGGTGGTTGGCCTTCTTAATCAGCAGGCCGAGCCCGCTGAGCGCGACGCCCAGCCCGCCCACCGAGAGCAGGTAGAGCGGCAGGGCCACGGCCAGCGAGAGCGGGTTCGGGTCGAAGCGGACGTCGAAGAGGAGCACGCCGGCCAGCCCGACGGTCAGCGCCCCGGCCACGACCTCGGTCATACCGGCAGCGGCGAAGCCGAGCAGCCAGCTCAGCCGCGAGCAGGGCGCCAGGAAGAGCGCCGGCAGCGTGCCACGCATCCGCTCGCGGTCGAGCACTTCGCCGACCCAGAACAGGCTGATCCAGAGCGCGGAGTTCGCGATCAGAGCGACAGCGACGTAGGGGAGCAGGTCACGGCGCCCGCCGACGTAGATGAGCCCGGCGATGGCGAGGTCGAAGGCCGGTCGGATGGCCCAGATCAGCAGGTAGCCGCCCCTGGCGATGAAGTCGAGCCGCTCCCTGAGCATCACCAGCCAGGAGGCGCGGAGGGCTGCCAGCTCGTAGGCGATTCCGCTTGTCCAGCTTGCCGGTTTCATCGCTCTGTCCAATTCTCGCAGGACGCGGCACTCAGCCTGCTCGCCCGGCGCCGGCTCACCTGGCCGGTATCGGCTCGCGGGCTGGGGGCAGCCCGGCGACCCGCGCCCCCAGCCGCATGAGGGCGTGTCCCAGCTCCCAGCGCACCCGCCCCGGCCGGCGCGGCTGCAGTACAGCCTCACCGGCCCGCCGCTCCCGGGCAGCCCGCTCGAGGAGTTCGTTCCGGCGATCGTCCACCATCAACTCGGAGATCAACGGGTTCAGCGTCATCGCACACCACCTCTCTGCGCCGCACGAGCAGCGCTTTCGTTCCTGTCGCCAAAGCGGACGGACAAGGGCGCCTCCTTTGCGCCAGCTCACTCCAGCCCCAACTCGTCGCCGCGCTTGGCCGCCCGCTCCACCAGCCGCAGCCCGGCGAACCCGGCGACGAGCAGCACCGCCGAGAGCGCGGCGAGCTCGAGCAGCAGCGGGGCGACGGCGTCGAGGCCGGCGCCAGCCAGCAGGGTCAGGCGCAGGGCGTCCATCCCGGCGCTGAGGGGAAAGACGGCGGCGAACCGGTCGAGGGGCGCCGGCAGCGCGGACACCGGCACGACCATGCCGCCGAGCAGGTAGATCGGGCTCTGGAGAAAGTTGGCCAGCAGGTTGGCCCGGCGCGAGAGGACGAAGACCCCGGCGAGCGCGTAGCCGAGCGCCAGCGTGCTCCCCAACAGGCCGATCGCGGCGAGCAGCACTGCCAGCGGGTCGCGCACGGCCAGCTCCACGCCGAATGCCCAGGCCAGTAGCCCGGTCACCCCGACGCTCGGCAGCACCCAGACGGCCCAGTCGCCGAGCCCGTAGCCGAGGACGACCGCCGACCGGCCAGCAGGGGTGAGCAGGAGCGCGAGCAGCGTCCCCTCCTGCCGCTCGTGCTCGATCGCGTAGCCGCTGGCCCAGAGGTTGGACGACCAGAGCAGGATGCCGATCGTCCCGACCAGCAGATAGCCCTCGACGTCCACGCCAGCGACGGCGCTCCGGCCGGCGGCCCGGTAGGCGATGAGCAGCGTCAGGTAGTAGAGCGCCGGGAAGACCGGGCCACGGACGATGTGGATGGTGTAGGCCGCGCGGCGCCGGGCCTCGATCACCGCAGTGGCCCAGACGACAGCCAGGAAGCCGGCCAGCGGCGAACTCGGCGGTGCGGCTCCCGCGATCAGACGCATGCGACCGCTCCGCTCGTCAGGGCCAGGAAGGCGTCCTCGAGCGTCGGCTCGAGCGCCTCGATGACCTCGATCCGTCCTCCCTGCCGGTGGACGAGGCGCACGGCCTCGTCGATGGCCTGCGCCCGGTCGTGGCACTGGAGCACCAGCTCGGCCTGGCCGTCGCGGCTCGCCGGAAGCTCGACCGAGCGCACCGCCGGGCAGGCCCCCAGCATGGCGGCCAGCATCGGCGCCGGTAGGCCGCTGACCCGCAGCCGCAGCCGCTGGTCGGTGTCCACCCGGCGCTTGATGCCGGAGGGCGTGTCCTCCAGCACGATGCGGCCGTGGTCGATGATGGCGATCCGATCGCACAGCTCGTCCGCCTCGTGGAGGTAGTGCGTCGTGAGCAGCACTGTGTGCTCGGGCGCCAGGGCCTTGATCGTGCGCCGGAGACTGACGGCGGCCGCCGGGTCGAGGCCGATGGTGGGCTCGTCGAGGAAGATTACCGGCGGGTCGTGGAGCAGGGCCTTGGCCAGGTGCAGCCGCTGCTTCATCCCGCGGGAGAAGCCCTCCACCCGATCGCCGGCCCGGTCGGCCAGGCCGACCAGCTCGAGCAGCTCCTCGACCCGGCGCAGCAATCGCTCGCGGGGCAGGCCGTAGAGCCGGCCGAAGTAGAGCAGGTTGTCGCGCGCCGAGACCTTGCCGTAGAGGCCGCGGTCGCCCCCGAGCACCACGCCCAGTCGGCGCCGCACCTCGCGCTCCTGGCGCACCACATCGAAGCCGGCCACGCTCGCCCGGCCACCGGTAGGGATAAGCAGCGTCGAGAGCATCTTGATCGTGGTCGTCTTCCCCGCGCCGTTGTGGCCGAGGAGGCCGTAGATCGTGCCGGCCTCGACGGCGAAGGTGACGTCGTCGACGGCGACGATCTCCGGGCCGCGGCGCCGTAGCCAACCGCGGCGCTGGAACGTGCGCCGGAGATGCTCGGCCTCGATGGCGTACATGGCACCCTCCCTCCCGGCCACCCTCGCTCGCCTCAGCGCAGCAGCCGGTCGAGCAGGAACTGGGCCTCCTCGACGGTGATCTGCCCCTGGGCCAGCGCCTCGAGGATGGCGCGCGCCTCGTCGTCAGCGGTCGTGGTGGCCTCCCCGCGCACCGGCGCGGGCTCGCCGCCACCTGCCTCGGGCGGCGGAGCCGGTGGCGGTGCGGGCCGCGCGGCCACCGGTGCCGGGCGTTCGAGCCAGTCCAGGCGGACGTCGCCCTGGTTGGAGCGGACGATCACCTCGGCCCGCTGCCCGGAGCCCTCCCCCACGCTGCCGACCAGCCGCCGGCCGAAGGCGCTGCGCGGCCCGCGCTGGCCGACCACCACCAGCGGGATTGTCGACTCGACGTCGCCGCGGGTGGTGACCTCGATCCGGGCCGGAAGGCTGCGCGGGAGCGCCACCGAGATGTCGCCGCTGCCCGTCGCGTACTCGTGCCGGCCGATGCCGAGCCAGGCCTGGGAGGAGATATCGCCGGAACCGGCCTTGATCGTCGTCTCCGCGACCGAACTCTCGCGCACGCTCACCTGGCCGCTGCCAGCTTTGACCGAGAGCGAGGGGCAGTCGCAGGCGACGACCTGCACGTCGCCGGAGCCGACGATGACCGCGAGCGGGCCTTGACCCTCGCGGACGGTTACGTCCCCGCTGCCGGTCTTGACTGTGACCGGGCCGGTGACGCCACGCAGGGAGACCTCGCCGGAACCCGCGGCCAGCTCGACCTCGCCGGAAAAGCCCTCGACCACCACGTCGCCACTACCGGTGGCGCCGGTAAGCTGGCCCTCTCCCCCCTGGACGACCAGATCCCCGTCATCCAGGCTGGCTTTGACCCGGCCCCGCGGCCCGTCGAGCAACAGCGCGCCGCGGCGCACCGCGGCGACCAGCTCCGGGAGCGAGCGAGGCAGCGTCAGCGCCAGCGGGTAGAGGCCAGGTACAGCCGGCGCCTTCCTCTTGCGGCCGAGCCCTAAGCCCTCGAGTTCGATGCCCTGTGGGCCGATCGAGATCCCGCCGCGATCGCCCAGCCGGACAACGATCCCCTGCTCGCTGACCTGCACCCGGCTACCGCCCCCGCTAGCGGGGCCGGCTGCGCCGATATAGACCTGGTCGCCGGCCGGCTCGACCGAGAGCTCGAGCTCGGGGTCGTGCTCGATCGAGATCGTGTCGGTCTCGGCCCAGCGGACGGCGACGCGAGCCTGCTCGGCCTCGAGCTCGACCAGCCGCACGCCGGCCGCCGGGATTTCACGACGCTGGCGCGTCTTCACCAGATGCCTCCTCTCCTGCCGATGCCGCCGACCGCTCGGGCGAGCGGCGCAGGAGCGCCAGCGCCTCGGCCGGGCTCAGCTCGCCGCGCGCGACGCGCTCGAGGATCTCGGAGCGGGTGGCCTGAGGGCGTTGTGCCGGCTCCGGCTCCTCCAGCGCGGCGATGACCTCTTCCAGCTTGGCGCGTACCGTCGGGTAGGACACCCCTAGCACGCGCTCGACCTCGCTCAGGTTGCCCCGGCTGCGGACGAAGAGCGCGAGGAAGGCCTGCTGGTCAGGGCTCAGCCGGCTGAAGGGACTGGCCGACCAGCGCCCGCGCACGACGGTGGCGCAGGCAGGACAGGCGAGCTCGCGGATCTCCAGGCTCTGGCCGCAGGTCGGGCACTGCTGTGGCGCGCGGTACATCGGCTACCTCCTTGCACACCAGCATAGCGCCATTGCGAACCGATGTCAAGTGATAAATCAAAAATGGTCATTAATCCTGCAGGGGCGGTGACTTTTCGGATGTACGCCTCACCATGCCTCGGCAGCGTCGTGAGCGGCCGCAGGGCCGGCCGTGGCGGCCAGCAGCGGGCTGCGCTACGCTGGTACGGCCGCGCGGCCGGCAGCCAGGTCAGCGGCAACGCGGGCATCGACTGGGAGCGCAGGGCATGGCGACCACCAGAGCGGTCTTGTTCGACCTCGACGGCGTGCTGATCGACAGCGAGCCGGCCCACTTCGCGGCGACGCGCGCCGCGCTGGAAGACCTGGGCCTGGACACGCTCGACGAGGCGGACTACGCGCGGTGGATGCTCGGCCGGCCCGACCACCGCGCGCTGGCCGACTACCTGGCCGCCCGCGGGCTGCCGGCGGATCTCCTGCCCACGCTGCTGGAGCGCAAAGCGGCCCGCTACGCCGAGCGGTTCGCGGTCGAAGTGCGCCCGCTCGACGACGGGGTCGAGACGCTGCGGGCAGCGCACGCCGCCGGCCTGCCGCTCGGGATCGTCTCGGGCGCGCTGGCCGCGGAGATCGGCTGGGCGATCGAGCGGCTGGGGATCGCCGACCTCGTCGCCGTGGTGGTCAGCGGCGACGAGGTCGCCTGCGGCAAGCCGGATCCGGAGCCCTACCTGCTGGCGGCCCGCCGGCTGGGCCTGGAGCCGGAACTGTGCGTCGCCGTCGAGGACGCGCCGGCCGGCGTGAGCGCCGCCAGGGCAGCCGGGATGCGCTGCCTGGCCGTCGACCGCCAGGGGTGGGGAGAGCGGCTTGCGGCGGCCGACCTGGTGGTTGCCCGGCTGAGCTGGGAGGCGCTGCGCCAGCTGCTCGGGTAATGGCCGCGAACCACACCCTGACAGCGGCGGCCTTCTGCTCGCTCGACCTCAGCGCCAGCCGGCACGGGCCCTTACACCTCTGTCGGGCCGCCGCGCGGGCGCTCGCCTGACTCGACCTGGCGCGCGAACTCGATGTCCTTCTCGGTGATGCCACCCTCGTCGTGCGTCGTCAGGCCGAGCTTGACCCGGTTGTAGTTGATGACGATCTCGGGGTGGTGACGAAGCCGGCGGGCCAGGTCGGCCACCTCGTTCACGAACGCCATCGCCTCCCGAAACGTCTTGAAGCGGAACTCCTTGACGAGCGTCTCTCCCTCCCGGCGCCAGCCGAAGAGTTCGGCCAGCGCCGCCTCGACCTGCTCCGGCGAGAGCTTGGCCATATCCCCCTTCTCCCTCCGCGTGGCGGGCGAGTCGATCGGATAGCAGGGCGGACTGCATAAGTATGGCCATGCCGGGCCGGTACGGCCACTCGGCGCGAGCCTCCGCGGATGTGGCCGCTCGGGTGACGTCTGGTGGTGTGCGAGCCCTCGCCAGCTCGTTTCGCTCAGCGCCGCAATAGTTGTCCGTACAGTAAGCAACGACGGATCCAGTGACTTATCCGAGCTGGATCTATACCGCAGTAGGTCATGTTCATCCATCTCTACGTACTCGGAGGCACTCGAGGGTATTCTGTTATCTCTTCTCAATTACGTTCATCCAGTGGTACTCTCGATGCTCCATTACGGATGAGTCGACTTGACAGCCGCATCTTTGCTCGCTAGACTACCGGCGGCCTGCAACGGGCGCGGCGTCGTGCCGGGGACACTCGGACAGGCCAGGGGGAAAGGGGCCTGTCTCGAGCGGGATGGGGAGAGGAAGCGTCCGCGCTGCGGGAAGTGGGAGGGATCCGTGTCGACCGCAAAAGCTATCGCCCGGCTCGTGGCCGGCTGCCTGCTGGCCGCGAGCCTTACTGGCCACCAGCCGGTGGCTGCTGCCGAGCTAGCCATCGATCCGCTGTCGCTCGCGCCACCCGTACCAGACCTGTGGTACCAGTTCGATGGTGAGATCGTGTTCGAGGGCGTCAACCGCGCGTGGCTGCTCGGCCCGGCGGTTCGAGCCGTCGCGCTCGAGCCCTATCGGGAAGCGCCTTCCGGCGCCCGCGTGGTCTACTACTTCGACAAGGGGCGCCTGGAGCTGACCCACCCGGAGCGCGCCCCTGATGACCCGGCTCGGGTCACGGTCGGGCTGCTCGTCCGCGAGATGATCTCGGGCCAGGTACAGGTCGGCGAGACGACGTTCCTCGCGGTCGCCCCGGCTCGCGTGCCGGTCGCTGGCGACACCGTGGGCAACGCACTGGCGCCCACCTATGCGGCGCTCCAGCCACTGGCCTCGGTCGGCGAGAACGCTCAGGCGCGCCGCCAGCCGAACCGGGTCGGCCAGCCGGTCACCGCCTTCTTGCACGCCGACGGGCGGGTCGAGGAGCGTGCGGTTACAGACAGCACGGTGACTCTCGTTCACTATGAGGAGACGCTGGGGCACAACATCCCTGACGTGTTCTGGGAGTGGATGAACCGCCAGTCGATCCCCTGGCAGCGGCTGACCGGCCTACCGCTGACCGAGCCGTACTGGATCGATACCGTCGTCGGCGGCCAGCCGCAGCGCGTGTTGATCCAGGCATTCGAGCGCCGGGTACTGACCTATACGCCAGGCAATCCCCCGCTATGGAGGGTCGAGACGAGCAACGCCGGGCTGCACTACCGAGCCTGGCGCGGGCTGAGCGTGCCTGACGACCACAGCCTGCTCGGGCTCGCCAGCGGGGTGCCGCTGGGGGAGGTCATCGTCGGCGCGGCAGTCGGGCAGGGAATCGACCCCTACCTGTTCGCCGCCCTCGCGTCTATTGCGAGCAACTTCGACCCGCTGGCAGTGAGACCCGGCACTGGGATGGGGCTCTTCCAGGTACCCGCCGCCGTTGTCCGGCACAGCGGGACACCCTTCCCGCTCGACCCTGCAGCCAACGCCGCGCTGGCCGCGCGCGAGCTGAAGCGCCTGGTGAGCGAGCAGAGCGACTGGAGCGCGGCGCTCGCGCTCTACCTGCAGGCGGCACAGATCGCCAGCGGGGCCGATCAGGTTCTCCAGAAGGCACAGGAGTACCGTGCCGCCTTTCAGAGCCCACCAGCCTTCAGCACACCGGGGACGTACCGGCTCATCGGTCGGGGGCAGGCCGCTTACTACGATCCCGGCTACACGGTCGCCTGGTGGGAGCAAACGCTCCAGCTCCATGCCGGCTGGGGCGGCGCGGTGCCCGGTTGGCAGTTCGACCCGCGGGGCTACTATTGCGTCCACCCCGATTTCCGCCCGGGCCAGCGGCTCTTCCTGGCAGCCAACGGCGTGGGGCTGTGGTGCACCGTCGGCGATGCCGTGGCGGCCTCGCACGTCGCCCAGTGGCGCAGTCGCTGGGCCATCGAGCTGTCCTGGTCGGCGTTCAAGGCGCTCAAGCTCGACGAGCGCAACAGCGTCTCGGTGTGGGCGCCCTGACCGCCAGCGAGCAGGCGCAAGCTCTTACGCACCGGTCACGACCGCACGCATGACCTCGACGGCGCGCTCGATGTCGGCGCGGGAGACGTCGAGGTGGGTGACCGCGCGCATCCGCGTGTGGCCGACCGCGCCCATGCGCACCCCGTGCGCGATCAGCGCCTGGTTGATCTCTTGCGCCGTTCGGCCGGTGCCCGCGACGTCGAAGAAGACGATGTTCGTCTCCACCTCGTCAGGGTCAATCGCGATCCCCGGGATCTCTGCGAGGCCGGTCGCGAGCAGCCGGGCATTGGCGTGATCCTCGGCTAGCCGCTCGACGTTGTGCTGGAGGGCATAGATCCCAGCCGCGGCGATGATGCCCGCCTGGCGCATGGCTCCGCCGAACATCTGCTTGTAGCGCCTGGCCCGGCGGATGGTCTCGCGGTCGCCGGCCAGGACGGCGCCGACCGGGCACCCCAGCCCCTTGGAGAGATCGACCCAGCAGGTGTCCATCTTCGCGCACCAGACGTGGGCGGGGATGCCGGTGGCCACGACGGCGTTGAGCAGGCGCGCGCCGTCGAGATGTACCTTGAGGCCCAGCGCGTGCGCCTTGTCGGCCACCTCCTCCAGTGTCTGGAGCGGCCAGATCTTGCCGCCACCGCGGTTGTGGGTGTTCTCGATGCACACCAGTGTCGTGGGCGGGGTATGGATGCCGTCGCCCGGCTGAGCGGCCTCCTCGACCTGCTGGGCGGTGAACACGCCGCGCACGCCGTCGATCAGGTGCGTCACGACCCCGGCCAGCAGTCCTGGCCCTCCGGCCTCTGAGGTGAACGGGTGGGAGGAGCGATCCAGGATGATCTTGTCGCCGGGCTGGGTATGGAGCTTGATCCCGATCATGTTGCACATCGTGCCCGAGGGGAGGAAGAGCGCCGCTTCCTTACCCGTCAGCTCCGCCACCATCTCCTGCAGGCGGTTGACCGAGGGGTCTTCACCGAGCTGCTCGTCACCCACCGGAGCCTCAGCCATGAAGCGCCGCATCTCCGGCGAGGGCCGTGTCGCGGTATCGCTGATCAGGTCGATCACCGTCGCGCCTCCCTTCAGTCGAGGACACCGTCCGCACACACCACTGACGCGTCTCCGTATACTACCGCAGGAACGTAGGCTCGGACTGGTAGGGCCGGCATGCAGAGGTCACGGTGGAGCCGCTCGGCGTTGGAGTCGCCAACGGCGCGGCTCTTCGTCGCAATGCTGTTCAATGAGGGGGCCATCGGGCTGTACATCACGCTCTGGCCCCTCTATATTGCTGAACTGGGAGCCAGCCCACCCGAAATCGGACTGGTGCTTGGCTATGCCGGCCTGATCCGGCTGCTGGCGCTGCTGCCGAGCGGCGTGCTGAGCGACCGGATACCCCCGCGCCGGCTCATCTTCGCCACACGCTGCCTGGCCGCGCTCGGCCTGGCACTGTGTGGCCTGGCGAAGGAGTGGTGGCAGTTGCTGCCGGCAACGACGATTTTCGGAGTCGGTGTGCTCGCGTTTCCGGCCCTCTCGAGCATGATCGCCGGGATGAGCGCCGAGAGCGCGCAGCGCACACGGAACTTCACGCTGGTCTACACCGTGGCGCCCTCGATCGCGTTCCTCGTCACCCCGGCCCTGGGCGGGCTGATCGCGGAACTGGTGAACCTGCGGGCAACGCTGTTCGGCGCAGCACTGCTGACTGGTATCGCGGCCGTGATCCTCGCGACTGTCCAACCGTCGGCCGTCGAGCGAAGCGCCACGCCAGCCGTGAGCTACCTGGCCGCGCTGCGCTACCGGCCGATCCTCCTCGTCTCGTTGATGATGCTGGGCACGATCACGTTTCTGATGCTCGGCTGGGCCCTCGTCCCCAACTTTTTGCAAGAGGTTCACGGGCTCGAGTTCCAGACGATCGGCTGGTTAGGCTCCCTCGGAGCCGGTGGGAGCGTCATGCTGAGCCTGCTGATCAGCCGGGTGCGGGCGTTCCAGTCGCCGTTCCACGGCCTGGCACTGGCGCTGGCTTCGGTGATCGGCGGCTTTGCCGTGCTGCTGCTCGGCGGAGCGATTTGGGCCTTCGCGCTCGCCTATGTCTTGCGCGGCGGCTTCTTGGTCGCCTGGTCGGTCTTTTACGCGGCCTACGGGGAGGTGACACCGGAGGGGCTACGCTCGCGCGTCTTCGCTCTGGCGGAGATCCTGGGCAGCGCCGGCACGACGGCCGCCCCGTTCCTCGCGGGCTGGCTGTACGCGGTCGACCCCAGGTTACCGCTGGTGCTCGGCCTGGGAGCGGCGCTTCCGCTGCTCGTCGCTGCACTGGGGCTGGGGCGTCGATTCCACTCGCCGAGAACGGTTCCCGTCGCCGCGATGACGGACTGAGCTCGTTGACCTGTCCGGCGAGCGTGCTCCTTTGCGACACCTGAGCGCCTGGAGTGGGCCATGCCGCTGTTGCACCGGTCATCCGATCAGCGCGACGACTCGCGGCCGACGACGGCGATGCTGCGCGCTGCACGCTCGCGCGAGTGGGCCGCCTGCTTTCCAGGCGAAGCGAGCGAGGAGGCCTATCGCGCGACCTTGTTGCGCTACTCGCCGTTGCCCTGGCCGGTGGTACAGGCGGCCCAGGGCGACCTTTTGCGGCTGCTGATCGGCCGGGTGCCGGCCGACCTCGGGGTTCCGACGCTCCTGGCCATCACCGCGCTCACACACGGGCACCCGAAACCGGACGCGGCGGCGAAGGCCGCGCTGGCGACGATCCTCAACGACCTGAGACCGGCCCACGCCCGCACGATCCTGGCCGGGCTGGCCGATGCCTGGAACAATGCGGAGCGAGCGGCCTACGACCGACGCGGCGCGCTGGTCGCACAGGAGCTCGCGCGGACGGCGCGCCGGCTGGTGACCGCCGGGGCCGACGCGGATGGAGCGATCTCGACGCTGATGGAGCAGCTCGAGCTCGACCACTGGTGGTAGTCAGCCGGCGTGGAGAGCAGGGCAAACCGAGCAGCACGACGAGCCGAACCTGACGTATACTGTCGGGTACAGGGTAGGAGGGCGGCACCGTGAGCGGGCAGACGTGGCTGGCCGTAGGCTTCGTCATCCTGGCCGTGATCTGGCTGGCCGAACTTGTCGCCGTCCACCGGTGGGCGCCACGCGTCGGGCGAGACCCGTTGCTGATGGTCTCCGGCGCGGCGCTCTTCTTCGTCCTGGCGCTCCCGATCGCCAAGTCTGCGCCCGACCTGGTCGAGCAGGTCGGACGTTTCTGGGAGACGCTGACCCGCCTCCTGAGCCGGAGCAGATCGCGGAGTCTCCAGGCCATGCCCCGGCTGGTCATGCCTGGCCGCACGGTTCTGCTCGTGCAGGAGCGGATCAAGATCGGGCGCTACCCGAACAACGATATTGTCATCGATCACCCGACGGTCTCGGCGTACCATGCCGAACTGATCCGCCGGCCGGACGGTCGCTACGAGCTGGTCGACCGGGAGAGCCGGAACGGGACGCGCATCAATGGCACACCAGTGCGCAGCGCTGTCCTCAAACACGGTGACCAGATCACGCTCGGGGCGATTACCGTGCACTTCTTGGCGACGTCGATGACGGAGGAGGCGCTGAACCGCGGAGGGGTGCCCCTGGGCCGGCGTTGAGGCAAGCGCTCGGCCCCGACGAGCCCGCGAAAAAGCGCAACGCCGCCTGATGAGGGCGACCAGGCGGCGTCTACGCGCTGAGGGGTAAACGGTCTAGTAGCTGGCGTTGAGCTGCCGGCGGGCTCGGAAGCAGTCCGAGCAGTAGACCGGCCGATCCTCCCGCGGGAGGAAAGGCACCATCGTCTCGCGGCCGCAGTCGCTGCAGATCGCGTGATACATCGGGCGATCTGCGCGCGGCTCGCGCGCTCGGTAGCTCGAGGCCCCCGTGTCACCGCGGCCGCTGCGGCGCGCCCGGTTCGCCTGGCGGCAGGCGGGGCACCTGGTCGGCTCGTTGGTGAAGCCCTTGTCAGCGTAGAACTGCTGCTCACCTGCGGTGAACACGAAGGTGGTGCCGCAGTCGCGACAGGTGAGGGTCTTGTCGGCGAAGGAATAACTCATCTCGGCGAATACTCCTTGGGTTCCAGGCCAGAGACCTGCGTCTCTAGCCGCAACGGATCAGACTCTTCACGGCTTGGGGGTTTTCTCGCTGAGATGAGTTCGGGGAGACAGGCCCTCGCTGTCGCCTCGAGCCACGCGCGGAAACCCTTGGCCATCGACTCCACTTTATCATATATCTCGCCAAAGCGCAACAGAGACCGCCGCTCATCTCTTGACGTCTGCGCATCGTTGACCGATAAGCGTTGGCAACCGGGAGGCGAGCACGACGCGGCTGCGCGCAGCACCCGCCGAGAGGCCCAGGCGCACATGATCCTCGGCCGGGGCTAGGAACAATTTCCTACACTCGCATACCCCTCAGGCGTGTAAGGTGCCACTCGGTCACGCGTTTCCCAGGGTGAGCGTTCGCTGAGCAGAGCGGGGAGGAACGCGATGGTCGCGAGGAGAGACCTCGATCGGGCTGACCCGGTCATCGATGCCCTGGAGCGATCCGCGGCCCGGCTCGATGCCGACCTGCTGGCGAGACCGACACCAGCGTTTCGCTCGCATGGGCGCGCGGTGCTGCTGCGCTCGGGGGAACCTTCATCTGGCGGGAGGCCGGTTTCGCTCTCCCGGCGGCTCGCCGTGGCCGGTGTCGCCGTGCTCGCGTTCGGACTGGTCTCGATGCCGGCGCTCGCCGGGCCTGGCGGCTTCGGGAGCACCTTCTCCACTGTAGCAGCCGGCGTCCGACTCGCCATCAGCGGCGAGAAGGGCGCTGAGCTGACCGCCGACACGGCAGCCAGCAGCACCGACCAGATCGAGCTGCTGCAGGAGGAGACTCCGACGCCGGAGCCGACGGGCACACCGGAGCCAGCAGAGACGCCTGAGTCGGCAGTACCAGAGTCCACGAACGGGCGGCCAAGCACGCATGGTCAGAGCGTGAGCCAGGTTGCGCGCGACAACCACGGCGCCCAGGTCTCGGCCGTGGCCACCTCGAACGCGAGCGGTAGCGAGGCCGACCACGGCCAACAGGTCAGCGAAGTCGCGCAGGAGAACCATGGGGCCGAGGTCTCGGCGGTAGCGACCTCAAACGAGCCCGGCGACGAGGCCAACCACGGCCAGCAGGTGAGCGCAGTGGCGCGCGACAACCACGGGGCACAGGTCTCCGAAGTCGCGACATCGAAGGGCGATGAGCACCAGGAAGGTGAGCAGGAGGAGCAGCCTGTCCGCGATGTCGCCCGCGACAACCACGGCGCCCAGGTGAGCGAGACGGCGAAGTCCGGCAAGCCGGCTGGCCCGCCGAGCGGCGGCGAGGACGAGGACGGGCAGGATGAGACCAGCGGGGAGTGATCGGCACGACGCGGACGGCGGGGACGATGGCACCGAGCCTTCGCCTCGGAGGTCAAGCCGGCGTGGCTGGAGCCTCTGCCGCTCCGGCTATGCCGGGAGAGCAGCGCGAGCTCGATGAGCGGGTGCTCGTCGATGCGGCGATCCAGGGGGATGTGGAGGCCTTTGCAGCGCTCTACGACCGTCACGTCGACCGCGTCTACCGGCACTGCTACTATCGCACCGGCCACCGCGCCGACGCCGAAGACTTGACCCAAGAGACCTTCCTGCGTGCCTGGCGAGCGATCGGCCGCTACCGCAGGACTGGCGCACCCTTCATCGCCTGGCTGCTGGTCATCAGCGACCGGCTGGCAGCCAGCCGGCAGCGGAAGCTCCGCCGTCTCCTCACGGTTGCTGCCGAGGAGATTCCACTCTCGCAGTGCCGGTACGAGGATCCGGAGAGGACGGTGATCACCTGGCTGGCCTGCGATGAAGTCCGCCGGGCCATCCTTCAGCTCCGGCCGGAGCGCCAGCAGGTCATCATCCTGCGCTTCATCGACGGCCTCTCGGTCGCCGAAGTGGCGGCAGCGCTGGGAAAGAGCGAAGCCAACGTTTCGGTTATCCAGCACCGGGCGCTGGCCGACCTGCGCCGGCTGCTCGAGCTGTCGCCAGACGATCAGGCCGCGCCCCGCGGGCAGAGCCGGTTCATCCGGCGGCTGGGCGAGGCGGTGATGCCGGCTGCCCGCGAGCGACAGCCGTGACCGGCACGGCCGGCTAGCGGAGTACCTCGGGCTCTCCCAGCGTCGCCTGGTAGAGGGCGTTGAACAGCAGCCGGTAGGTACCGCGCACTTGCGCGCGGAACTGCGGGCGAAAGCCGAACAGCACGGCGTTCCCTTGCCCGACGGGTACGTCGACCAGCGCGGCCTTGCCACTGAGGTGCTCGGCACCCTGAAGCCAGCCGGAGAGGAGCAGGTTGGTCAGCGGGTAGCGCGCGACAGCCACCGCCTCTCTCTCGACGACGAAGGCCGGGCCGTCGACGAGCATGACCGTGACTTCACGGGGGTAACCATAGCCCAATGGATGCTCGGGATCGATCAGCACCTGCACCAGCGCGCCTGGGCAGGAGAAACGGCCCGGTGGCAGGCCCTCCAGCGCGTTCCTGACCGGGAGGTACAAGTGCTCGATCGCCACCTCGCTCGCCGAGCCGAGCGCGACCAGCGTCCCGCCCAGCTCGACGAACCGGCGCAGGTTGGTAAGCCCTCGCTCGCCGATGCCCCCGGCGTACTCCGCCGGATAGATGTCCGGGTCGTTACCGTGCAGGATCTCCTCGGCCGGCTGGTGGGGGAGCACGATGACGTCGAAGCGCCGCTCCAGCCGGCCCTGCCGCAGATCCTGATCGCGCACGGTGGTGAAGGGGAGGCCGTAGCGCTCGAAGACGAAGCGCGTCCAGCCCTCGTCGATCGCGCTCGGCCGCCAGCTCCGGTAGAGCCCGACGCGAGGCTGGCGGAGTAGTTGGAACGGCACCGGCGGAGCATGTTCCAGTCCGCAAAAGAGGCAGTGCGTCTCCCGGGCGATCGACTGGACGACATCGGCCGCGAGCCCGCGAACGAGAAAGGTGCCGGCCGGCCAGTGCGCTCCCACTGCCTCGAAGTGGCCGACCGAGCGCCAGACTTGCGCCCCGGCCGCGAGCAGCCGGTTCACCGCCAGGACAGCGGCATTCGTCTCCGGACTGATGAGATAGCCAGCGGTTGCGTCACCCGCGACACGCCCCTCCGGGTAGCGAGCCTGCCGCACCGGCGAGAGTTGGGCTGCGAAGGGTCGCTCGATGAGGACGGCTTCGACGCCCATCGCGAGCGGCAACGTATGGGCGGTCGTGTCGTAGGGTGGCCTCGGCGGCCCATCGGGATAGAGCCGGACATCCGGGTAGTGCTGGACTTCGAGCAGCGTCTTGGCGAAGGCGCCGAACGGCTGCGCCAGCCGAACCACCGCGCTACCAGCCGGATAGGTGACCCCACCAGCCTGGAAGGGTGCGCTCGCCTCCTCGACCTCGACGAGGCCGGTCAGCAGCGTCTCGACCAGCTCGGCTGCCGCGAGCGGATCCGGTTGGTCGGCCGGGAGAACGAACGCGTAGGGCGACTCGCGCGAGACCGCCCGCTGCTGGACACGCCAGAAGTTGCGCACCCACTGCTCGCGGTAGCGCGCGGCGTGGCGCAGGCAGGCATAGACAGCGAGCTTCTGGTACTCGACGATGTCCTGGAGCCTCCAGGTTCCGCCGGGCCAGGGCAGCGGCTGGTTCCAGCTCGGGCGCCGGGGATCGGCGTCGTGGATCACGCGTAACGCGTCGGGCTTGAGCTCGATCGGCGAGGCGATCCGGCAGCTCGCCGCCTCGGAGAGGAGTCGCACCCCACCGTGGTAGTGCTGGTACGCACGCGACGGCGTGTAGGCATCGAAGATCACGTTCACTGCCACGCCAGCCTTCCCCGCGGCAGTCAGCTCGCAGGCGACGGCTATGCCGAGCTGGGCGATCTCGGCCTGCAAGATCGGGTCGACATTGGGATCGAACGGGTCGATATAGGGCGGCAGCACGAAGCGTGGCCCGTCCGGCGACATCTGGTGCTGGTCGAACACGATCTGGGGATGCCAGCGGTTGTGTACCAGCTCGACCACCAGCCGCGTCTCGACGAGGTTGAACATGAACCAGTCGCGGTTGTTGTCGTGGCCGGCATAGGGGTGGTAGAGCGCTGGCGGCGCGGTTCCCTCGGCCGGGGTATCGAGCGTGCGCGCGTACCAGTCGACGACCAGCTCGAGGCCGTCCGGGTTGAGACAGGGGATCAGGAGCAGCACGACCTCGTCGAGCATGGCGCGCAGCTCGTCGTCCGTCCTCGTCGCCAGCTCGTAGACCAGCGCGGGGGTCATCTGCGTCGAGCCGACCTCGGTGGCGTGGATGCCGCAGGTAAGCAGGACAATGCAGCGCCCTGCTCGGATCAGCCCCTCGGCTTCTCGCTCGGACAGCGCGCGGGGATCCGCCAGCCGGCGTTGGATCGCCTGGAGTTCGTCGAGCTGTGCCAGGTTGGCTGGCGACGAGACGGTGAGCAGGATCAGCGGTCGCCCCTCGGTCGTCGGCCCAAGTTCCTGGTAGAGGACGCGGTCGCTGGCAGCCGCGACCGCCTGGAAGTAGGCCAGCAGCGCGGGCCAGCCCGCCAGCCGGCGGTCAGCTCCCGGCGAGAACCCGAACCACGCCTCTGGTGACGGAACAGCCTTCGACATGAGGGACTCGTCCTTCCCACGAGGGCGGCGCACGCCCTCTCGGAAGCTCGCTCGGCCCGAACGGATGGGCGCCAGCAGCGGCGAGCGCTCAGACCACCGGATTGTCCAGGGTAAGCCGGCCGACCGTAATCTGGACGCGATCGCCGGGCTGGAGCGTGAAGTCGTCCGGTGGGACGATGCCGGTGCCGGTCATCAGGAAGCCACCCCAGGGAAAGGCGAGCTCCCGACCGAGCCAGCGCACCAGCTCGTCCGGCGGGCGCTTCATCTGTGCGGTCGAGGTCTCGCCGGTGAAGAGAACTGCATCGCCGCGTTGGATCACGAGCTGGATCGGCAAAGCCATGAGTTCCGCCGACGCGGCGACCACGATCCCGGGGCCGAGCGCGGCCGCGCCGTCGTAGACCTTCGCCTGGGGCAGGTAGAGCGGGTTCGCCCCCTCGATCGAGCGCGACGACACGTCGTTGCCGACCGTGTAGCCGACGATCTCCAGCGTGCGGGTGAAGGCGACTGCGAGTTCGGGCTCCGGCACGTTCCAGGCACTGTCTCGCCGGACGCGGATCGGCTCGCCCGGGCCGGCGACGCGCCAGCCCGCGGCCTTGAAGAACAACTCCGGCCGCTCGGCCTCGTAGACCAGGTCGTAGATGTCTTTGACGACGGACTCGGCCATCCGCGCGTCCCGGCTGCGCAGGTAGGTGACGCCGCTGGCCCAGACTTCGTGCTCTGGCTCGAGCGGCGGCAGGAGCGGATCGGTCGCCGGCTCGCCGGTCGGCAGCAGAGCCAGCAGTTCCCGGGCAGCCGCGGCGGGTAGCTCCAGGGCGAGCCGCAGGCTGAAGCCAGCCGGGAGGTAGCGGCCGTCTCTGGCCCAGCGCGGCCCACCGGACGTGGCATGGCGTGTCAGATACACGAGTCGTCTCCTCCGTGAGGTCTTCGGCTCCGACCCCGGCCACTGCCGGAAAACAGCGGCCAGGCCCGCGCAGCGACGCCGTCGTGACGAGCATGCGGGGACGCGTGCGCTGTCGGGTATGGTATACCAGAGGATGCCACCCGGGCCGCCACGGCTCGACGGGTGCCAGCCCTCGATCGGGAGCGGAGAGGTCTTCAGCCTGATGTTCCGCCTCATCGTCCTGGATATCGACGGGACACTGCTCGACCCCTCGGATATCGTCACCCCAGTCGTCCACGACGCCATCGGCCAGGCACGGGCGCTCGGTGTCGAGGTGGCGCTTGCCACGGGGCGCCGCCTCCGCTCCACCCGACCGATCGTCGACGAGGTGGGTATCGCGCTGCCGCTTGTCGTCCATAACGGCGCGCTGGTCTGGGATACCGAGCACGACTGGCCGCTCCACGAGGCTGCCTTCGACCGTCCTGGCCTCGAGACGGTGATCGAGGCCGCGCTCGAACACGAGCTGGGGTTGCTCCTGATCAGAGGCCCGCAGTCGGGGGAGCGGATCGTCCTGACCGAGGTGCCTGGCCAGGCTGCCACGCTGCTGGAGGCAGCGATCGCAACCCGCCCAGGCGACGTCGAGCGCCTGCCGCCGCACGCGCTGCTCGACCTGCCCGACGTGCTGACGATCGACCTCTTTGCGCCAGAAGAGCGACTTCGCCCCGTTACCGCCAAGCTCGCCCAGCGCGGCCTCTCGCTGTTTCACACGGGGCCGCTCGCGTGGGAGGCGAGCCCACCGCTCTGGGCGGCGAACGTCCACATGCCTGGCACCACGAAGGCGAGTGGGGTCGCCGTGTTGGCCGATCAACTGGGGATCACGCTGGGCGAGGTGCTGGCGGTCGGCGATGGAGAGAACGACCTACCGCTGCTCGAGGCCGCCGGGCTCGGTGTCGCGATGGGGAACGCGGCACCGCACGTCAAGGCCCGAGCCGACGCTGTCGTCAGCGGGCACGATGAGGACGGGGTCGCCGAGGCGATCGAGCGCTTCGTGCTCCAGCCGCTGCGGGAGAGCGGCCTGTCACCGTCGCTCCGCCGACTGGGTTGAGGAGGGGGAAGGGAAGGAACGTGGCTCTCGCTGGGAGAGGCCAGCGACTGACCCTCGTCCTGCTGCTCGGCCTTCTGCTCCTCGGACGTCCCTCGCTCGTCTGGGCAGCCCGCGACCCGGCGAACCCGCGCGACTTTTTCGGCGTCGTCGGCCGTGACCCGTGGTACGAATACAACACCGACCCGGAGCGCCACCCGCTCGACGTGAACCGCACCTTCCTCGAGGACATGATGGCCGACATCGCAGCGATGGGGGCCGGCTGGGTGCGGATCGAGATCCACGCCGAGTACGACCAGCCGGAAGGCCCTGGCTGGATCGACCCGGTCAAGCACGACTGGTACATCCAGGAGCTGGCCCCGCGCTACAGGGTCAAGGTGCTGGCTGTGATGGGCTCCGGCATCCTGGCCGACCTCGACCAGTCCTACCGGTTCCGGCACATCAACGACCGGCCTGGCCCTGATGGCCGCAACAGCTACAGCCGCGCCTTCGTCCAGCGGGTCAGGGAGATCGTCGACCGCTACGGCGACCGGCTCGGCGCGATCGAGATCCTCAACGAACCCAACGCCAACCAGGTCTTGCACTGGGAGACGCTGGGCAGGGAGAAGGCCGTCGACCCCGAGATCTACGGCCGCATCGCGGTCGATCTCTACGAGACGGTCAAGCCGGCGCACCCATCGGTGCAGTTCGTGGCCGGCTCCCTCCTCCACGACCGCGAGAGCGGCCAGACCGACCACCTCGACTGGCTGCGTGCCGTCTACGAGTCAGAGGCCGTACGAGACTACGTGCAGCGCACCGGGCGCTATCCCTGGGACGGCATCTCGATCCACCCGTACAACCTGCCGCCTGAGGAGACGCTCGCCGACGTCCAGCGGCTGCGCGCCCTCCAGACGGAGTACGGCGATACCTCCGGGATCTGGGTAACCGAGATCGGCTACCCGGCTGCCCCGCCGGAGTGGTCGGTCTCCGGCATCATGGATCCGACCCAGCAGGAGCTGGAGCAGGCCGCGTTCCTGCGCGAGGTCTACACCGTGTTGCGCGACCAGGCACCGTTCGTCGACCGCGTCTTCTGGTTCAAGTACGAAGACTTCGGATATGGTCACGACTACGCCAACTGGGGCCTGGTGAGGTTGCGCGACTCGGCCTTCCGCTACGGCCGGGAGGCGACGCCGTGGCCGCGCAAGCCGGCCTACATGGTCTACCAGTCGCTGGCACGGCCGGAGCTACTGCCCACTGCGCCGGCGCCCCCGCCACCCGACGCCGGGCCGGACGTCTGGTACTTCCCTGAGACCGGGCACACACTCCGCGGGCCCTTCCTGCGCTACTGGCGCGAGCGCGGTGGGCTCGCGCTGTTCGGCTATCCCAAGACCGAGGTGTTCTTCGTCGCCGGACGGGCGGTGCAGTACTTCGAGCGCGCGCGCTTCGAATACTGGCCGGAGTTCCGCGGCACGCCGTACGAGGTGCAGCTCGGCCTGCTCGGCTGGTACGTAACGCGGGGACGCCAGTTCGAGCGCCAGCCGCCGCCGAGCCCCGACCAGCCACCCGACCCGAACCGGGTCTACTTCCCGGAGACGGGCCAGTACCTGAGCGGCGCGTTCAAGCGCTACTGGGAGCGGAACGGCGGCCTGGCGATCTTCGGCTATCCGATCAGCGGCGAGCTGAGCGAGGTCAACCCCGAAGACGGCAAGACATACACAGTGCAGTACTTCGAGCGGGCCCGGTTCGAGTACCATCCGGAGCATGCTGGCACCGAGCACGAGGTGCAGCTCGGCCTGCTCGGCAACCAGGTGCTCGGTACCATGAGCTGGTACCGTTGAGCGTGTGGGGGATGGAGGGAGACGGTCACCATGTCCGAGCACGAGCAGCCGGCCGCTCAGCCGCTGGCCGTCCAGGCGGTAGTGGTTCCAGCTCTTCTACCGTACGGCCTGCTGGTACCCGAGGGGAGCCCGCTCCTACCGGCCGAGCGCCGGCCGACGATCGAGGCGGTAGAGCACATCGCGATCCGCGTTGCCGATATCCGCCGGGCCGAGGCGTTCTACCACGACTTCTTCGGCATGGACGTCGTCTTCCGGGCCCGCCAGGCGGGGGAGCGCTGGGAGTTCCTGCCCGCCGATTTCGATTGGGACGCCGGACTGCGGCAGGGAATCTACCCGGAGTACTGCTTCCTTCGCAACGGGCCTCTGGCGCTTCTGATCCAGGCGGCCGGTCGGGGCACGGTGTTCGTCGAGCCGCGGCTCCAGCACATCAGCCTGCGGGTCGCCCCGGAGTCGCTGGTCGAGCTGCGCGGCATGGCGCTCGTGCGGGGGTACGCGGTCAGCGAGGATCGACGCCACTCGTTCGTCTTCCGCGACCCGTTCGGGATCACCTGGCACCTGACCGACGGCCAGGCCGAGCCGGAGTGAGCCGCGCTGAGCCGCTATAGCCGAGAGTGATCGGACATCAAGGGAAGCCGTAAAGTTCTCTTCCCTGGGCGGGAGGGATGGTTGAGAGACACCCGTGCACCTTGCAGTTAGAAGTAAAGTTCGTTGACGAGCCGCCTCCGGTGCCATCGCCGGACGCACTCTATAAGGGCCAGCATCAATTAGCTACGGATGTTCGGCAGAGATGCCGAGGCAAGCGGGAGTGCGTTATAGTGATGATGTTTCCTCGACGCGCAAATCGCGCATCAGAGTCGTGCGACAGCGAGTGTAGCGAGGGATAATCGCGAGGTACGATGACACCACTTCGGTATCCTTGCAACCAATGCTGATCCTTGCGTTACTCGGATATCCATGGCTCGGGGAAGCGATGCGGAGTATCCGTGAGGCTATCAGAGGACACAGGGGACATTCGTCTGAAGCTCTCCAAGCTTTACCCGGACATCTCGGATGACGCCACGAGACCCCTGTACAGTAGTTTTCGAAGATGATACTTGGCTGAACCTGTACTGCCCACTGTGGGAGTTCGTGAGGCGTTTGAACTAGTGGTAGGAGGCGCGGCATATGGCCTTCGAACAGCTCACCGTACAGGAGATCGCCGCCCAGGCTGTGAGCAAGCGGATGGACATCCCCGAATTCCAACGTGATTTCGTGTGGAGCCCTCAAGACGTAGCCCTGCTGGCCGAGTCACTGTATCGAGATTACCCTGTGGGCTCGTTCCTGCTGTGGGATTCATCGGACTATCAAGAGACCAAGACCGCCCAGGGGTCGCAGGCTTCTCTCTGGATTGTTGACGGGCAGCAGCGCACGACCGCTTTATGCTTGCTTCTGGGGCGAAAACCGTACTGGTGGCGGGACAGCGAAGCCTGGAACAAGGCCCTGGAGCGATACGATGTGGTGGTCAACTTGCTCCCAGAGAACGATGGGCAGTTGGTGTTCGGCCTCCCAAACCCCATCCGGCGGCAAGATCCGCGCTGGATCTCCTTACGCCGCGTCCTCTCCATCGAGGCCAAAAGCCAGGAGGACGGAAGCAAGGAAGACAAAATCGGAGAAGCGCTGACCGAACTGGCACAGGAGATTGCCCAAAGTATCGAGCAGCAGACAGGCCAGGCGAACCTCTTCGGCAAAATCCACGCCCGGCTCCAGCGCCTGTCGAAAATTCGAGAACGACAGATCCTTGTCATCAAGGTGCAACACGAAGTAGAAGATGTTGCCGAAATTTTCTCCCGTCTGAACCAGGCCGGCACTCGGGTCAAGGAAGCCGATGTCATCCTCGCTCTGGCCGCCGTACGTAATCCGGGATGGGTGCGAGAAAAGTACCTTCCGTATAGAACTGCCCTAGAAGAACGAGGATGGGATCTCGATGCCGGCATCTTTATTCGTACCATGACGGCTATCGGCCTTGGGAGGGCCCGCTTGAAAGAGGTTCCCTCCGATTTCTGGAACCCTGAGTCCTTCGAAAAGGTTTGGAAAGAAGCATCGGATGCGATTTCCACGGTCATCAGGCGGTTAGCCCAATATGGAGTCCTTTCGGGGGACCTCCTACCTTCCATGAATAGCCTCATCCCGCTCTTTGCACTCCACGGCCGCTGGAAACAGCACCAGAGTTATCGATTCTCGAAGGCTCTTTGGTGGTTCTTGATGGCAAATCGAGCGGGACGATACAGTGGCTCTGCGATCGCGACACTCAATGAAGATGTTCAAGTCATCAGTACTGCTTCATCCTTCGCTGAGGCCACGAGGAAACTGATAGATCGTCTCGAGGTAGATTTTACCATAGACGAGGTTGAGTTTCTCAATCGGTATGACCGTGTGGGGAGCCGATTCTTGCGCCTGATCATGTTCTTAGTGCTTTACAACAACACTGCGGTCGATTGGGTAGATGGGACACGGCTGGGTTACGACAACACAGGGAGCGCTGTCACAAGCGGATATCAGCCACAATGGCACCATATTTATCCCCGAAGTCTCCTCCATCATCGCCGACAGGACGATGAGATTCATTCGTTAGCGAATATAACCGTGTTGAACGAACGCACGAATGTCAACAAGCTCTCAGGCAAGCCACCGTGGCAATATATCCAGCAATTCAGCATCAGAGCGGACGTGCTGCGGCGCCATTGCATTCCGGAACTCTTCGCACAGGTTGCCGATGGGGACTTCCACGACTTGCAAGCCGCCTGGGCCGTCGAGCGTTTCGACGATTTCCTCCTCTCGCGCGCTGAACTCCTGGCGAAAGAGGCAAATATCTGGCTGTCTAGTCTACGGGAGGATTAAGAGGCTATGCGTACCCTCCAGGACATGCTGGACGATTTGCCATGCGGGGCCTGCCTCCAGCCTGACAGGATCTGGAACTCGCAACCTTTTCGCGCACAAAGCGCCTATGGGACTAGACTACCAGCAGGACGCCCTGAAATACGCGCTCAAGGCCCTTTGGAAGTATTACGATGGCTTACGGGACTTCGCCGAGGGAGGCCTGCCGCAGTGAATGAGGAGCGCAAGATAGGGCTCTGGAACTGGTATAAGGACAACGGACTTACAAGGAACCTGGATATCTCCATTGAACGCGGAACTTCAGTAGGCTCGATGAGACTCTCGATGATGCATACATCCTGTACTATGATTCTATAGGTACTCGGATATGCTATCTCCTTCCTGACTTCATCATCTGGCTCCACAAAGCACAGGAGTACGGCATCGTATTCGTTGGTCCCAAATGGATGCAACAGACAGATTGTCAGTCCAAGTTGGACGGGTTTCGGGAACTCTTCTTCGAAGAGCTTGGCCACGCTGAGGGTTTCACGTATGAAGGGTTAGTCGTACAGGTACGCCTTCTTCTGTACACTGGATGCACGAACCAGGCGTCGCAGGCGTATCGCGATTACTGGTTCGATCATCCGCAAGAGATCGTGACTTACCTTGCGCGTTGATCCCGTCGCACTCTTGATCCCGTCGCACTCTATGGACGTGGGTACGTCGTTAGGCCGATCGAGCGGAAGCGAGCAGCGCATGCTGGATGCGTACCGTGAACTCATCGATCTTCTCGCCGAGACGCCGAGGCGCCTCCAGGGCCTCGTCGAGGGCCGGGAACTCCCCGCGCAGCGCTCGAACGAGAACTGGGGGCCGATCGAGGTCATCGCCCATCTGGTCGACGCGGAGCGTCTCTGCCGGCAACGGATCGCGCGGATGCTGGCCGAGGACACGCCCTACTTCCGGGCTATGAACCAGCTCGAGCTGGCGCGGGCAGGCGACTACGCGAGCCGCAGCCTAGCCGAAGTCCTCGAGGCCTTCGGGCGCGAGCGCGGCGAGACCGTCTCGCTGCTGATGAACCTTTCCCCGAAGGACTGGGCGCGCAAGGCCATCCACGAGACGCGAGACGAGATCACGGTCGAGGACATCGTCGAAGACCTGATCGAGCACGACCGCGAGCACCTCGACCAGATCCGGGATCTGCTGGGAGCGTAGCGCCGACCCGGCAGCCCGGGTGCGCAACCGCCACTCGAGCGCGGGCAAGCACCTGCGATGGGCATGGCGGCGGGAAAGAGTGGCCTGTGCTTCCGCACCAACCCGGTGCACTCGAGAAAGGCGATTGCACCACTAACCGCGCTTGGCTCACTCCCTGCCCACCTCGATCGTGTCGACCATGACCGGCACGACGCTGCCGTCGGCGTGCCGCATGCTCACCTCGACCCACCAGGTGCCCGCTTCCCAGAAGGTCACGTGACCCTCGTAGACACCGTGTCCGACCGGCTCGAACCGGCCGGTGGTCGCCCCGCCGTCCACCCCGAGGTAAAAGCTCGCGAGGGGCGTGAACACTCCGGACAGTGAGCCGTCGGCGATCGTGACGTCCGCTGGAAGCGGCTTCCCGGTCTCGGCGTCCACGAACGCCAGGCGGAAGAGCATCCGCTGGTGCACGACCGGCCGCTCCGGGTCGGTCGTGATCCGCAGCACGTAGGCGCGCCCATCGGTGCCGTCGAACGTCGGCAGCACGGTCACGGTTGCCGCGCGGTAGGCGCGACTGTCGAAGGAGTCGTCGCGCTCGGCGACGACCGTGAGCGTCCAGGGGCCGGCCTTTGCCAGCGCGACCTGCCCTCGGTAGCGCGCGAAGCCGGCCGGCTCCAGCTCGACGGTCACGGGGCCGTCCGAGTCGCGGTAGGCGAGCGCGGCGATCACTCGATCAGGCGGGTCGTAGCGGACGTCACCCTGGCTGCGGCGGAGCGGGCAGCCCGTCACCGGGTCGACGAAGCGCGCCTCGATCGTCACCGGATGGCCGGCGAGCACGCTGGCCGGGTCGGCCGACACCGTCAGCGCGGCGATCGGCCGGGCGTCGGCCGGAGCGTTCCGAGGGAGCGTACCGCTGGCGGGGGCGCGGCCGAAGGTGCGACGGTAGAGTTCCGCCAGCGTGGTGACGTCGGGGCTCTGAACCGGCACCGTGAAGACCTCGACGCCGGTCGTGGCGTCGAGCACGCTCAGCTCGATCTGGCTCTGCGCTGGGCTGGTGCGCCAGAGCTGGGCGTAGAGAAAGCGGCCGTCCTGGCTGAGGAACATGCCACCCGGGCTCGTGCCCGGCAGCCAGCGATCGACGATGCGCCACGACGCCGTGTCGATGACCCAGATCCCGTCCATCCTCCCCTGCTGGGCCTCACCCTGGAACCCGATCGCGTAGAGCCGGCTCCCGTCCGGCGAGAGCTGCATACCGCCGTCCGCGAAGGAGAACTTGGCCGCGGCCTCTCGCGCGAGCAGGCCGCGCAGCGCGGCAAGGAAGCGCTCGGGCCACGACGAGCGCGCCGGCTGGGCCTCTATCTCGATGGCGACCTGCCTTTCGATCCGCTGGCGCTCCAGGTCGATGATCGCCAGCTCGCCGCTCGTCGGCGCCAGGACATAGAGCCGGCGCCCGTCGGGCGAGACGACGTGCTCGTAGGGGAAGTAGTCGGCCTGCTCGTCGAAGGCGAGGTCGAGCGACGGCCCCATCGCGCCGTTCGCCAGGTCGAGGAAGGTCACAGAGACGCGGCGCGCGCTCTGGTTGACGATGCCGTAGAGCCAGCGACCGTCCGGCGTCGGGCGGCCGTCCCACAGCGGTACTGCCCCCGGCTGCGCTTCGACCACCGTGCGCGCCTCGACCGTGCCCTCGGGCAGCCGCAGCCGGGCGTAGAGCGTCGGGCCGAGCTCACCATCGGCGTCCTGGTCGCTCGGAAGCGCATCCCAGGTCGAGGCGAGGACGACGAGGCTCGCGCCGTCAGGGGAGGTGAGCAGGCGGGCGAACCCTGGCGCCGGCCCTCCGGTATCGACCGCCCAGCGCGCGACCTCCGCACCGGTGGAGCGATCCAGCACAGTGATCGTGATCGGGTCCGCCGCCTGCCACACGTGGCTAGCCACGTAGACGCGGTCGGCGGTGACGGCCACGCTGTCCAGTATGAGCTGCGGGCGCTCTATGAGCTGCGGGCGCTCGTCGATCGGCCCCGAGTTCGGCGTCGCAGCACCGGCCGGGGTCGCCAGCTCCATCACGTGAGCACGCCACTGCGTCTCGAGCGTGTCGGTCGCGAGCGCGATCACCGTGCCGACCTGCCTGCCTTCGACCTCCTCGACCTGGCGGACGACGAGCTGGCGGCCGTCCGGGGAGATCGCCGCGTCGCTGGATGAGACGAAGCCAGCAGACTCGAGGATCGGCTGGGGTAGCCGGTGCCCGGGCATCAGGGCGCTGAGCATCGAGCGGCCGGTCTGCTGGTCGTAGGTGCTGAAGAGCAGCGTGTCTGGAAGCGTGACCGGGTCGGCCTCGGCCACCGTTTCACTGGGCTCATGCCTGCGGGCAGCCATCGTGGTGACGATGCCCAGCCCGGCGGTGAGCGCCAGTATGAGGATGACGGCGACGAGCGAGCGGACGCGTTGAGCCATGGCGAACCTCCGTCGGTGCGCGACCTCGACTGCCCACCGGTACTACAACGCGCAAATCGCGGAGGTTCCCGTTCTCCTCGTCGTTCACCGGCGCTCGCCGGCAGCGGTCGCCCGCTCAGGGGCTAACGGGCCGGAACTCCGGGAGCCGCAGCCCGTACCAGCTCCAGTACCGGCTCCACCTCGTCGGTGGCGGCGATAGCGCGCACGACCAGCTCGTCGAGCACGTCGTCCCATACCCGGAGTGCCGCTGGCAGCTCTTCCGGTCGATCAACCGCGATCGCCGTCTGCCGGGCGCGCGCGCCCATACGGGCGAAGTGGTCGGCGTAGCCGGGGATACGCTCGTAACGCTCAGCTTCCTGCTCCAACCGCCGGATCGCGGGCGGGCCGATGGCGACGCGCACGTAGGCGTAGAGCTTCGGCCGCGGCCGCCCGGCCTGCTCTGCTCCCTCCTGCACCCAGCCGGCGGAGACGCGTGCGTGCTCGGGCGTAAGCCAGTTGAGTAACACGGCATCGGCCACCTCCCCAGCAAGCCGGCACATCTTGGGCCCCAGCGCCGCCACGACCAGCTCGACTGGTAGCGCGTCCCGCAGCGCCCGGGCACCCTGTCGCACCCGCCGCAGGGCGCCCGGCCCCGCTCCGCTACCGATGCCCAGCCGCAGCCGGTCGAGTGGCAGCCCTAGCCGGCGTACCTGCTCGACGATGCTCTCCGCCGAGCGCCGGGACAGCGGGATGACCCCGACGCCCAGGCCGATCTGACGGGTCACGGACGCTGCCTCAGCCAGCGCGGCCAGCCCGTCGCCGTCCGGCGTATCGTTCACCCAGAACGTTCGATACCCGTGTTGCTCCGCCGCAGCCGCTGCCGCCCGGATCACGATGGCTGGTGTCGTCGCTGCTAGCCCGAACCCTCGCGCGCCGCTACTCATGGCTCGCTCCTTTCGGGTCACTCGCTCGCGCCCAGTGCCCGGCCGCGCCGGGCCTCTGGCACAGCATGCCGCACGCGAGCCGGCCGGCCAAGAGAGGCGAGGCTTGTCCGCGCTCGCTGGCCGCGAGCCGGCTCGGCGCGAGACACCCCACTACCTTCTCTCCCGCGCTGCGCTGAATTGGGCCCGCTTCACTGCACGCCGGGCTGAAGTTCCGCGCTCACTTCCAAGAGCCGGCTCACGCCGGCTGAGAGGCCAGGGGGCGGGCATTGCCATCAAGGAAGGCACCCAGCCCGCTTGAGCGAACGTTGTTCGCAATTCAGCGCGCTGCGAGCGGCCACGAGGTAAGGGGGAACGTGATGAAGCTTTAGGCGATTCGCCTGTTGTCAAATGTCCCGCTCAGCGCTAGCATGAGCGTGTGATTCCCAGCACAGCGACTGGCCGCATGGTTCGGCTGGCGTCACGGAGGACTCCGCTCGTCGCCGGTGCCCATTCGTCGAAAGGGGATCCCATGGCAACTATCGAGCAGGTTCCAGACCGCGCCCAGTGGGATGCCACCAACTACAGCAACAAGGATCGGCTCCTCGGCGTGGTGCGCGAGGAGGCCAGGCGCGTCATGGAGTTGGCCGAGCGCCCTGAACATTGGGAGGCGCCGACCGCCTGTGGTCACTGGCAGGTACGGGATATCGTCGGCCATATGGTCGATGTGACCGAGGGCTACTTGAAGGCCTTCGATATTGCGCACAGGGGCGGCCAGGCGGAGCCAGCCCTCGGGTTGCGCGTGATGGCCAAGCGGCTCGACGAGCGCGCCTTGACTTTTCGCTCGGTGCCACAGGCCGAGCTACTTCAGCGCCTGCGCGACGACTTCGAGCGGGTAATGGCGATCTTCGAGGGGTTGAGCGCCGACGAGTGGACGGGGCTGCAGGTACCGCACGCCTATATGGGCCCGCTGCCAGCGTTCATCTACCCCGTCTTCCAGCTCATGGATTACGGCGTGCACGGCTGGGATATCCGCGAGGGACTCGGCCTGCCCAACGGGCTGCCGGGTGACGTGGCCGACTTCCTCGCGCCGTTCATGTTCATCCTCTGGCAGGTGACGACGGACACCGAGCGGGTC
Source organism: Thermomicrobiaceae bacterium (assembly GCA_014874455.1). Taxonomy (GTDB): domain Bacteria; phylum Chloroflexota; class Chloroflexia; order Thermomicrobiales; family Thermomicrobiaceae; genus Thermalbibacter. The sequence goes on from JADBJL010000022.1 coordinate 40,700, forward strand.
GGCTCGGAGCCGATCCAGGTCGGCTTCCGGGTATCCGGCCGGAACGGCGGCGCCTGGCGCGTCACCGTCACCGCGGGCGGCTACACCTACGAGCCATGCTCGCTCGCTGAGCTGAACGCGCCGACCGTGTTCGAGTTCGACCCGGGGAGCCTCGTCCTCACCGCTTTCGGGCGGGTGCGCGCCGGCACCGCCTACGGCGATCAACGGCTCGCCGACCGTTACCGCTCGCTCTTCTTCTCGATCTGAGGGGTCTCCGCGGGGCCTACCAGGGCGCTCGGTCGAGGCTAGAACGGTACTGGCATCGCGAGCTCAGTGGCGATGACCCGGAGTTCCTGGAGCACCTTGGGGTGCACCGGAATCCCGTTGGCGCGCCGGTCAGCCTCCGCTTCGAACTCGGGGTCGCCGGGCACCAGCACGCGCTCGACCCCGGCGACGGGCTGGGCGGTGCGCAGCTCGTGGAGCATCTCGTCCATATGCGCCAGGAACTCGTCGAGCGGGCGGAAGGCGTCGATCCGCCAGGCGAGGAAGGCGTGCCCGGTGTTCGAAGGACGAGGCTCGGATCGCGAGCCGGCCACGTACTTGGCCCAGGCTGCACCGGCGAGCTGCCCGCAGAGCACCTCGATGAACAGGGCCAGGCCGTACCCCTTGTGACTGCGCAGCTCGGGGAATGCGCCCAGCGGCGTCAGCGCCACCGCGGCGAAGGGGTCAGTGGTCACTTTCCCGTCACGATCCAGTGCCCAGCCGGCCGGGATCGGCTTCTCTTCCCGCTGGGCGATCTCGATCTTGCCCCAGGCCACGGTGCTGGTTGCCATATCGAGCACGAATGGCCGCTCCTTGCCGGCCGGGATGGCGACGGCGATCGGCGCCGTGCTCAGGTACGGCTCGCGGGCGTTGGTGGGCACGACGAGCGGCGTGGCGTTACTCATCGCGACGCCGCAGAGTCCCGGCTCTTCGAGGGCCATGGTGGCGTAGTAGCCAGCGATGCCGAAATGGTTGCTCTGGCGAACCGTGGCCATGCAGAGGCCCGTCTCCTTGGCCTTCTCGATACAGCGGCGCATGGCCCGATAGGCGGCTGGGTGGCCCATGCCGTTGTCGGCGTCGAAGGCGATGGTCGCCAGCGTCTCAGCGATCACCCGGAAGTTCGGCCGCAGGTTGACCAGTCCGCTCCGGATCCGGTTGACGTACATCGGGATACGCGCCAACCCGTGGGAATCGAGCCCGCGGATATCGGCTGCCAGGAGGACATCCGCGGAGATCGTCGCCTCTTCCTCGGTCAGCCCTAACCGGAGGAAGAGGTCGGTGACGAACCGCTGGAGCGTGGACACTGGTAGCCGGACTGCAGCCTGCGTCATCGTTCCCTCCCGCTCGTACCGATCCTCTTCGAGCGTGCCACCACCATGCACACGGGAGACACCACCGCCCGAGAGCGCGCTGGTCTGAAGAACGCCCAGCGCCAAGCGAACGCGGCGTCATGGTACCATGCTGCTAGTCGGTCGGTCGGCGGGAAGCGAGAGGAGTCGACGATGTTCGCCACTGTGCTCGTTCCACTCGATGGCTCGGAGCTGGCTGAGGCCGCCCTACCCTATGCGAAAGGGATCGCCGAGAAGACAGGCGCAGTGCTCCACCTGGTGCGAGTGGTGCCGATCGAAGCCTCACCGGACGAGGCCACCGAAGCACGGGAATATCTCTCGCGCCTGAGCGGGCAACTCGGCGAACGTGTGCAGCTCAGCGTGCGCTACGGACACCCAGCGGCAGAGATCATCGATCTGGTTCAGGAGCTGGCCGAGCCCTTGATCGTGATGACCACACATGGTCGGGGCGGGCTGGGACGCTGGCTCTACGGCAGTGTAGCCGATCGCGTCGTCCGGGGGGCCGGAGCGCCTGTCCTGTTGATCCGGTCAGGGATTCCCGCGCGGGAACCGGGCGTGCTCCGCAGCATCGTGGTGCCGCTCGACGGCTCGGTACTCGCTGAAGCGGCGCTGCCCGCTGCCGTCGAGCTGGCGCGCCGGTTCGGCGCTGACCTCCACCTGGTTCGGGTCGTGGAGACCCCCGAAGTCTACGCCTTGCTGGGCGCGCACGGTACGGCGACCGTCTCGGCAGACCTGATCGCCGATGTAACCCGGCAGATGGTCGAGAGCGCGTCGACGTACTTGAGCGAGGTGGCCGAGCGAGTGCGGGGGGAGGGGATCCGAGTCGAGAGCCATGTGCTGGAAGGGCTGGCGATCGAGCAGCTCCTCGCGTTCGAGCGGGAGCAGCAGCCGGATCTGGTGGTCATGGCGACGCACGGGCGCGGTGGGCTCAGCCGGGTGATCTTCGGGAGCGTGGCGGAGCGCGTCCTCCGCGAAGGGAACGCCCCGGTGATGCTGATCCGCCCACCGGAGCCAGAGGAGCAGGGCTGATCCGCGCTCGTGAGCGAGCAGCGAACGCGAGAGGGGACGGCCAGATGGCCGTCCCCTCTCGTCTGCCGTGTGGCAGAGATCTAGGCGGTTCGGGCGGGAGCGGTGACGAGGGCGCGAGCCTCCTCGTAGATCCGATCGACGCTGGGGATCACCGCGCGCTCCAGCGGCTCCGAGAACGGGATCGGCACGTCGGGCACCGCCAGCCGGCGGATCGGGGTCTTGAGCGCGTCGAAGGCGCCCTCCTGGATCCGGAAGGCCAGCTCGCCAGTCATCCCGTAGCTGCGGTAGTCCTCGTCCACGATCAGCACGCGCCCGGTCTTGCGCGCCGAGGCGACCAGCGTGTCGGCATCGAGCGGCACCAGCGTGCGGACGTCGATCACCTCGGCGGCGATGCCGTCCTGGGCCAGCCGCTCGGCGGCGCGCAGGCAGCGATGCACCATCAGCCCGGCGGCGACCATCGTCAGGTCGGAGCCCTCGCGGCGAACCGCCGCTTTACCGAACTCGACGGTGTAGCGCTCTTCCGGGACGTCCTCTTCCTGCCCCTCGAACGGTAAGAAGGGCAGGCCAGTCAGCAGCTTGTGGCCGAAAATGACCACCGGGTTCTGGTCGCGCAGCGCGCTGATGGTCAGCCCCTTGGCGTCGTAGGCCGTCGCCGGTACCACGACCTTGAAGCCCGGCACATGGGCGAACAGGCCGTAGAGCACCTGGGAGTGCTGCTCGGCGTCGCCGTAGCCGCCGCCGATCGCGGTGAGCACCGTGACCGGCATGGCGAACTGGCCGCCCGACATGTAGTGGTTCTTGGCCATGTGGTTGTACATCTGGTCGAAGCCGGCGCCGAGGAAGTCGACGAACATCAGCGAGACCACCGGGTGCATCCCGACGGCCGCCGCGCCGACCGTCATCCCGAAGAATGTTTGTTCAGTGATCGGCGTGTCGACCACGCGGTCACGGCCGTACTTCTGGTGCAGGCCGATGGTGAAGCCGAAGACCGCGCCCCAGTAGGTGACGTCCTCACCCAGCACGACGATGTCCTGCCGCTCGGCCATCTCCTGGTCGATGGCCTCAGCGATCGCGAAGGCGATCCCTTTCATCTTTCTCATCGGAACACCCCCGTCAGTGCTTCAGCCGGATCGGGCAGCGGGCTCTGCTCGGCGAAGGCCACCGCCGCCTCGACCGCACGCTTGGCCTCGGCGCGGAGCGCCTCCAGCGTAGCGTCGTCGGCCCAGCCCAGCTTCTTGAGCCGGTTGCCGAGGCGCGGGATCGGGTCGAGCGCGCGCCAGAGCTCGACTTCCTCTTTGGTTCGGTACTCCTCGGCGTCGCCCTCGAAGTGCCCGCGGTAGCGGTAGCAGATGGCCTCGATCAAGGCAGGGCCTTGCCCGTCGCGCGCCCGCTGGATCGCTGTCCTGGCCGCGCGGTAGACGTCGATCACGTCCATGCCGTCGACGAGGTACGAGGGCACGTTGTAGCCCAGCGCCCGCTGGAACTGGTGCGGCTGGGCGAGTGCGGCCCACTTGGGCGTCGAGTCGGCGTACATGTTGTCCTCGACGACGATGACCAGCGGAAGCTGCCAGAGCACAGCCGCGTTGAGCGTCTCGGCGAAGGTACCGTGGTTCGCCGCGCCTTCGCCAGCGAAGGCGACCGCCACGTTGCGCTGGCCGCGCTGGCGGAAGGCGAAGGCAGCGCCGGCCGCCTGGGGGAAGGAGGCACCCACGATGCCGCTGCAGGAGAAGTTCTTCTCCTTGTCGAACAGGTGCATGTGGCCGCCCTTGCCGCGGCAGAGCCCTGTCTGCTTGCCGAAGATCTCTGCCGCCAGCTTGCTTGCATCGACGCCTTTGGCGAGCGCGTGGTGGTGCGGCCGGTGAGTGCTGACCACCACGTCCTGGCTCTCGAGGAGCGAGCAGACACCGACAGCGACGGCTTCTTGCCCGACCGCCAGGTGCATCTCACCGCGGATCGGCCCGGCCGCCATGTTGAACTCCGGGGTCTTGCCGATGTAGTAGCGGTCAGCGATGGTCTCTTCGAAGTGGCGGATCAGGCTCATCTGGCGGTAGGCGGAGAGGAGCGCGTCGCGGGTCAGGCCAGCTTTCTCGACGAGGTACTGGAGATCCGCAAGACTCGGCTCCGGTTTCCACATGCCTCACCTCCCTCGCTGGCACGGGCACCGCTCTTGTGTTGTCGCGGACTCTACCCCCAGCATAGTCACCGGCCCGATCGGTGTCAATCGGTCAATAGGAGGAATTGTGAAGGCTAGCCCGGCTTTCTGGATGTTCGTGAGCTTCAGAATCCGTTTTGGCCTGTGAGTCGTTTCCCTGTCTCCAGGCGCGGGCTACCCGCGCGCCGTGCTCACGACCGCGCAGTACAATGGGTGTTGAGATGGAGATGTATACATCACTGGAGGCGAGAGCGTGAGGCAGCGGATGCAGCGGACGCAAATCCTGCTGGAGCCGGAGCAGTATCGAGCACTGGTCGAGCTGGCCCGGCTCGAGGGGCGCAGCCTGTCCGAGCTGCTGAGGGAGCTGGTTCGCGACTACCTGGCTCAGCGGGATCAGGCTGCCGACATGATCCGGGCACGGCAAATGGCCGCCCTCGAGCGAATCCGCCAGCACCGGCAGGCGGTGCTCGAGCGTCGCGGTGGCGTGCCGCTCGACATCGACGTGGCGGCACTCGTCGCGGCGGTACGGGAGGAGCGAGATGCAGACATCTTGGCCGGCTCGACGGACGGTCGTCGTTGACGCCAGCCTCGCGATCTGGGTCGTGGTGCCGGTCGTCTCTCCGGTTGACCCCCTCGATTTCCTTATCCAGTGGCGGCGCGAGGGGGTCAGGGTAGTGGCGCCGATGCTCTGGTTGGCTGAGAGCGCATCGGCACTGCGGGCGCTCGTTCACACTGGTGCCATCTCCCTGGAAGAAGGCCGCCGCGCGTTACACGACCTGCTGGCGTTGGAGGTAGAGCTCCTGCCGATGACATCTGAGCAAACGCGCGCTGCGTTCGAATGGGCCACACGACTCGGGCAGCGGCGGGCCTACGATGCCTTCTACCTCGCGCTCGCCGAGGAGTTGGGGGCTGAACTCTGGTGTGCGGATCAGCGCCTGGCCACTAGCGCTCGGCAAGCGGGCGCAACCTGGGTTCAGTCGATCGCCCATAGGCTTTGACCCCCATGAAGCGCACCAGACTGAGCCAGCACCCCTGACGCAGCGGAGCCCCTCGCCAGCGGAGGCGAAATCGGCTATACTCCGACTCGACAGTTGCCGATCGTCAAGAGTGAGCGCGGATACTGGCGCGCCGCTTGGACGACCGCAAGGAGGATCGAATGCAGCGCCTGTGCTCTTTCGCTTCGCTGCCCTACAGCATGCCGCTCAGCGGATGGTGCTCGGTGTCCTCCCGCTCCGGTCGCGGCGCCAGTAGTCCCTCCGGATCCAGTCGCCGTCCGGGGTTCCCGGACATGTCGATGAAGTCTAGACTGGACTGGAGGGAACGACGTGCAGAAGCCAATCATCCGTCTCGCGCTCGATCTTGACGGTGTATTGACAGAACACCCCGCCCCGCTCGCCCAGGCGGCGAACCGCGCGCTGGGGATGCAGCTTCCAGACCACGCCTTCGTCGACTCCGCCGGGTGCAACGTGCCGGTCGCCGTGCGCGAGTGGGTCTACGGGCCTGGCGGCCCGGCGAGCCTGCTCGAGCCCGCCCCGCGGGCTCAGCAGCTCCTCCAGCGCCTGCTGGAAACCCTCGACCCGGACAACGTGTGGATCGTCACCGCCCGGCCAGCACGCTCCCGCCCGGTGGCCGAGGAGTGGCTCCGGCGCCACCGGTTCCCAGCCTGCCGCATCGAGTTCGCCGACGACAAAGTCGCCGTCGCTCGTTCGCTCGGCATCACGCACGCGATCGAGGACAGCCAGCGCCACGCCGTGAGCTACGCCCGTGCCGGTATCGCCTGCTTCCTGCTCAGCGACGCGCCTGCGCCGGCCGACGAGCCGCCGTTCATTGTGCGGGTACCGGATCTGGAACGCGCGGTCGAGCAGATTCTGGCACTGGCCGGCACCACGACCGCAGCGCCGGCCCGCCCGCAGGAGCGCTGGCGCGAGGGCAGCGACAGCGAGCCGCGGCGCAAGCGCATCGTCGTCAGCGACCTGATCGACGAGAAGGCACGCCAGCGACTGGCAGCCGAAGCCGAGGTCATCGACGTCGATGGGCGAGACCGCACGGCGCTACTGGCGGCTCTCGAGGACGCCGATGCGTTAATCGTGCGGAGCGAGACCCAGGTCACGCGGGAGGTGCTGGCAGCGGCACCGAAACTCCGGGTTATCGCTCGAGCGGGCACCGGAGTCGACAACATCGACCTCGATGCGGCCACCGAGGCGGGTATCCTGGTGCTCAACGCGCCCGGGGCGAACGCCGTCTCGGCGGGCGAGCATACCATCGCGCTGATCCTGGCGATCGCGCGCTGCTTGCCAGAAGCCAACGCCAGCACCCATAGCGGCCGGTGGGAGCGCAAGCGCTTCAAGCCGTTCGACCTCAAGGGCAAGACCGTCGGTATCGTCGGGCTGGGGCGTGTCGGCTCGGTCGTCGCGCAGCGCCTGCGTGCCTTCGAGGTTCGCTTGCTCGGCTACGACCCGTACATCACGCGCGAGCGCTTCCTCCAGCTCGGCGTCGAGCCTGTCGACTACGAGACGCTGCTGGAAAACGTCGATATCGTCACCTTCCACGTGCCGGCGACTGCAGAGACGTACCACATGCTCGACGCCGAGGCGATCGCCCGGCTGAAGCCCGGCGCGATCGTGATCAACTGTGCCCGCGGCGATGTCGTGGACACAGTGGCGCTGGCAGAGGCCCTCAAGCGTGGGCACCTCGCTGCCGCCGGCCTCGACGTGTTTCCGGAGGAGCCTGCCTACACCAGCCCGCTCTTCGGGCTGCCCAACGTCGTGCTGACGCCGCATATCGGTGGCTCCAGCAAGGAAGCGCTGGAGGCGGTGGGGGAGATCATCAGCGCCACCACACTGGCTGCCTTGCGCGGTGAGGTCGTGCCCAACGCGGTCAACCTGCCGGCCGCGTCGCTCCAGGCGCCCGAGCTGCTCCGCCTGACCCAGGTGGCCGACGCCGCCGGGCATCTGATCGCCGTCCTCCAGCCCAACCGGCCGAGCACCTTCGCCGTCACGGTACGAGGGCAGGTGGCGGCTGACATCGCGGAGCACGTGACGGCGGCTGCGCTCAGCTCGGCGCTGCGCCGCTGGTCGGATCGCCGGGTAACACCGGTGAACGCCAGGCTGGTAGCTGCCGAGCTCAACCTGCTCGTCAGCGTGCGCTTCGATCCGAGCGCGGCGGTGATCCCGGAGTTCAGCTTCGAGGTCGACGGCGAGTCGCCGCACCACGTCACGGTGCGCTGGGATCGTAAGGACGCTGGCATCATGGAGGTCGACCGCTTCTCGCTGGAGCGACCTCTCGCCGGGCACATGCTGATCACGCACCACTACGATCGCCCAGGGATCGTGGGCCGGATCGGGACGATCCTCGGCCGCTACGAGGTCAACATCGCCGGGATGCAGGTCGGACGGCACCACCGGGGCGGCGAGGCGATCATGGTGCTCAACGTGGACGACCCGATCCCGGAAGAGGCGCTGGCTGAGATCCTGACCATCCCCTTTATCTCGACGGCCTACGTGGTCTCGCTGCCTGAGCCGGTGCCGCAGATGGCCGGGCGCCCGGTCAGGACGGCGTTCAGCCGTCCTGCGGACTGAGGGCCGCACCGCCCTGGTGTGGAGCGGGTGGTCGGCCACGGCGGTTACCGGGAACGCGACTCAGCCGGTCGAGCCCCTGAACGTCGCGGCGACGCTGCGGTACAGCTCGAGGGTCTGCCGCGCGACGCTTTCCCAGCTAAAGGCGCGCTCCACGTGTTCCCGGCCACGCTTTCCCATCCGCTGCCGCAGCTCCGGGTCGCGCGCGATCCGGTTGATCGCTTCAGCCAGCGCCCGCGAGAACCCGTCGGGGTCGACCGGGTCGAAGGTGCCCGGCTTCAGCTCCAGGTCGACGAGGAAACCGGTCTGGCCCGGGACGACGACCTCCGGGATACCACCCACGTTAGAGGCCACGACCGGGGTTTCGCAGGCCATCGCTTCCAGGTTGATGATACCGAACGGCTCGTAGACCGAGGGGCAACAGAAGACGGTCGCGTGGGAGTAAAACTGGATCACCTCGGATCGTGGCAGCATCTCCTGGATCCAGATCACGCCGGGCCGGCCGGCACTGACGGCGGCCACCCGCTCCGCCATCTCCCGGCCGATCTCCTCGGTGTCGGGTGCGCCAGCGCAGAGCACGACCTGGAGTGCCGGATCGAGGTAGGGGACAGCGTTCACGAGGTGGATGATTCCCTTCTGCCGCGTGATGCGGCCCACGAAGAGGACGTACGGACGGGTGGGATCGACCCCGTGACGCAGGAGCGCGTCAGTCGCCTCCGTCTTCCGGTACTGGTCGGTGTCGATGCCGTTGTGGATCACGTGCACCCGCTCGGGGGCGACGGGGAAGAGACGCAGCACATCTGCGCGAGTCGCTCGGGAGACGGCGATCACCGCGTCGGCATGCTCGATGCCAGTGCGTTCCATCCAGCTACTCAGCCGGTAGCCGGCCCCGAGCTGCTCCGCCTTCCAGGGCCGCAGCGGCTCCAGAGAGTGGATGGTCACAACGAGCGGGATATCCCAGAGGAGCCTCGCCCAGAAGCCGGCCAGATCGGTGTACCAGGTGTGGCAGTGGACGATGTCGGCATCCAGCGGATCCTTCGCCATCGCCAGGCTGCGCGAGAGCGCGTCGAGCACGCTCGCAAAACGCGGGTCGGTGTTGCGCTTCGCTTCCGGCCAGCCAGCGTAGCCCCGTACGCGCAAGGTGCCCTCGAGGACGTCTTGATCCCCGAAGCAGCGCACTTCGACCTCGATGTGGCGAGCGAGGGCGCGGCTGAGGTACTCGACGTGGACACCAGCACCGCCGTAGACGTGTGGCGGGTACTCGTTCGTGAACAATGCGACCTTCTTGACTGCGCCCATGGGCGGCCTCCTACCAGGAAGGATGCTACCACCGCAGGAAGCGCGGTACGGGTGAGGAGCCGCGCGCGATGATGGTCAGCGAGACGGAGCGGCCGGTACGGCGTTGCGGTCACGAGCAGGGCGTGCCGCGTGCCGAGGCCGGAACCCGAGGAGCCGTAGCCCGTTCAGCACGACGACGATCGTGCTCCCCTCGTGACCGATGACCGCCAGCGGCAAGGGAATTCCGCTCACCAGCACAGTCGTGACCAGCACGAGGATCACCAAGAGGGCGAAGCCGAGGTTCTGAGCGATGACCCGGCGCGCCCGGCGCGACAGCTCGATGGCGTAGGGAATCTTTTCGAGATCATCCGCCATCAGGACGATATCGGCGGTCTCGAGCGCGACGTCGGTACCAGCGGCACCCATCGCAATGCCGACGTCGGCCAGCGCCAGTGCTGGGGCATCGTTCACACCGTCGCCCACCATCGCTACCCGCAAGCCGGCGCGCTTCAGCTCCTGGATGACCTCCACTTTCTCTGCCGGCAGCAGGCCTGCGCGCCACTCGTCGATACCGACCTGTTGGCTGATCGTGCGCGCAGCACGCTCGTTATCGCCGGTAAGCATGAGGAGGCGGCGAATGCCGAGCCGGTGGAGCGAGTCGATGACAGAAGGAGAGACCGGCCTGATGACATCGGCGATGCCGACGATCCCGAGGACTCGGTCATCGACCGCGACGAAGACGACCGTGCGCGCCTGCTCGCGCAAGTCGTTCGCCGCTCGCAGGAGTTCGGCAGGCAGCGGCGGGCCGAAGGTGTGGAACAACTGCTCGTTGCCGATCAGCACGGTCGACCTGCCGACTCTGGCCCGTACTCCATGCCCGGGAAGGGATTGCAGCTCGCTGACCCGGTCGACGTCGGCGGCGTCGAACCAGCCGCGCTCGGTAGCGTAGGCGACGATAGCCAGACCGAGCGGGTGCTCCGAACGGTACTCCACTGGGGCGGCGGCACGGAGCAGTTCCTCGGGGCTGGAGTCCGGGTGGCAGACGACGTCGGTGACGAACGGCTGCCCCCGCGTAAGCGTGCCGGTCTTGTCGAAGACGAGGGCATCGACGACCCCGAGAGTCTCGAGCTGCAGCGCACCCTTGAACAGCACGCCGCGACGGGCAGCGTTGGCCAGCGCCGAGAGGATGGACGCCGGGGTCGAGATGACGAGCGCGCAGGGCGAGGCAGCGACCAGTAGCGTCATTGCCCGGTAGAACGCTTCACCGAACGGCTCCCCGGCTACGGCGACCGGCGCCACGGTGGCGATGGCAGCGCCAGCCAGCACTCCTACCGCGTACTTCCCCTGGAACGCGTCGGCGAACCGCTGGGCTCGCGATTTTTGCTCCCTCGCCTCTTCGACGATCTGGATAATCTTGGCCAGCGTGCTCTCCCGAGCCACGCGGTCGACTCGGACGCGCAGCAGCCCGTTGGTGTTGAGGGTGCCACTGAAGACCGGATCACCGTTCCTCTTGTACACCGGTAGCGCCTCACCGGTGATGGCGGACTGATCGACACTCGCCTCGCCCATCAGCACTGTGCCGTCGACCGGGATCCGCTCGCCGGGCTTCACGATGACGACGTCCCCGACGCCCAGTTCCTCGACAGGCACGACCTGCTCGGCGCCGTCGCGCACGACGAGCGCCGATTCCGGCCGCATCTCCAGGAGCGAGCGAACTGCCCGGTGCGTGCGGCCGAGCGCGTAGTGCTCGAGCGCGTTACCCAGAGAGAACAGGAAAAGCAGTATGCCGCCCTCGGCCCAGGCATCGATCACCGCCGCTCCCGCCGCAGCCACGATCATCAGGACATCGATATCGACCGTCCGCCGGAGGACTGCAGCGACGGCGCGATAGGTGGCGTAAGCGCCGCCGGCGATGTAGGCGAGCACGTACAGGAGAAGAGGCAGCCAGGGGAGCTGTCCCGCCGTGCGGTCGAGCGACCAGGCCGCCAGCAGGAAGAGCCCGTTGAGGGCAGTGGCGATCAGCAACCCGTGCTCGCGCCACCACAACATCCGCTCTTCGGCGCGTCTGCGGGCCGCCCCGCTCGCTGCTCCTTCCGCGGCTGCCGGTGACACTGCAGCGGATGCCGTCCGGGCAGAACCGTCTACTCGAGGCTCACCGCGGATGGCTCCGGTATGTTGAGCGGTGCGGACTCGCTCGGGCAGGCGCCCATCTGGCCAGACGGATCCTGGCTGCGCGCCGTCGGGGGCGGTCAGCCAGCCAGCGATCACGCTGCGACGAGCTGCCGTCTCGTGCCCAGTTCCCCGCTTTCCAGAAGTTCGGGTCTCCTGCTCGTCCACGTTGGCCTGGTATCCCTCCACTCGGTATGTCATTTTGAGAATGAGTCCTATTTGCGACGCAACGCAGCAGATTATAGCACAGGTCGCAGCGACGCCGGCAAGCACCGCCCGGCCGGTAACCGGGGCGGTAGGGCCGGCCTCTGCCGCAGGCGTGCCTGCCGGGCAGACCAGAAGCCGGTGAAGCGTGCGCGCTCGGTGGGCTGTTGATAATTCCCGCCGCCCTGTGGATAACCAGCCCTAGTTGTCCACCGCTTCCGGGTATGACGGAACACCAGACTGCGGACAACCGGCCGCCTCGCGCTCCACGATCCGTGGACAACTCGCCCTGGGACGGTGAGTCACAGGGACGGTGGGAATCTTCAGCGCAACGCGGAGGCCACTCGTCCACATCCTCGTCATCGCGTCCTTCCGGTGTAGATGCGGGAACCACCGCAATCCCCACACTCCAGAGCCGCTACTAACGGCGGCGATCTTTCCCCATATGCGTACGTCAGGTTTCCCCAATCCTAGCTGTCCGCGCTCCAGCACGTCGTGTGACTCAGGGGACTGTGGGTGCACGGGAGTGTCAGGGCAGAGGGTGAACAGCCAGGACAACGGAGATAGCGGTAGGGCGGCGGTCGCTGGCGAGCGTTGGGCGAGGTGCCACTTTCCACCCGAGCCGCCACTCTGCGATGATGGCGAAGAGGGCAAAAGTGATGGACGGCGGGACAGCGTCTGAGCGAGCGCCGCGGTATGGGCGAGAGGAGGGGAGCCGCATGGGGCAGTGGGACGCAATCGTTCTCGGGCTGGGAGGCATGGGAAGCGCGGCGGCCGCGATGCTCGCACGCCGCGGCGTGCGCGTCCTCGGCTTAGAAGCGTTCGAGCCGTTGCACGCGAGAGGATCATCGCACGGGCGCAGCCGGATCATTCGCGAGGCCTACTTCGAATCGCCGGATTACGTGCCGCTCGTCCGGCGGGCCTACGAGCTCTGGCGCGAGCTGGAGGGGCTGACGGGGCAGCATCTGCTGCGCATCACGGGAGGCCTCAACATCGGTCAGCCAGAGAGCGCCTTCGTCGCCGGCGCACTCGAAAGCGCGCGCCGGCACGCTATCCCGCACGAAGTGCTGGACGCTGAGGCGACCGCCAGTCGCTTCCCCGCGCTGCGGCTGCCGCCGGACTTCGTCGCCGTCTACGAGCCGCACGCGGGCATCCTCGATCCGGAGGCCTGCGTGGGCGCGTTTCACTCGGTCGCGCTGGAGGCGGGTGCGTCGCTCCGCTTCCAAGAGCCGGTCAGGCGCTGGCGGGTGGAGGGCGACGGCGTCCTGGTGGAGACAGATCGTGGCATCGAGCGTGCCGAGCGGCTCGTGATCACTCCCGGGCCGTGGGCACCGCAGGTGCTCGGTGGGCTGGGTGTGCCTCTCAGGGTGCAGCGAGTCGTGAACGTGCACTTCGAGCCGGACGACCCGGCTCGCTTCGCGCCGGAGCGGCTGCCCGTCTACCTGCTGGACGTCACTGAGGGTGACTACTATGGCTTTCCAGCCCTGCCCGGACAGGGGATCAAGTTCGGCCGGCATGACGGCGGCGAGACCTGTACCGCCGACACCATCAGGCGGGAGGTGTCGGCTGAAGAGGTGACGGCGCTCCAGGATGTACTGAACCGCTACTTGCCTGGCGCGGCGACGTCGGTATCGCGTGTCGTCACCTGTATGTACACGATGACGCCGGATGCACACTTCGTGATCGACCGGCATCCCGAGTGGCCGCAGGTCGTGATCGGCTGTGGGTTTTCCGGACACGGGTTCAAGTTCGCCAGCGTCGTGGGCGAGATCCTGGCTGACCTGGCGCTCGACGGGTGGACGAGGCACCCGATCGGCTTCCTGTCACTGCGCCGCTTCGCCGCGCGCGATCCGGGCGCGACTCACGCGCGCGACGTGGGCGGTCAGTAGAAGACAGTTCGGGTACGGTGGTACGGCGGGGCATCCGGCGGGAGCTCCTGGCCGAGGTTCCAGAGTGCCCAGTCGATCTGCCAGGCCGGCATCGGCCGCCCGGCAGCAGCGAGCCGGCCACTGATTTCCTCGACGGCCCACACCGTGGCCGCCCGGATCTCGATCTCTTCGGGACTCCCGGCCGGGAGCTCGGTGCGCTGGTCGATCCGTGCTGCGAGGTCGCGCGAGTAGACGAGCGCCCCGTAGTAGCGGAGGACTTGTGGCAGCTTGTAGTCGGCGAAGGCAGTGAGCTGGTCGAGGTCGTCGAACTCACCCAGGTCGCGGCCATGAAAGGCGCCAGCGAGGTCGGTGACCAGGAGCTGGGCACGCTTGTAGAAGCGCACGAGCTGTCCACGATAGCTCGCGGCGTCGTTGAACGAGGGGAAGCGGTGGACGACGAGCCTGACGAGGCTTGCGGCGCTGCGGCTTGCCTGCTCGATGGCCTGGCTGAAGTGGCCATCGAAGTGTTCGAGCAGACCCTCCCC
>JADBJL010000042.1 GCA_014874455.1 Thermomicrobiaceae bacterium
CAGCGAGAGGACAGACCAATGAGCGCGAGCGTAGGATCGAGCGTCGTCCTGGTCAGCACGCTCGGGCACCGCGACCTCGAGGTCGACGGCGAGCGCATACCGGAAGGGCGGTTCCGCTCCGAGACAGAGCGGCTTCGCGACGCGTTGACGGCGGATCGCCAGGGCACACTGCCAAGGCTGCGCTGCCCGATCCTCGATTCGGTCATCGCCTGGGTGATCGAGCGCCATACGGCACCACACGGCAGGAAGCCACACCTCACCGTGTACCTCGTTGCCACTGACCAGAGCGATCCGGCGTATCGGGAGACCGACACCGTCCACGCCGCGGCGCTCGCCCAAGAGTGGATCCAGGCTCGCTTCGGCGCAGAGGCCAGAGCGACCGCTTCGCTCTCGGTGAAACAGTGGACATACGCTGGCAATCCTGCCGCCTTCGACGACACCCTGCGCTACTTTCGCACCCTCATTGCACACCGGGCCTTCCCCGAGATCGACCCGGACACCACCCTCTACGTCAACGTGACCAGCGGCACCCCTGGGCTGGTCTTCGGGCTGCTGGCCGGACTCGCGCCAGTGCTCGACGAGCGCGCCGTCGTGCTCTACAAGGGGCCGCATGATCCGCGACCCACCCCGACGCGGTTGATTCCCGAGCTGCGGCGCGCCCGGCTCCTCGACGAGGTCGAGCGCTGGTTGAAAGAGTCGGACTTCTCTGCTGCCGCCCGTCTGCTCGACTCGGTCGAGGATATGGCCCCAGTGGCTCGTCTCGCCGCCGCCGTCGTGCACCGCCTCGACTTCGACTTCGCTCGCGCGCTGCGCGATCTCGACGACACTGTCCAGTTATCAAGCGGGGAGACCAGACCATTCGCACAGCGGTGGCAACGCGAGCTGAACGAGCTCCTGAGACGCGTCGACGCGCTCAGCGAAGCGACCACCGCGATGCCTGAGCAGTACCCGCTCCTGCTCCGCGAGCTCTACGTCAATACCTGCCTTACCTGGGAAGCCGGCCGCTACGCCGACTTCCTGGCCCGCGCCTTCCGGCTGGAAGAAGCCGCGCTCCGCTGGGCGGTGGAACGCGTGCTTCGCCTGCCCACCGGCAGCGCGAAGAGCCCGCGCGGCGCGGCGCTCCCCGCGTTCATCGAAGGCATCGAGGGCGACCCCGAGCTGCGCGCCCATGTCCAGGCGCCCTACGAGGGCCGCCAGCTCGACTACCGCCGCGCGCCGACGCGCGACCTGCTGCGCCACCTACTGGCCGCCCCCAGCCTCCGCGAGCACCCGATCGCGCGGCAGGTCAGCACGGTCAGCGGTCGTCTGAGCCGGTTGAGCGGGCTGCGCAACGCCAGCATCGTCGCCCACGGGTTCCGGGGCGTCTCGCGGGAGGCGATCGTCGAGGCCTACGGCGGCGAGCCGCTGGACGACCTGCGCGCGCTGGCCGAAGCCGCCGGCATCGACCCAGCCGATAACCCCTTCGCGGCCGCGCGCCAGGCCCTGCTCGAGGCGGTCAGCCGCGCGCAGGCACAGGGTTGAGCAGGAGACGAGCCGCTATGCTGCTCGTCGCTCTGGTCGGCAACAGCGACCTCACGCTGGACGGTGCCTACCTGTTCCAGCGCAACCACGCTGGCGACGCGCCCTCCTTCCGCGACCGCACCGCGGCGCTCCTGGCCGAGTACCCGGCCGCGCGCGACCGGCTCGACGCGCCGCTGCTCCTGCCACAGCTCCGGTGGCTGCTGGAGCGCCAGGCCGAGGACGCCACCGCGCCGATCGACCTGGTGCTCATCGCCACCGACCAGCGGCCGCCCCACCCGCAGGACACCGTCTACGCCGCCGAGCTGCTCGCCCGCTGGCTGCCCGAGCGTTTCCCGCCGGGCAGGCTCGCCGTACGGGTGGAGACCATCGCCGGAGAGAACCCCGCCGACTACGACGCGATGTACCGCTGGTTCCGGGCCGCTATGCGGCGCTTGGCCAGCCGGTTCCCCGCGGGGCCGGCCTACCTCTCCGTCACCGGCGGCACGCCGGCCATGACCTTCGGCCTCACCCTGCATGGCGTGGAGGCGTTCGGCAACCGCAGCGCCTTCCTGTACTTGCCACGCGGAGCCGACCGGCCGGTTCGGCTGGGAGTCCGGCGCGAGCTCCAGCGCGCGCAGCTCCTGGCCGACGCCCGGCTGCTGCTGGAGCGCGGCGATTTCGCCCACGCGGCCGAGCTACTGCGAGAGGCCGGCATGCCCCGGGGAACCTGGACGCTGGCTCAGGCCGCGGCCCACCGGCTGGCCTTCGACTTCGAGGAGGCGGCCAGGCTCGTCCGCCGCCACGCGCTTCGGGAGCCGCGCACCCGCCAGGCCGGCGAGTGGTTTCTCGGCCAGCTCGAGCGCTTGCAGCAGGCCGCGGAGCGACTGGAGCAGGAGGGGACGGAGCGGGCAGTGCCCCAGGCCTACGAGCCGCTCCTGTCCGAGCTGGTCGCCAACCTGCGTCACTGCTGGGACGCCGGGCGGTACGCCGACTTCCTGGCCCGGCTCTTCCGCTTCCTGGAGGCGCTCTTGCGCTGGCTGGTGGAGGAGCAGCTCGGCATCCCCGTCCACACCGAAGACGGGAGCTCTCCGCCTGGCTTCCGGCGCGCGCTGCAGGCTCGCCCCGACCTCCGCCGCCAGGCCGAGGTCCGCAACCTGAACGTCGACCGGATCACTCGCCCGCTGCTGGTCTGCCTGCTCCAGACCGTCCCCGCCGTGCGCCGCGACCTCGAGGCGTTGGAGGCGCTTAACCGGCTCACGCTGCTGCGCGGCCAGACGATCGTCGCCCACGGCTTCCGCGGCGTCTCGCGCGGGCGAGTGCTGGAGACCTACCGGCAGGTCGCCGGGCCCCATGCCGAGCCGATGGCTGACGTCGAAGCGCTCGCTGAGCGGCTGAGGCTGAGCGACTTCGCTGGCTGGCCCGAGCGGCTGCGCGCGGAGCTGGCCCGCATGGCCGACGAGTTGGAGGGCTGACCGTGCCGCTGGCCGTCGTCCTGGCGCTCGAACCGGAGCGCGACTACCTTCTCCCGCCGTTCCTGGGCCGGGCGGCGCACGCCGCGCTGCTCGGCCTCGTCCAGGCGCACGACGCGGCGCTCTCGGCCCGGCTCCACGACGAACCGGGGCCACGCCCCTTCACCCTCGCGGTGCTGGAAGAGGGCGGCCGGCAGGGTTTGCGAGAGACCGTCGCCCGCGCCGGCCAGCGCCTGCACCTGCGCGTGACGCTGCTCGACGACGCGCTCGCCCCGGCGCTACTCCAGGCGCTCCGCTCGGCGAGCGCCGTCGAGTTCGTCCACGGCCGCTTTCGGGTGGGCGGGCTGCTCGCCGAGACGGGGGAGCACCCGGCGGCCGGCTCAGCCAGCTACGAGGCGCTGGCCGAGCGCTGGCTCTTCCCTGGCCCACCGCTGCCGCGGCGCCTCCGCTTCCGCTTCTTCTCGCCCACCACGTTCCACTCGCGGGGCCGGCACGTACCGCTGCCGCTCCCGCACCTGGTGTTCGGCAGCCTGGCCGAGCGCTGGAACGCCTGCGCGCCGGTCTGCCTGAGCCCGGAGGTGGTCGGCGGGCTGGGCGAGCAGCTCGCCGTCGGGCGCTACCGGCTGGAGACGCGGCTGGTCGACTTCGGGGCCGGCAAGCAGGTGGGGTATCTCGGCACCTGCGAGTTCGTGCTGCTGGAGGCCGAGCCAGCGGTGGCCGGAGCCGCGCATCTGCTGGCCCGCTACGCCTTCTTCAGCGGCGTGGGACACAAGGTCACGATGGGGCTGGGGCAAGCCTGGGAGGTCAGCGGTGCGCACCCTCTACGTGACTGAGCAGGGAGCCATCGTGCGCCGGCGCAGCGAGCTGCTGGTGGTCGAGCGCGAGGGTTCCGAGGTCGCGCGCGTGCCGCTGTTGCGCCTGGAGCGCGTCGTGCTCTTCGGCAACGTGCAGGTGACGACCCCCGCGCTGGCGACCCTGCTCGAGCGCGACGTGGATTTGGTGCTGTTGACGCAGGACGGGCGGTACCGGGGGCGGGTCATCGGAGCGGGGAGCCGCAACGCCGAGCTGCGCTTTCGACAACTGGAAACCGCGCGAGCCTCGGTCGCGGTTCCGGCTGGCTCGCGGCTTCGCCGAGGGGAAAGTCGGGAACCAGCGCGCGGTGCTGGCCCGGCTGGAGCCGCTCCTCCCACCCTCGGTGGGCCCCCAGGCCCGCCGGTCGCTGGACGACGCGCTGCTGCGCGTGCTGCGGGCACAGGGGACTGCTGGCCTGCTGGCGGCGGAGGGGTATGCCTCGGGCGTCTACTTCTCGGCGTTCCGGGCGCTGTTCGGCGAGCGCTTCGGCTTCAGCGGCCGGCAGCGACGGCCGCCGCGGGATCTGGTGAACGCGCTCTTGAGCTTCGGCTACACGCTCTTGACACAGCTCGGGGTACACGCCGTGCAGGCCGCCGGGCTGGATCCCCACATCGGCTACCTGCACAGCGTGCACTACGGGCGACCGGCGCTGGCGCTCGACCTGATCGAGGAGTTCCGGCCGGTCGTGGTGGACGCGCTGGTAGCGCGGTTGCTGCTGCGGGGCGAGATCGGGCTGGACGACGTCGATCGGGGGCGGGAGGAGCCCGGCGTGTGGCTGACGGCGGATGCCCGGCGCCGGTTCCTGGCGGCCTGGGAAGACCACCTGAACCGGGAGCTCCTCGACGAGCAGACGCGGGCGCGGTTGACGCTGCGCGGCTGCCTCGACCGCCAGGCACGGCGGGTGGCCGCGGTGCTGCTGCGCCGGCAACCGGAGTACCGCCCGTACCGTCTGGAGACCGAGGATGTGGGTCGTACTCTGCTATGATGTGGTGGACGACCGGAGACGGGCGCGACTTTACCAGGTGATGGAGGGATTTGGCCGCGCGGTACAGCGGAGCGTGTTCGAGTGCGAGCTGAGCGCGGCGGAGCTGGAGCGGCTGCGGCGGCGGGTCAGGCGGCTCATCGACCCGGCGCGGGACAGCGTGCGGCTGTACGTGCTGTGCGAGGAGTGCGCGCGGCGGATCGAGGTACTGGCCGGGCTGCCGGTGGAGCGGCCGCCGGACTTCTTGATCGTGTAGTCACGGTGGAGCGGCTGCGGCTGGTACCGAAGTCCTCGCCGTTCTCTAGGAAGGAAGTCCGGGGTCAGTTGCATATGCGCTAATCCCCTCCGGGGGATTGCAACTGAAACTCCTGCTCAATCTCGCGAGCCCGCTCCCGGAGGTACAGTTGCATATGCGCTAATCCCCTCCGGGGGATTGCAACCGGAGGAGCTGAGCTAGTGACTTGCCGTCACCGATGTACTGGATGTTGCATATGCGCTAATCCCCTCCAGGGGATTGCAACTCCTGACATCCGGGGCCGTACACGTACCGGACGAGTTCGATTTGTTGCATATGCGCTAATCCCCTCCGGGGGATTGCAACGATGACCAGCGAGACCACGTCCATCTGGCAGGTGTCCCAGGGCGTTGCATATGCGCTAATCCCCTCCGGGGGATTGCAACAGCGAGGTGGCGTGATGCAAAAAGGTTGGGGATACCGCTGCACGTTGCATATGCGCTAATCCCCTCCGGGGGATTGCAACCGCCCCGGACGCCATCAAGCACAGGTACACCTCGCACCCCCTTCCTGTTGCATATGCGCTAATCCCCTCCGGGGGATTGCAACGGCAGCGCCTCGCGCGCTGGCTGGGCGTCGATGACCCGCAGGGTTGCATATGCGCTAATCCCCTCCGGGGGATTGCAACGCCGGCTGGTAACCTACACGTCCTACTGGCAGGCAGTTGACACTGGTTGCATATGCGCTAATCCCCTCCGGGGTTTGCAACGCCCAACCTGTTGTAGGGGCGACCGGCCGGTCGCCCCTACAAGGCATTGCACCTGCGCGAATCCCCTCCGGGGGATTGCAACCCGAACATTCGGCTGGTATCATCTGGGTCGTAGCATGCCGGCGATGTGGCGAGTACTCTCATCCCCTTCGGGGGATGGCCGCGCTCCCGCTGCCCCTCTCCCGCACGCGCGGGAGAGAGATCGGAAGAGCAC
>JADBJL010000063.1 GCA_014874455.1 Thermomicrobiaceae bacterium
GTGTGGAGTCCGGAGCTTGCCAGCCCGATCAGCAGGTCACCTTCCCGGATGGCCGAGCCGTCGATCACTCGGTCACGCCGCCCGGTGGCTGGTTCACCAGCCGGAGCCCAACGATCTCCGGCATCAAGAGGTAGATCGGCTGGCCCAGCAGCACTGCCTCGGCCTCGATGCCACCGACGCCCCAGCCCAGCACGCCCAGCGCGTTGATCATCGTCGTGTGCGAGTCAGTGCCGACGAGCGTATCGGGGAACGCGACTGGCGTCTCCCCGATACCACGCACGGTTACCACTGAGGCCAGATACTCCAAGTTGACCTGGTGGACGATGCCGGTACCCGGCGGCACGACCCGGAAGTTCTGGAAGGCCCGCTGGGCCCAGCGGAGTAGCGCGTAGCGCTCCCGGTTGCGCTCGTATTCTCGCTCGACGTTGCGCCGGAAAGCGACATTCGTGCCGAAGACGTCGACCTGCACCGAATGGTCGATGACGAGATCGGCCGGCACGAGCGGGTTCACCGTTGCCGGGTCACCGCCCATCCGGGCCATTGCCGCTCGCATCGCTGCCAGATCGACGACGGCCGGCACCCCGGTGAAGTCCTGGAGGACGACGCGAGCAGGAAGGAAGGGGAATTCACGCACTTGCTTCGGGCCAGGTTGCCAGGAGGCGACGAGTTCGACGTCCTCGCGTGTGAACGGCGGAGTCCCGGCGTGGCGGAGCACGTTTTCGAGCAGTACTTTCACCGTGTAGGGAAGCCGTTCCAGCCCGAGGGGAATCTGATCGGCGATCGATGCAAGCCGATAGTAGGCTACCGCTCCCTCGGGAGTGATCATCGTCGCTCGTGCTCCCAGCGGATCCCGCATCTGGTGCTCCATCCCGCGCCTCCTACTCTTCCGCTCCTGCCCGGCTGCCTCGTCGGCCAGCTCGTACGCGACCGACACGCAGGAGAGCCTGGCTTCCAATTCCATACTACCGTACCTACCCAGCGGGTGCCCGGCATCCACCCTGCTGGCCTCGCCGGTCTTTCGGTGTGCCCGCTCGGAGCGAGGGTTGAAGAAGTCGAACTTTTCCTGACAGACAGGCGTCACCGGTCAGCCTACACTATCACCCGTGACGGGATTGGCCAGACGACTTCGCGAGGTAGTCTTGGCTCGTTCCGAAGCTGCCGATCCATACCTATCCCCTCGGGGATTGGCAGAGACAACCTCAAAACGCCTCTTGTTTCCCCTCTTCACCCCTGTGTCGGGACAGCGGTAATCACCCCGCTGTCTCGCCCCATTTGTCCACATCGTCGCGGTGCAGCTCGGAAGCGTGTCGGCGGGTCAAGCCTTCTGAATGCGGCTGAGGTACTCGGTAGGAGAGGCGAGGAACCGGCGGCGGCAGGCGGGACAGCAGAAGTAATAGCGGTGCCCTTCATATTCGGCAGCGTAACGACTGGTAGCAATCTCGACGGCCATCCCGCAGACAGGGTCGAGCGCAGTAGCCGACTCAGCAGGCTCGGCGGTCGGCTCGACCATGGCGGCGAGCGGCACAAGCGTCGATTTGTGGGCGATGATCTCGGCCAGGATGCTCACCGCGATCTCCTCCGGCTCGGTCGCACCGATATCCAGGCCAGCCGGGGCTTTGACCCGCGCGAGCAGGTCGGGCGAGAGCCCTGACGCCTCGAGCGCCGAGCGGACGACTTCGAAACGACGGCGGCTCGCGACGAGCGCGACGAACGCGGAACCAGCTCGGAGCGCCCGCTCGACCGCTTCCTCGTCGTATAGCCCCATCGTCGCGACGACTGCGACCGTCTGGCGCCCGTGGAGGAGACCATCGAGCTCGAGCGTCGCCAGCGTGACGTCCGCTCCCGGCACCGGCAGCCCGCTGGCACCGGGACGGACAGCGAGCACACGGTAGCCCATGGCCTGCCCGAGGCGGATGAGGGCCTCGGCTACCGGGCTCTCGCCGAAGACGACGAGCTGCAACGGTGGGAGGAACGGCTCGAGAAAGATCTCGAGCGCCCCGCCGCTGTGGCAGGTCATCGGAACGACGACGACATCGCGGCGGTCACCGGCTGGTTGGCCTTCTGGCTCGAGCCGGAGAATGCGCGGTCGCCCATCTTGCAGCGCTTTGAGCGCTTCCTGGACGACAGCCGGCTGCGCGCAGCTCCCTCCGACCCAACCGAACAGCGCGCCATCGGCCGTCACGATACCCTTAGCACCCGGCTTGGCCGAGGTCGGCCGCTGGCTCCAGACCACTGTTGCGAGCACGAATGGCTGGCCGGCCTGCTTCAGCGCCGCCGCCCGCTCGAAGATATCTTGCGAGAGCGCGGGCGCGCTCTCGGCGCGCAACCGGCTCGGCTGCTGGTCGCTGTCCATGGCAACCGTCTCCTGACACGAGCCAGGGAGATCTCGGTCGAGTTCCTGACACCAAGTATGCCAAGACACCTCGGCATACTTCTGTCCAGTGGCGTTGACCGAGTCTCCCTGGCCATGTCGCTCTCGGCTCTCGATCGAGCGGGCACGACACGGGTGCTCGCATCGTGCCCAGCACCGTCCCCTTACTCGGCTACCCCCTTCTCGACGAGGAGCTGGTACAGCTTGGCCGGCGTGATCGGGATGTCGATATGCCGCACCCCCAGGTGACTGAGCGCGTCGACCACCGCGTTGACGATGGCTGGCGGTGCGCCGATAGTCGGGCTCTCACCTACCCCCTTGGCACCCAGCGGGTGATGTGGCGAGGGGGTCACCGTCTTGTCGGTCTTCCAATGCGGAGTCTCTACCGCCGTGGGCAGCAGGTAGTCCATGAAGGTGCCCGTGAGCATGGTGCCGTTGTCGTCGTAGACGATCTCCTCGAAGAGCGCTGGCGCCAGGCCCATGGTCAACCCGCCGTGGATCTGTCCCTCGACGATCATCGGGTTGATGATCGTGCCACAGTCGTCGACCGCGAGGAACTCGCGCACCTTCACCTGACCCGTGCCGCGGTCGATGTCGACGACACAGACGTAGGCGCCGAACGGGAAGGTCATGTTGGGTGGGTCGTAGTAGCAGACGGCCTCCAGGCCACCCTCCAGGCCCAGCGGGAAGTTGGTGTAGGCGGCGAAGGCGATCTCCTGCATCGTCTTGAAGCGATCCGGTGAGCCCTTGACGCGGAAGGCGTAGTCACGCCACTCCAGGTCGTCGGGGCTCACCTCGAGCAGGTGCGCGGCGATGAGCCGAGCTTTCTCCCGGATCTTGCGGGCCGCCACCGCGGTGGCGGCGCCGGCGACCGGCGTGCTGCGGCTCGCGTAGGTGCCGAGCCCGTAGGGCGCGGTGTCGGTATCGCCGTGCTCGACGAGGATGTTCTCGACCGGCAGGCCCAGCTCCTCGGCCACGATCTGGGCGAAGGTCGTCTCGTGGCCCTGGCCCTGCGTCTGCACCCCGATGCGGACGATGGCCGAGCCCGTCGGGTGGACGCGGATCTCAGCGCTGTCGAACATCTTGATCCCCAGGATATCGAAGGTGTGCGACGGGCCAGCCCCGACGATCTCGGTGAACGTCGAGATGCCGATCCCCATCAGCTCCCCGCGAGCGCGTCGCTCGGCCTGCTCGCGGCGCAGCTCCTGGTAGCCGATCGCGTCGAGCGCCTTCTGCAGCGTGGCCGGGTAGTTGCCGCTGTCGTACTCCCATCCGGTCGGCGACTTGTAGGGGAACTGCTCCGGCCGGATGAAGTTCTTGAAGCGGATCTCTGCTGGATCCATCCCGAGCTCGTCGGCCAGGACATCGACCATCCGCTCGATCGTGTGCACCGCCTCGGTGACGCGGAAGGAGCAGCGGTAGGCCACACCCCCCGGCGGCTTGTTGGTGTAGACACCGTCGACGGCCACGTGGGCGGCTTCCATATCGTAGGAGCCGGTGCAGACGCTGAAGAGACCAGCCGGGAACTTCGACGGGTTCGCGGCGGCGTCGAACGCGCCGTGATCGGCGACCGTGTGCACGCGCATGGCCCGGATCTTGCCGTCCCGCGTGGCGGCGAGCTCGGCGTGGATGTGGTAGTCGCGGGCGAACGAGTCGGCCTGGAGGTTCTCCGAGCGATCCTCGATCCACTTGATCGGCTTCCCCAGCTTCAATGCCGCGTAGGTGGCGATGACGTAGCCGGGGTAGACCGGCACCTTGCCGCCGAAGCCACCACCGATGTCGGGCGAGATGATCCGGATCTTGTGCTCGGGGATGCCGCTCACCAGCGAGAAGACGGTGCGGTGCGCGTGTGGCGCCTGCGAGGTCATCCAGATCGTCAGCTTGTCGATCGCCCGGTCGTAGTTGACCACGCAGCCACAGGTCTCGATCGAGCAGACGTGAATGCGCGGGATGTAGAGATCCTGGCTGACGACGACCTCGGCTTCCTGGAAGATCCGGTCGGTCTTCTCTTTGTCGCCCGCCTCCCAGTGCCAGATGTGGTTGGTCTTCTGCTCACGATCCGGGCGCACCAGCGGTGCGCCGGGCTCCAACGCCTTGAACGGGTCGAGCACCGGCGTCAGTGGCTCGTATTCGACCTCGACCGCCAGCACCGCGTCGGCCGCAGTGTAGCGGTCAGTCGCGACGACCGCCGCCACTTCTTGGGCATAGTAGACGACTCGCTCGGTCGGCAGCACCATCTGGCGGTCGCTCATCAGCGTCGGCATCCAGGCGAGCCCGGCTTTCTCCAGCTCGGCGCCGGTGATGACGTCGACGACCCCGGGCATGGCGAGCGCCTTGGACGTGTCGATCCGCTTGATGCGAGCGTGCGCGTAGGGGCTGCGCACGATGTCGAGGTACAGCATGCCGGGGAGCTTGACATCGTCCACATAGGTGCCCTTGCCCCGGATGAAACGGGGATCCTCTTTGCGCTTGACCGGGTGGCCGAGGCCACGGATCGGTGTGGTGGTCATGTTTACTCTCCTCCCGCAATGCCGACGGCGGCCGGTACCGTCTCGCGCATCTTGCGTGCCGCGTATTGGATCGCCTTCACGATGTTGACGTAGCCGGTGCAGCGACACAGGTTACCGGAGATGGCCTTGCGGATCTCCTCCTCGCTGGGATCTGCATTCTCCTGGAGCAGCGCCACGGCGGTCATCATCATGCCCGGCGTGCAGAAGCCGCACTGGAGGCCATGCTCTTCCCAAAAGCCCTCTTGTACCGGGTGGAGCTGGCCATCGCGCTCGAGCCCCTCGACTGTCAGGATCTCGCCGCCGTCGGCCTGGACGGCGAAGACGGTGCAGGACTTGACCGGCCGGCCGTTCCAGAGGACAGTACAGGCGCCGCAACTGGTCGTGTCGCAGCCGATATGGGTACCGGTGAGGTTGAGCACGTCGCGGATACAGTGGACGAGCAGCATGCGCGGCTCGACTTCGACCTGGTAGGACTGGCCGTTCACCGTGAGCTGAATCGGGACTCGCTCCATGAGATCCTCTCCCTTCGTGAGCAGCTAGGCCGCCTGCGCCCGGCTCAACGCTTTCTGGAGGGCCCGGAAGGTCATCGTTCGGGCGACCGCGCGCTTGTATTCAGCAGGCCCACGCAGGTCACTGGTCGGATCGGCAGCCTGGGCTGCCAGCTCGGCGGCCGCGCGGAACAGCTCGTCGGACGGAGCCTGGCCGAGCAGCGCGTTCTCGGCGGCCTCGGCGCGCAGCGGTTTGTAAGACACGTTGGTCAGCCCAATACCTGCACGGACGATCTTCCTGGCCTCGTCGAGCGCCAGGAAAGCAGCCGCAGCCGCGACCGCGTAGTCGCCGACCTTACGCTCGAACTTCATGTAGGCTCCGCCGGAGCGCGGTGGCGGAGCCGGAACGCGGATCTCGGTGAGGATCTCGTCCGGGGCCAGTGCGGTGGTGAAGGTATCGACGAAAAAGTCGTCGATCGAGATGACCCGCTCGCCGCTCGGGCCGCGCGCGACCACCTCGGCCCGGAGCGCCAGCATGGTCGCCGGGTGGTCGTTTGCCGGGTCACCGTGGGCGAGGTTGCCGCCCACCGTGGCGAGGTTCCGTACCAGTGGGTCGGCGATGACTTCAGCGGTGTCGGCGATGATCGGGTAACGCTGGCGGATGAGCGGTGAGCGCTCGAGCGTGGTTTCTCGCACGAGGCCGCCGATTGAGAGTAGGCCGTTGCGCTCCTCGATTGTGTCGAGACCAGGAACACGGTTGATGTCGACGATGACCGCGGGCTCGGCGAGGCGGAACTTCATCATCGGGATGAGGCTCTGGCCCCCGCTGAGTACCTTGGCATCACCGCCGTACTGCTGGAGTAAGGCGATGGCCTCCTCGATCGACGTCGCTCTGCGGTAGCTGAATGGCCCTGGTATCATGGTTCTGACCTCCTCTTCAGCCTGCCGGTGATCCTGAGAGAACCACCAGGGAACAGCGCGACGAGCGCCGCAGACGTCAACGATCCGGTCTCTTTAGCTCCAGTGTGTTTTTGCGCTACTCAGAAGTCTACTCGAATATGGACTGCGATAGAACCCTACCAGGGCGGGCATCCGTCCCACCTGAACGGAGGGGTTATTTCCCTCTATGGGGAGGGGGAAGCTCGTCAGTGGGATATACCCGGCGTGCGAGAACGTCTTTGAGATCGGTTGCTGACCTGCTCTCTCCTCGCTCGCCTTCACGGCCAGGCGATCGTCTGGGTTCAAAATCCGTTAGCGCTCGATGAGGACTCAGAGGCCAGGCCCGGCATCGCGTTGCCGCGCTTTCGCGAGGACTTCTACGCGCAGCGGTTGCCGGCGCCCGAGGACGTCCTGCTCCTCTCCTCACCGGTGCTTGCCTAGTTGGCCTGGTGGTTTGCGAGAGCCACCTCACAGGTTGAGGTGTCGCTTGAACCAGCCGAGGATGCGCTCGAGCAAGTCCCGCTGGTGGTTGTATTCCTCGATGGTGTGGCCTTCCCGCGGGTACGTGACGAGCTCACAGACCTTCCCCAGCGTCCGAAGCGCCTGGTACATCTGGATGCTCTCGCTCACGGCGACACGGCGGTCTTCCTCGCCGTGGACGATCAAGAGTGGGGTGCGGACGTTTTGCACGTAGCGGATCGGTGAGCGCTCCCAGTAAGGCTCTGGATCCTCGTACGGTGACCGCTCGAAGTAGGACAGGTTGGCGCTCGGGATGTCGCCCAGGCTGTTGTCGCTGATCAGGTTGCAGAGGCCAGCGCCCATCACGGCCGCCTTAAAGCGGTCAGTCTGGGTGACTGTCCAGGCGGTCATGTAGCCGCCCCAGCTCCAGCCACACACCCCCAACCGCTCGGGATCCGCGATTCCCCTCGCGATCATGGCGTCGACGCCTGCCATCGTATCGCGGAACTCACCGCCAGCGACGTCGCCGAAAATCGCGTTGGCCCACGTGGGGCCGCGCCCGGTGCTGCCGCGCGGGTTGGGGAGCAGCACGGCACATCCGAGGGCGGCGAGCGGCTGGGCCCAGTCGTGCCAGGAGCCGAGGAACTCGTTCGACCACAGGCTGGTTGGCCCACCGTGGATCTGGACGATGAGGGGCACGCGCTGCCCCTCTCGGTAAGCTGGTGGCAAGACAAGCAGGCCCTGAACGGCAACGCCAGGGTCGCTCTCCCACTCGACAGTGCAGGTGGTGGCGAGTCCGGTGGAGTAGCTCGTGGAAAGGCGTGTCAGCGCGCGGGGTGATGTGTCTTGGGATATGTCGTCAGCGAGCGACCAGCTCACCACCTCCAGCCCATGCCCCCCGTCCGACCACACCCCAGCCAGGCGATCCCCGCTGGCGCTCGCCACCACTGCGCCGTGGAACGTGCCGTGTGGCCCGTGCGGCAGCAGGCGCTCACGCCGCCCGTCCCACGCCAGGCGATAGACCATCGAGTCCAGCCCTTCGAACGCGGTAGCCACCAGTGCTCTGCCATCTCCCAGAGGCCGCAACGCCTCGACTGTTCCCTCATATCCCGGCGTCAGGCAGACCGGATCGCCTCCCTCGATCCGCCGGGCATAGACGTACTCCCCATGAACGACTCGCCCGGCCGGTGCCCGGTAAGCGAGCCACTCTCCGTCCGTCGACCAGGTGAGATCTTCCACTAACCCCTTGACCTGGAACAGCGGCCTCAACTCGCCACCATCGCGGGAAAGGATCGCGACCTCCGTCTCACGGAAGATGTCGTCTATCTTCGGCGTCGGGCTCGTATTTATCACGAGCCTGCTGCTGTCCGGCGACCACGCGTAGCCCCGCACCTGCCGATCCGGCGGCGAAATCGCCCGGCTCTGCCCGCTCTCGAGGTCGATGACCCACAGGCGCTGGTACTTGTAGTCGGTGTCCCAGACGTGGTGATCCTCCTTCGCCTCTCGCCGTCGCTTCTCTTCCTCCGTCTCCGGGTCAGTCATCAACACGGCGAGCGATCGCCCGTCCGGCGACCACGAGAGCATCGACAGCTCACCCTGCCGGTCGAAGATGCGCACGGCTTCGCCGCCGTCCCGTGGCATCACGAACACGCTCAGCTTGCCCCGCTCGGCGCGATCCGAGAGGAAAGCAAGGCGACTGCCGTCCGGCGACCAGCGCGGGGATTCGTCCTGCCATAGCCCGCTGGTGAACTGCCGCGGCTCGCCTCCGCTCCACGGCACGATCCAGATCGCCGATTCCCAGTACTGGCCCCTCCGGCTCACCGGCCGGACGACATAGGCGATCAGTGCCCCGTCCGGCGAGAGCTGGACATCCGTAGGCCGCCGCTGGTCGACCCAGCGTTCGAGGTCAAAGGGTTGTCCGGTCGTCTCCGTGCTCATGGTGCTCCCTCCCCGCAGTCAGGGGACAGCCGCCTATCGCCAGTGTCCAGGGGATAGAACCGATGACAGCAGCGTCGCACCCGAGGCATGAGCGCGCTGGCCCATCAGCGCGTCTCCGTCGTGACATTGAGCAGGGCACGGTAGTCAGCCCAGGTGTCGATATCTCGAGGATATGGCGCATCCACGTCCACGAGTAGCGCCGCATCCAGTCGCCGGTCTACAAGCTTCCAGGCTGCCTTGTCTCCCCACAGGGCAGCCAACTCGCCGAACAGCTCCCGTCCGAACAAAATCGGATGGCCCAGCTCACCCCGGTAACGCATGAGCGCCACCAGTGCCCGCTGTTTTCGCCAGGCGCTCACCAGCCGGTCGATCACCGCCGCCGAAATCCCCGGCTGATCGCCGAGGACGACCACTACCGCCTCAGCCGTCGGAGACACCTGATCGAGCCCCGCTCGATAGGACGCGCTGCAGCCAGCGCTCGGCTCCGCAACGACGACTGTTGCCGCCCGTCCCCAGTCACGCTCAGCGGCCCACTCTGCCAGCGCAGCATTGAGCACCACGACGACCTGATCAAGCAGGGTAGCCCGGCAGGTCTCCCGTACGACCCATTCGAGCACCGTTGCTCCTTGATAGGGGAGGAGTTGCTTGGGATAGCCCAAACGCTCCGACCGCCCCCCGGCCAGGACGAGCCCTGCGATCGATATCTGCCCTCCACGCTTCACAGCAAGCCCTCCCGGTTGGCGATCAGCACCGCCTCGAGCCGGTTCCGCGCACCCAGTCGCCGCAACACCTCTTGCACATAGCCCTTGACCGTGTTCTCACTCAGGAACAGCCGCTCAGCGATCTCCCGGTTCGAGAGGCCCTGCGCCATCAGCCGCAGCACCGAGAACTGGTGCGGCGTCAGCGGATGCTTCGGCGGCTGGTCACCCTTGCGGAGCCGCTCCAACACCACCGGTGCCACCCGCGGGTCGATCACCGCCTCGCCCCGGGCCACTGCCTTCAAGCTCTGCTTGAGGTCGAAGTGGACAATGTCCTTGAGCACGTAGCCGCGGGCCCCGGCCACCAGGCAGCGATAGACCAGCTCCTCCTCGCCGAAGGCACTCAGTACCAGCACCTTGACTTCAGGGGCCCGCTCGGCCAGCAGCCGGCAGACGTCGTCACCATGCATCGAGGGTAGTCGCACGTCGAGCAGTACCACGTCTGGCCGCACGGCATCGACCATTGCGACCCCGCTCGGCCCGTCATCGGCCTCGCCCACCACCACGAAGTCCGGGTCACCGTCGAGAATGTGCTTCAACCCGGTACGGACGATCTCGTGGTCATCGATCATCGCTACGCGCAGGGGGGCGATGAGGGAGCGCACCACGGGTCACCTCCGAGGCTCGGCAGGGATCACAACGCGGAGAACCAGGCCGCCGTCCTCACCGTTGTGCAGGTGAAGCTGCCCACCGAGCGTCACGACCCGGCGCTGCATCGAGCGCAGGCCGAAATGGCTCGGCTGCTGCAATGTCCACTCCAGCAGGCCTGGCGGAATCCCTCGGCCATTATCCTGCACCACGAGTGTCACCGCCTGTGGGCTGTACTGGAGGCTAACGATAGCAAGATCCGCCCCCGCATGCCGGCGCACGTTGCTCAGCGCCTCAGCCACCACGCGCAGGATGGTCTCCTCGGCCTCGTGCGCCAGGCGTCGCGGCCGACCATCGACGACCAGGTCGACCTGGAGATCCGGCCCGTGGAACGACTCGACGAGCTCACGCAGCTCCTCCACCAGCTCTCGTCCCGCCAGCGGCTCGGCGGCCAGGTCATAGACCGCCCGGCGGATCTCGGCAGCGCCCCGTGCGGCAAGGTCGCGAATCCGAGCGAGTGAGCTCGCCAGCTCCGGCGAGATATCCGACCGTCCCAGGCACCACGTCGCCTCGATGCCGATGCCGAAGATGATCTGAGCTACCCGGTCGTGGAGTTCCTCGGCGATCCGGTTCCGCTCCTGGTGGATCAGCGCCTCGACCTGAGCAGCGTTCAGGCGAGCGTGGAGCGCTTGCAGATCGGCGATCATCTGCCGCTGTTGCTCGTAAAGCCGCGCGTTGGCGATGGCGACTGCAACTTGGTTTGCGAAGGTGCTGAGAAGCCGCTCGTGGTCGGCGTCGTAGCCGTTGGGCCGGTTCGCGACGCCGATCATCCCGATCGTCTCGTCGCGTACTTTGAGGGGCACGCCCAGGAACGTCCTCACCGGCGGGTGGCCGCGCGGCGAGCCGACGTGCAGCGGATCGTTCAAGACGTCGTTCGAGAGGCTGGAACGTCCCTCGAGGATGACGACTCCGAAGATCGTGCGGCGGATCGGGATCTTACGAAAGCGCTCGTAAAATCCGGGCCGATCCGGCACGAAGCCCCGGATGGCGGCGACGTCCATTGTGTCCGGCCCGTCTACCAGTCCGATGAAGCCGAAGGCCGAGGACGTGAGCGCCAAGCAATACTCGAGCGCTCGATCCATCACCTGGCTGAGCTCGCGCAACCCAGCGATCTCGACCGAGATGGCGTAGAGCGACTCGAGCTGGGCCTGCCAGCCATCGGCATCGGTAGGCGGTTGCGCGGAGACAAGCCAGGAACGATCCACCACCGGCGGTATCTCCTCCCGGACACGACGCACCCAGTCTAGCACCCACCACGCATCCTTCGCGAGGGCATGCGCTGCTCGCCCGTTGACCTCAGCGCCTCCATCGGGCGTCTTCTTCCAACGACAGGGTGACGATCGGGAAGACGCCGATCTTCGCAGCCCTGGCAGGGCATGCTACCCTACCACGAGAAGTGGTTCGAGCGGGGGAGGATGCAATGGTGCTCGGTACGCTCGCTGACCGGCTGGTCGCCGAGGGCTACGCCCAGCTCTGGATCTGTTACACCGATTACAACGGCCGGTTGGCCGGTCGCAGCATCCCGCGCTCGCGCTTTGCCCACGTCGCGGAGCGGGGAACCAATTTCGCCAAGGCGAACTTCAACTTCACCATCCTCGACCAGCAGGTGCCGGATCCACGCTTTACCGCCGACACCGGCGACGTCCTCGCCATCCCCGACCCAGAGGCCGTCTACCCCCTACCCTTTCATCCTGCTTCTGCACTCTCCTTCGCGCTGCTGCACGAGGAAGACGGCTCGCTGTGGGCGGGCTGTCCCCGCGCCGCCCTCCAGCGCGCGACTGCCGCGCTCGCCGATGCCGGTCTGAGCGCCCTCGTAGGTCTGGAGCCGGAGTTCTACCTCTTCACTGACGAGGCACTGACTCCGGCCACACAGGCCGGGATGTACACCATCGCTGGGCTGGATGCTCAGGCAGTCTTCATCGAGCAGCTCACCCAGCACCTCGTCGAGATGGACATCCCCCTGGAGCAGATCGGAAAGGAGTACGGGCCAGGCCAGTACGAGGCCACCGTCAGCCCCGCCGATCCGGTGACCGCGGTCGACCGCTACCTGCTCTTCCGGCTGACGGTACGCTCAGTCGCTCGCGCGCACGGCCTGCTGGCGTCGTTTATGCCGAAGCCGGATGCCGCTCTGGCTGGCTGCGGCCTGCACGTGCACCTGAGCCTGCGCGACCTCGCCACCGGGGCCGACCGGACGTCCGACCCCGACCATCCGAGCGGGCTCTCGACAGAGGCTCGTGCCTTCCTGGCAGGCTGGCTCGCGCACGCCGAGGCCTTGACCGGCCTGGGCGCGCCCACTGCCAACTCGGCCAAGCGGCTGCAACCGGCCTCGTGGGCCCCGGCGCACATCTGCTGGGGCATCGGCAACCGGGCCGCGCTCGTGCGGGTGCCTGGTCTGGGAACCCGCGCCCGGCTGGAGTTCCGCTCCGGTGACAATACCTGTAACCCGTACCTCTACGTCGCCGGACTGATCTGGGCCGGGCTGGACGGGCTGCAGCGTGGCCTCGATCCCGGCCCGCCGGTCGAGGCCGATGTCGGCCGCCTACCGGCTAGCGAGCTGGCCGCCCGCGACATCCGGTTCCTGCCGCGCAGCACCGAGGCGGCCCTGGACGCCCTGGCTGAGGATACGGCGCTGGCCACGGGACTCGGCCCGCTCCTGCATCAGGAGTTCTTGCGCGTCAAGCGGGCCGAGCTGGCAAGCTACGGGCTCCAGGTTACTCCCTGGGAGCGCGCAGCCTACTTTGAAGCGCCTTAGCAAGAGGGAGAGTACCATGCCCGCCTCCGAGAGGCTCGCGGAACACATCGCCGAGATGCCGCTCGTCGACCACCACTGTCACGCTCCGCAGCGCCTATCCCAGCAGATCAAGGCCGCGCACCTGCGACGGCCATTCACCGAGTCGGTCGTATCCGACGTCATCGAGCTGGACGTCCCCCACACCGTCGCCTATCGGACGATGATCCGCTGGTTAGCAGGTCTGCTCGGCACCGACCCGACCGAGCGGGCAGTGCTGGAGGCGCGCGCCCAGTACGATCCGCCGAGCTACCACCGCTTGCTGGCAGACGACGCCAGGCTCGCAGCGTGTTACGACGACTACTTGTACGACGAGGAACGATGCTACTCGCCCGGTGAGTGGGCTGAGTTAATCGGCCGACCGGTACGGCCAGTGGTGCGGATCGAGACCGTTGTCGAGCGCCTGTTGCCACACGCCGGGTCGTGGGATGACCTCAGGCAACGTTTCGCCCAGGAACTCGTCGCTGCTGCTGCCGGTGGTGCCGTTGCGCTCAAGAGCATCGCAGCCTATCGCAGCGGCCTCGAGATCCAGCGCGTCGACGCAGCCACCGCCGATCAGGCGTTTCTCGAGGTAATCGCCGACATCGAGGCCGGCACCTTCTGGCGGCTCGAGCACAAGACGCTCGTCGACGCCCTGCTCTGGGAAGCGCTCGAGGTCGCGGCCGAACTCGGTCTCCCGCTCCAGCTCCACGTCGGGCTGGGCGACGATGACGTGTACCTGCCCACCAGTAACCCCACCTTGCTCCGTGCCGTGCTCCAGGAGGAGCGCTATCGCCACGTCCCGATCGTCCTGCTCCACTGCTATCCGTACCTGCGCGAGGCAGCCTACCTGGCCAGTGTCTATCCCAATGTCTACGTCGACCTGGGCCTGACGCTGCCCCTGGCTGCGGGCGAGGCAACGGACATCGTCCGAGCAGTGCTCGGCCTCGCCCCGGCCAATAAAGTGCTCGCCTCCACCGACGGGCACGCCTTACCCGAGTTCCAGTGGTTCGCCGCTCGGCTCTGGCGCGCCTCCTTGACGCGCGCACTCGGCATGCTCGTAGATGAGAACCTTCTCACTGACACGGAAGCCCTGGAGATCGCGGCGATGATCCTGGAGGCGAACGCCCAGCGGATCTACCCGGCAGAGAGGAGCACGTCATGACCTATCTCCCGCCGAACCCGCAGCGGCTCGAGCGCGCGCGGCAGCTCATGGCGTCTACCGCAATCGACCTCATGCTGCTCGGCCCCTCGGCCGACTTCCGCTACTTCACCGGACGGCCAGGGCATCTGAGCGAGCGGCTGACCGCCCTGGTCATCGGACGCGAGGGGCCTCCCGCGCTGGTTGTCCCGAAGCTGGAGGCACCGCTCTACGCCGACCTGGAGAGCTCCTTTCGGCTTATCGCCTGGGCGGACGGCGAAGACCCGATCGCACAGCTCGTCACCCTGGCCCAGACGACCGGCAGCCGCGCCATCGCCGTTAACGACCAGTTCTGGAGCGGTTTTCTGCTTCAGCTCCAGGATCGCCTGCCCGAGCGTTCCTTCCGCCGCGCCAGCCCGCTGCTGCGCCGGCTGCGCATGACGAAGGACGCCGAAGAGATCGCGCTGCTGCACGAAGCCTCGCGGCGCACCGACGCCGCCTGGGAGTACTTCTGCGCACACGAGCGGCTGACCGGGCGTACCGAGCGCGAGGTAGCCGCCCGGCTGAGCGAGCTACTACTCGCCGAGGGGCTGCACGAGGTCGCCTTCTGCATCGTCGCGAGCGGGCCCAACGGCGCCTCGCCGCACCACGAGACGGGCGACCGGGTGATCCAGCCCGGCGATCCGGTGGTGATCGACTTCGGCGGGAGCTACTACGGCTATTACTCCGATATCACGCGCACGCCGGTCGCTGGCGAACCGCCTTCGGGCTTCGCGGACGCGTACGAGGCCGTGCTCGAGGCGCAGCAGGCTGCCTTCGCTGCCATCCGTCCGGGTGTGCCCTGCCAGGACGTCGACCGCGCCGCACGCCAGGTGTTGGCGGAGCGCGGTTATGGGCCCTACTTCATTCACCGGTTGGGGCATGGTGTTGGACTGACCGTGCATGAGGATCCGTATCTCGTCGAGGGAAACGATGAACCACTCGGGCCGGGGATGGTCGTCTCCGACGAGCCAGGCGTCTACATTCCCGGCCAGTGGGGTGTCAGGATCGAGGATCTGGTGGTGGTCACCGAGGACGGTGCCGAGCGCCTCAATCGGGTATCGCACGAACTGTTGCGCCTCCCCTGATCGACGGCCTGTCTTTGTCCGTGGCCGATTCCTTCCCCGAACTGCTCTTCGCCCCCGCGACGAGGCCCACGGCGCATGCTGCTCTGCGACCTCAGGCGCCGCCGAGCGCTTCGCCATGCGAAGCCGGAGACGAGTCGTCACTGGCGAGCGCGACCCGGTCGCCACCTTGCCGCTTGGCACGGTACATCGCGTCGTCAGCAACGCGGATCAGGTCGTCCGGCGTGGCGCCGTCATCAGGGTAGGCAGCGATGCCGATCGAGATCGTCAAATTCACCGGTATGCCCTCGTGCACGAACGGCTCTCTGGACACTGCACGGCGCAGCCGCTCGGCGACCTCGGCAGCCTCACCGAGATCGATGTCAGCGAGCACGACGGCGAACTCGTCGCCTGCATAGCGGGCAAGCAGGTCGTCAGGCCGGATGAGCTGGGTGAGGCGGTCCGCCACTTGCTGGAGCACGGCATCGCCGAAGAGATGGCCGCGCTCGTCGTTGAGCCGCTTGAAGTCGTCGAAGTCGATCAGCAGGACGGCCGCGCGGTCGATCCGACGATCGCGCATCACCTGTTGGAGACGATCCATCAAGGCACGGCGGTTCGCCAGACCGGTCAACGGGTCGGTGAGCGCCTGTCGCGACAGCCGGTCGGTCAGTTCCACCTGTTCCATGAGCAGCTCGAGGTGGACGGCGACGTTCTCGGCGAGCCGCAGGTCTTCCTCGTCCAGGCGATGCCCGGGAGCGCTCTCGATGTTCAGCACCCCGATCGGTTCACCCCAGCGCCGGAGCAGCACGACGATCTCGCTCTCGGCGACGAATCCGGGAAGAGGCTCGAAGTAATCGGGATCAGCCCGGACATCGGTGACGAGCTGCGAGCGGTTCTCCCGGAGCGCCCGGCCGGTCACACCGCGACTCGTGAGCCATTCGTTGAACGAGACCTCGCCCGGAGCTTTGATCGTCTGGCCAATGAAGCGCTGCCGATCCTGGCTGAGCACTGCCAGCCCGACCAGCGCGAAGCCGAAGTCCTGCTGCAACCGTTCCGCCACCATGCGAAAGGCCGCATCCAGATCCCGGTGGTCGGTAACCATCCGCGTGAGATCCTGCAGCAGCTCCAGCTCGAGTAGCCGCCGTCGCTCCAAGGTTACATCCTCCAGCAGGAACTGCAGGCTGGGGTGCCATTGCTCCCCAGCCGCGTCCGGCAGCTCGATCGCTTGGACGCGACATTCGAGCTCGCGGAGCCGACGGTCGATACTCGACACCTGGACGATCAAAGTCTCCGCGACCATGCCGGGAGCGAGCTGGCGCCACCTGTCCCAGGGGAGTTCGCTACGGGCGCGAAACATCGCGGGTAGTGACGCTCCGAGCAATTGCGCATGCGGAGTACCGAGCATGTGCGCGGCTGCGTGGTTCGCGAGCCGCACCGTCCCGCCCATGTCGCTGACGATGACCCCCACCTGCAAGCCCGCGACCAGCTCGCTCAACATGCGTTGACTGGCGACGAGTTGGCGACGCGCGCGGGAGATCGCCAACGCGGTAGCGAGAATTCCCGCCACGGCGTCGTAGACCGGAAGCTCCTCTTTATCGAACGGTTCTTGTTCGGAGAAGTAGAAACTGATGAACCCCCGTAACTGCCCTGCCTCCCGATAGGGCACCGCGACCGCCTGGCGCAAGCCGAGTTCCCGGCGCGCCTCCGCCGACGTGACGAGTCGCGGATCG
Source organism: Thermomicrobiaceae bacterium (assembly GCA_014874455.1). Taxonomy (GTDB): domain Bacteria; phylum Chloroflexota; class Chloroflexia; order Thermomicrobiales; family Thermomicrobiaceae; genus Thermalbibacter. The sequence goes on from JADBJL010000063.1 coordinate 16,853, forward strand.
GCCGACCCCGGGTGGAGCTCGATCGGGTGCAGCGGGCTCTCCAGGAGAGAGTCGGCGATCGCCTTGCCGCGCCCTACCGAACTCCGTTCGGCCTCCACCAGGTACTGCTCGGGCAGGCCGATCGCGCCGAGGCAGCGGAGCTGGTCTGCGGTCTCCACCAGCTCCCACAACGCCAGGGCCGGCAGGTCGACGAGGCGCCGAACCAATTCGAGTGCCCGAGTCAGCCAGTTCGAGGTTAGATCCGCGAGGGTGAGGATCTCGACCTCGAGCTGCCGTAGCGCTTCCGCTCGCCGTACTCGACGCCGTTCGGCATCGCTTGCGCGCCGCACGATCTCTTCGGCCAGCAGCAGTACCCGGTCGACCTCGACCCGCGTGAGCGGATCGTAGAGCACCGCCTGGAATCCCGCGGCCAGGTACTCGGTCGTCAACCGCTCCCCGGCCCGCGCGATGACGACCTTCACCACCGACTGCGGCAGGTCGACCGGTAACCACGGGTTACCGCCAGGCACCGCCTGGCCGGCGAGCTCGCTTGCGACTATGACCACGTTCGGCGGTTCCGCCCTGACCAGCTCACCGACCTCCGGCCAGTCGGCCACCGCGTCGACCGGTACCTCCGCGAGTAATCGGACAAGCCACTCGCGACGACTCGGATCGGGATCCACAACCAGCGCTCGAACCCTGGGGCCGCCTTCCATATCGATATCAACTCCGCAAGTACAGAACTCAGTTGCCGACAGCGGCTGGCCCGCCCAGTCGTCCGGCACGAGTCGTCAGTGGCCGGGCCACACCGCAATGACCCACCAGTACGGGAGTCCACGAGAGGCGGATGACCTGGGTACCGTCACCCCGCTTACGTAGGTACCGCTACTGTATACAGCGACGCCAACGAGCGGTATAGTACTTTTAGATAGTACTTTAGTCCCACTCCGGTCTGGCTTCGGGAACCCGTGGACATCCGGCTGCCGATCGGGTCGCGCACGACCAGGAGACCCGTCCCGGTCAGGGCTCCTCGCGTGGCCCACCTGCCGGCTAGTCGTCGCTACTCGGTTGAGGCATGACCTGCCCAGCGGCCGCACGATGCTGCTCCCGCAGCTCTTCGCCTCGATACAGCCAGAGGCCGGGCGCCCACCACCGAGAGCTGAGCGCAGTCACCACACAGGCGATACCCCCACCGACCATCGCCCACTGTGCGCCGATCAGGCTGGCGACCAGCCCGGCCTGGAACTGGCCGAGACGGGGGCCGCTCGTCGCGAACACCGAGGCGAGTGCTCCCACCCGACCGCGATAGGCATCCGGCGTGGCCAGTTGACGCACCGTATGGCGCATCGCCATGCTGACCGCATCGAGCGCGCCGGCCGCTGCCAACAGCGAGAGAGCCACAGGGAACCAGCGCGACAACCCGAAGAGTGCGAGCGACATGCCGTATCCGACGGTGACGAGCACCACGACGTAGCCCGGCCGGCGGGGTGCTGGCAGGAAGGCGAACAGGAGTGAGCCGACGATCGCGCCAGCGCTCGGCGCCGCGAAGAGCAGCCCCAGACCGTTCGGGCCGACTCGCAGGATGTCCTTGGCAAACACCGGCAGCAGGCCGATCGAGGAGACGAGTAGGGTGGCAAAGAAGTCCAACAGCATGAGTTGCCAGAGGATCGGGCGCTCCCTGACGAACGCCAGCCCGTCGAGGAACGCTGCCCAGCCGCGCCTGAGCGGAGCCGGTGGCGCCACGCTCGCCCGCATCGACAACAAGACGACGACCACGACCAGGTAGGTCGTTGCGTTGGCCCAGAACGCAGAGGCGGTACCGAACGCGCCGATGAGGACACCGCCGATGGCTGGCCCCAGCACCGCCGCCGTGTCGAACGCGAGCACGTTCAGGGTCAGCGCGTTGGTCAGCCGCTCGCGCGGCACGAGTGCTGGTATCAGGGCCTGGCGCGCCGGGCTATCGAACGCCGTCGCGCTCGATGTCGCCAGCGCGAAGCCGTACAAGAGCGGCATCGACGTCCAGCCGACCGACACCGCCACTGCCAGGAGCGTCAGCAGCACCGCTGCCAGGCTCTGGGTGACGATCAAGAGCCAGCGCCGGTCGACCTGGTCGGCGAGTGTCCCGCCGAACAGCGAGAGCGCGATCGTCGGTAGCGCTCGCGCCAGGGCGATGCCGCCGAGCTGCGCCGTCGAGCCAGTGAGATCGTAGACCAGCCAGCTCAAGGCCACGGTCTGCATCTGGACGCCCAGCATCGAGACGAACTGGCCGATCCAGAGGAGCCGGTAGTCTCGATACCGGAGCGCGCCGAAGGCTTGCGGCCAGCGGAGGGGCACTCGAACCCATCCTCCACCAGAGACCAAAAAGCCGCTCTTCCGTCGAGGTGAGACGATACCATGCTGGCGCGGTACGCGGCATACCCCCTTGGAGTCGGGGCTGTCATCCGCGGTACCCTGCCCCGGAAAGGGCGGAACGCCGTCGCCTCGTCGGAAGCTTCCTCACCCCTTGCGGTTTCGCCTGCCCCATCCGCAACTCGATCGCGCTGCTCCCGTCGCTACGAGCGGCGCGCCAGCCTGCCTGCAGCCGCTCCTCTGTCTGCTCGGCCCCGAGCCACTCGCGTCGGCTGTCGTCCTTCGCCGACGGGCCCTCGGGGTGGCGGGGAGCTGGCCCAAGTAACCGCCTTCGGTCGATTCCGCCTCAATGGGCACAATCGACCTGCAGCGCGCTGCTCGAGTTGCACGAGGACGAGAGTCCGGATATACTTCCTGAAGTGAGCGACGCGCGGGCCGCTAGCTCAACTGGTAGAGCAGCTGACTCTTAATCAGCGGGTTGGGGGTTCGAGTCCCTCGCGGCCTACCGCACGAAATCGAGGAAATCGCCCCGGGAGTACTCCCGGGGCGACCGCGTTTTCACGACCACTCTACGACCCCCAGTACGGCGGCTCGCCACCTTCAGCAAGAGGCCTCACATCTCCCTCACGCCTGCGCGATGCCCGCTTCCGCGGAGCACGCTCATCACCGTGGAAGGGCAGAGTGCCGCTTCCTCGACCGCGACGCTATCGCTGGCTCGACTGCCCCGCCTCGAGATCCAAGAGGCTTCGCCTCACGCATGGGGGAAAGGCGACAGGAAACGGTGTTTAACCAGAGGAGCATGAGGGATTGACAGGCGGGCGCGCGCCCGCTAGAGTGTACATGTAAACATGCTCTCATGTAGACATGAACACCCGGCCCGATCGGAAGAAGGATGCATCCCGCGATGGCACTGTTGACCGAAAGCCCGGTCCCGCTCCACTACCAGCTCCGGGAGCTCCTGCGCGAGCAGATCGCCTCCGGCAAGTGGCGCCCCGGTGACCAGATCCCGACCATCCGCGAGCTCTGCGAGCGGTACGGAGTGAGCCGGACCACCGTCGTTCAGGCGCTGAGCGCGCTCGCCCAAGAGGGGCTGCTTATTCGCCGCCAGGGCAAGGGAATCTTCGTCGCCCAGCCCAAGATCGAGCACGGGCCGGTGCGGCTCCTCAGCTTCACCGAGGAGATCTCGCGCCGGGGCCAGACCACCTCCAATCGCACGCTGGCGCTGGCTGAGACGCCAGCGACGGCTGAGGTTGCGGCCCGGCTCAACTTGAGTCCGGGTGACCCGGTCGTGGTCCTCGAGCGTCTTCGCCTCGTCGATGGCGAGCCGATGGGGGTGCAGAAGGCCTTCTTGCCGGCGCGCCTCTTCCCCGGCCTGGCGATGACAGGCGGGCCAATAGAGTCGCTGTATCGCCTGCTGCAGGATCGCTATGGGGCTATCCCCACCAAGGCCATCGAGACCTACGAGCCGATCCGGCTGGATCGCAGCATGGCGGCCCTGCTCGGGGTCCGTCCCGGCGCGCCTGGATTCTCGGTGGAACGGATCACGCGCGACCAGCACGGGCGGCTGATCGAGTACGTCGTCTCGGTGCTGCGCGGGGATCGCTATCGCGTGGTGTTGGAACTCGAGCGCTGAGCGGTACAGCGCTCGCAGAGAAAGGACGAGGTCTGGTGACGGCTGACCGGTATCTCGCGCAGGCAGGAGAGCTACTCCAGCGCATCCGCGACGAGCAAGGCGAGAACATCTGCCGGGCGGCGGCGCTGATGAGCGACGCGATCGCACGGGGCGGCGCGGTCTACGTCTTCGGCAGCGGGCACTCGGTAATCCCGGCCATGGACATCTTCCCGCGCTATGGTAGCTTCGTCGGCTTCCGCCCGCTTCTCGACCCGCGCCTGATGTGGTTCAACGTCCTCGGGCCCGGCGGGGTGCGCGAGCTGCTCTGGCTGGAGCGCACCGAGGGGTATGCTCGGGTCTTCCTCAGTAGCTATCCGCTGACCGCTCGCGATGTGATGCTGGTCTTCTCCCACGGCGGGCTGAACGCCGCCCCGCTGGAGGTAGCGCTGGAGGCCAAGTCGCGCGGGCTCCCCGTCGTCGCCGTCACCTCGCTGAGCAACGCCCGGATCGCGAAGCCGACGCATTCGAGTGGCAAGCGGCTGGTCGACGTGGCCGACGTGGTGATCGATAACTGCTGCCCGCCAGAGGATGCCCTGATCGCGGTGGATGGCGTCGCGGAGCCCCTCGCGGCCGGCTCGACCGTGGCTGCGGTCGCGATCGGGATGGCGCTGGTGGCCGAGGTGGGCTCGCGGCTCGCTGCGTGCGGGTACCACTTAGATGTCTTCGTCTCGCCGAACGTGTCCGGGGTCGGTCCGGAGCACAACCTGGCCGTCTTCGCGGCCTACGAGCGCTTCCTGCGGCGGCTCGCCGCTGAGGGGTCATGAGTGAGCAGGGTCGTGTTGCCATCGCTCTCGATGTCGGCGGCACCAAGATCGCTGGCGCGCTGGTCACCGGGAACGGTCGGATCCGCCAGCGTGCACAGGTACCGCTGGACACGCGCGGCGGCAGCCGGGCCGTGCGGCAGGTGCTCGCGCTGGCGGAACGGCTCGCGGCGGAGGGCGACGCGCTCGGCGTCGGCGCTGCTGTGCCGGCGGTGATCGACCGCACCAGGCGCACGGTGGTCTGGGCTCCCAACATCCGTGGCTGGCGGCGGGTTCCGCTGGCCGAGCTGCTGGAGCGCTCGCTGGGGCTGCCAGCGCTCCTGGAGCAGGACGGCCACGCGGCCGCGCTCGGGGAACGCTGGCGTGGAGCAGCTCGCGGGGTTCGGAACGTAGTGATGCTGGTCATCGGAACCGGGATCGGCGGCGGGATGATCCTGGACGGCCGACCGTACCGGGGCAGCGATGGGCTGGCCGGCGCGGTGGGGTGGTTCACTGCGGATGAGCCGCCCTGCCGAAGCGGATTGCGCCTGCCGGCACTGGAGAGCCTGGCCGCCGGCCCGGGGATCGCTCGCCGGGCTGGCCTGGCCTCGAATCGCAGCGAGGAGGTCTTCGCGGCCGCTGCAGCCGGCGACGAAGCAGCCGGGCGGGTCGTCGCGGAGACGGCCGAGATCCTCGGCCTGGCCATCGCCGATGTGGTCAGCCTGCTCAACCCCGATCTCGTCGTGCTCGGCGGTGGCGTCGGAGCCGGGGCCGCCAACCAGCTTCTGCCGCGCATTCGCCAGATGGTGCGGGCGTGCGCGCAGCCGGTTTCAGCCCGGCGAGTCCGCATCGTGCGCTCCCGGCTGGGGAGCGATGCCGGCCTGCTCGGGGTAGCCCACGAGGTCTTCCAGCGGTGCGGAAACGGCACTGAGTTCGAGGAGGAGAGGAGGCGCGACGGCTGATCAAAACGCCCGTCTCGATCGAGGTTCGGTAAGCCGGCTACGAGCTGGCAGGAGGAGATGGGAGGTTCTGCAAATGAGCGCTCGGACATCAATGATAGGCTCGCGACTCCTGGCTGAGCGGATGCCGCGGCGGAGTTTCCTCAAGGCGGCGGCCGTGCTCGGCGGAGCCGCAATGACCGGCACGCTGGCCACGGGGTGCCGGCGCCAGACCGCAGCGCCGACCAAGCTGGTCGTGCTCACGCACTGGGGCGCACAGCCGCAAAAGGACGTGCTGGAGCCGATCTTCAAGAAGTATCAGGAAGAGAATCCACGGGTCCAGATCGAGCACCAGACGGTGGAGTTCGGCGAGCTGCTGAACCGGATCACGACAGGCCGGCTGGGCGGCGTTGCGCCGGATATCTACCACTTCTACAACCTCTGGCTGCCGGAGTTCGTCGCCAGCGACCTGCTTCAGGTACCGCCGGACAACGTCATCAACGAGGTCCGGCAGGGCTATAGCGAGAGCACTGTCAAGGGCGTAACGTACCGTGACCAGATCTGGGGATTCCCGACCGAGGTCAACTCCTACCTGCTCCTCTCGAACCGGCAGTTGCTCCAGGAGGCCGGCGTGAAGGAGCCGCCGGCAACCTGGGATGAACTGCTCGAGGTCGCCCCCAAGCTGACCAAGAAGGACGCGAGCGGCAAGGCTACCCAGACTGGCTTCGCGTTCTCCCGGGGCTGGGATTCGGGCGTCGTTCATCCCTTTACCTGCCTGCTCTGGTCCAACGGGGGCGAGTACGTTGCGGAGGACTACAGCAAAGTGCGCTTCAACGAGCCTCCTGGGGTCGAGACACTGGAGCTGGAGCTCGAGCTGATCCGAAGCGGCGGCGCCGACCTGGGATTCGCCGGCCCAGGCTCCAGCGGCGCGCAAGACGACTTTCTCGCCGGCCGGGTCGGGATGGTCATCATGGCCAACTGGTACGGCGCCTCGCTGCGGGCCGGGCTGCCCGGCGGGATCGAGAACGTGATCGTCTCGCCGGTTCCGCACAGCGCGAAGGGCACCTCGACGACGCTCCAGTACAACTGGCTCTGGGGCGTGGATAAGAACAGCATGAACGCCAAGGCTGCGTGGGAGTTCCTGACCTGGCTCAACACGCCCAAGGACGGTGGGTCTTCTCCCATGGGCGACTATCTCACCACGGGCCTCAACGCGATCCCGGCGCGGCTCTCGGATCAGGAGGCCCACGCCGACCTGCTCGGCGATGCCTTCGTCAAGCCGTTCGTCGAGTCGCTGCGGAGCAGCCGAACCGAGCCGATCATCCCGGGAGCGCAGGAGATCAAGACCTCGCTGCAGAAGCAGATCGAGGCGGCCTGGTTCGGCGAGAAGAGCGCTCAGGAGGCGTTGGACACCGCCGCTGCGGAGGCAAACCGTATCCTGGCGGAGAAGGCTAAGCCATAGCGTGGGTGGGGAGCGGCGTGCGTGAAGCAGACGGAGGCTGAGCGCGCGGGGATGGCGTTGAAGAGCGGGGCTGAGCGCGCTCTTCGAGCCGAGCGTGCTCCTGGCTTCGGCTGGTGGCTGCGGCGCCGATCCGCCGTCGGCTACGCCTTCGTCGCCCCGGCGCTCGCCTTCCTGCTGGTGTTCGCCTTCCTGCCCTTCGTCTTCACCATCTACGTGAGCCTGCACGAGTGGAACATGCTCACGCCGGTGACCAGCATGCCCTTCCGCGGGCTGGAGAACTACCGCTACCTGCTGCTCGACGATCCGCTCTTCCGCCAGACCTTCGCCAACACGGTGACCTTCGCGGTCGGGAACGTGGCGCTCTCGACCCTGCTTGGCTTGATCGTCGCGCTGGTGCTGAATAGCAGGGTTCGCCTCCGGACGTTCTGGCGGGCCATCTACTTCCTGCCCTACGTCACCTCTTCGGTCGCCATCGCCATCGTGTGGGCCAACATCTACAACGCCAACTACGGGCTCCTGAACGGCATACTGGAGACGCTCGGCCTCCCACCCCAGCGGTTCCTGGCCAGCGTGAGCCAGGCCATGCCCAGCGTGATCGCCGTGGCCGTCTGGCACAGCGTCGGGTACTTCATGATCCTCTTCCTGGCAGGGCTCCAGAACATCCCCGGCGAGCTGTACGACGCGGCCAAAGTGGATGGGGCCGGCGACTGGCAGCGATTCCGCTTCATCACCTTGCCGCTGCTCAAGCCGACCATGCTCTTCGTGGTGGTCGTCAATACGTTGATCTCGCTCCAGGTGTTCGACTTAGTCTTCATCCTCACCAACGGCGGGCCAGTCAACGCTACCAATACGCTCGTGCTCTACATGTACCGGACTGCCTTCGAGTTCACCCGGATGGGCCGGGCGACCGCGATGGCGATCCTGCTCTTCCTGATCACCTTCGCCATCACGCTTGTCCAGCTCCACCTGCTGAGGGAACGGAGGTGACCCCATGAGCCGCCAGCAGCTCAGCGCGGCCGGATTCTTGCTCACGCTCCTCAAGTACGGAGCCTTGGGCGCGGGCGCCAGCGCAATGATGCTCCCCTTCATCTGGATGGTGCTCTCGTCGCTCATGGCGCCGCAGGAGATCATGGCGCGTCCGCTCGTCTGGTTTCCGGCCCGGCCACAGTTCGAGAACTACGCACGGCTGTCCGAAGTCGTCCCGCTCGCTCGCATGTACCTCAACAGCCTGCTCGTGACGCTCGCGATCACGGCAGGCGTACTCTTCACCAGCTCGCTGGCGGGTTACGGCTTCGCCAAGTTCCGCTTTCCCGGGCGCGATACGCTCTTCATCTCGGTGCTAGCGACCATGATGATCCCCTTCTTCGTGGTGCTGATCCCGGTCTTCTACCTGGTGAGCCGGCTGGGCTGGGTGGATAGTTACCTGGGTCTGATCGTGCCCAACCTCGTCACAGCCTTCGGTATCTTCTTCATGCGCCAGTACATCCTCAGCCTGCCGGACGAGCTGCTCGACGCTGCCCGCATCGACGGTGCTTCCGAGTTCGCAATCTACTGGCGCATCGTGCTGCCGCTCTGCGGGCCGGCGCTGGGCGCACTGGCGATCCTCGCCTTCGTCTATCACTGGAACAGCTTCCTCTGGCCGTTGATCGTCGTCCGCTCGCCGGAGCTCTGGACGATCCCGCTCGGCCTCAACAGCCTGCGGATTTACGCGAGCAGCCCGGAGGTGATCAACCTGCAGATGGCCGGCGCCACGCTGGCGATCATCCCCGTCCTGATTGTGTTCGTGTTGTTGCAGCGCTGGTTCGTCCAGGGCATCAGCCTCACCGGCCTGAAGGGGTAAGTGAACCGTGGGAGCACGCGCTCTGCCGGCCGTCATCCGGCCCTATCGTCCAGAGGACGAGGCCGATGTGCTCGCAGTCTGGAATGCCGCGCTGGTGGCTGACCCGATCAACGCCGCGACCTGGCGCGCTAAAGTGCTGCTCGATCCGAACTTCCTGCCTGAGGGGTGCCTGGTCGCGGAGGTCGAGGAGGGGGTTCGTGGCTTCCTCCTCTCGATCACGCGGCAGGTGCCGTTCTACGGCGATGGCCTCCAGCCAGAGCAAGCCTGGATCACCGCCTTCGGGGTGCATCCGGACTGGCAGGGGCGTGGGCTGGGCAGCGCGCTCCTCGACGCCGCGCTGGAGCGGCTGCGAGGGCTGGGCTGCAAGGTCGTCACTATCTCCCCGTACGTCCCGAACTACTTCACCCCCGGCGTGGATGTGAACGCCTACCCCCGGGCGATCGAGTTCCTGAGCCGGCGCGGCTTCGAGGTGGTATCGCGCCCGCTCAGCATGCGGGCCGAGCTGACCGGCTTTCAGGTGCCAGAACCGATCGCCGAGACGGCCGAGCGGCTGCGCCGGGAGGGGATCGACGTGCGCCTCGCCCAGCCGGGCGATACCCTGCCGGTGCTCACCCTCATCAGGCGGCACTTCTCCTGGGACTGGTACCGCGAGGCCAGCGAGGTCTTCCGCGATCTCTTCACCGCCGACCCGCGGCATGCCGGCATGCTGGTGGCGGTTCAGGGTGACGAGGTGCTCGGCTACGCCCAGCATCGGGGGGAACGGTTCGGGCCGTTCGGGGTCGACCCGGCGCGGCGTGGACAGGGGATCGGCCGGGTGCTGCTGGCGGCGACGTTGCTGGAGATGCTGAAGAAGAGCTATCACGCGGCCTGGTTCCTCTGGACCAGCGACGAGGCGGCCCGGCTCTACGCCACCTGCGGCTTCCGTGAAGTGCGCCGGTTCGCCGTGTTGCGGAGGGAGCTGTAAGGTCACCCCTCGCCTATGCTGACCGTTTCGAGGCAGTAGGGAGTGGAAGGGTCCAGTGCCAGGAGGTGCGGTGTTGAGCGAGCAGAAGTGCATCATGGTGGTGGGAGCCCACGCGGCCGACGCCGAGATCATGGCTGGCGCGACGGTGCTCAAGCACGTGGCGGCCGGCTGGCGGGCGGTGCTGGTGCATCTCACCCTGGGCGAGAAAGGTCACCCGCGGATGTCTCCCGAGGAGTACGCCGAACTCAAACGGGAGGAGGCTTACGCGGCCGCGCGCGCTCTGGGCGCCGAGTGCGTGATCCTGCCCTACCTGGATGGAGAACTACCGGTGAGCGAAGTGGTCCAGTGGGCCATCGCCGACCTGATCCGGCAGCACCGGCCGACCGTGTTGATCACCCACTGGAAGGGCAGCATCCACCGCGACCATCGCAATGCCAACCTCAACGTGATGGAGTCGCTCTTCTTCGCCCGGCTGGGCACGTTCAAGCGTGCCTACCCGGCACACGGGCCGGTCAGGGTCTACTTCGCCGAGAACTGGGAAGACCCGATCGAGTTCAAGCCCGAGATCTACCTGGATGTCACCGGCGTGTTCGACCGGTATCTGGAAGCCATCCGCTGCTACCCCCTCTTCCGCGGCGAGGTGGTGTCGTTCCCTTACGAGCAGTGGTACCGCGGCGCCAGTGAACTGCGCGGCGCCGAGGCCGGCGTGCCGCGCGCGGTGGCGCTCATGCTTCCGGAGGGCCTGCGGCGACGCTCGGTGAATCTACTCGATGAGCTGTCCTGATAGGAGGTCAGGGCCTGTGCATGCTCCCCGTGTTCGGGTCGGCCTCGAAGTCTTCCTGGAGCGTGGCTGCCCGCCCCTCGAAGGCAAGCGCGCCGGGCTGATCACCAACCCGACCGGCATCGACGGCCGGCTCCGCAGCACGATCGACCTCTTGCACACGAGCGGTCGCGTCCGGCTGGTGGCGCTGTTCGGCCCGGAGCACGGCATCCGCGGGGAGGCGCAGGCCGGCGAGCCGGTCGCCGACGCGCGCGATGCGCGGACCGGCCTGCCGGTCTACAGCCTGTACGGCCAGACGCGCTGGCCCCCGCCGGAGACGCTCCAGGGGCTCGACGCTCTGATGTTCGATCTCCAGGACATCGGGGTGCGCTACGGCACCTACCTCTCGACGATGGCCTACGCGCAAGAGGCGGCCGCCGAGGCGGGGCTGCTATTCGTCGTCTTCGACCGGCCAAACCCGCTCACCGGCTGCCGGGTCGAGGGGAACCTGCTCGACCCGGCGTTCGCGTCCTTCGTGGGGGTTCACCCGATTCCGATCCGTCACGGGCTGACGACCGGCGAGCTGGCGCGGCTGCTGGCCGCTGATCGCGGCTGGCCCGAGCCGGTCGTCGTGCCGATGCAAGGCTGGCGGCGGGGGTTGTGGTTCGACCAGACCGGCCTGCCCTGGATCCAGCCCTCGCCCAACTTGCCCACGCTCGACTCGCTGGCGCTCTACCCCGGAACCTGTTTGGTCGAAGGGACCAACTGCTCCGAGGGGCGAGGCACGACCCGCCCGTTCGAGCTGGTCGGCGCGCCCTGGCTCGACCCGTTCCGGCTGGCTGAGGACCTGGAGGAGCGCCGGTTGCCGGGCGTCGCCTTCCGTCCTGCCTACTTCATCCCCACTTTCTCCAAGCATGCCGGCAAGCGCTGCGGCGGCGTGCAGATCCACATTCTGGATCGCGAGGCGCTGCGGCCGGTCGAGCTGGGCATCCACCTGCTCGACGCGCTGCGCTGCCAGGATCCCTCGGCCTTCGCCTGGCGGGTCAACGCCGACGGCCGCTACGTCGTCGACCTGTTGCTGGGCAGCGACCAGCCGCGGGCAGCGCTCGAGGCGGGTGCCACACCGGCCGAGGTGCTCTCCGGCTGGGATGAGGACGCGCGGGCGTTTCGCGAGCGCTGCCGGCCCCTCTTGCTCTATGATGGGAGCTGCGGGTAGTACACACCGAGTGGCGAACGAGCCAGGGGGTAGCGGCAGTGAACCGAGAGAGGGGGCGGGCGAGTGTATGAGCGGTGATGTGCCCGACCTCGCGGGCGCGGTGACCGAGGCGATCAACCTGCGGACGTGCGACATCGACACGCGCTCGGCCGAGGAGATCGTCGAGCTGATCCTCTCGGAAGACACAGGCGTGGTGCCGGCGGTCATGGCCGAGCGCGACGCGATCGCGCGGCTGGCGGAGGTCGCGGCCGAGCGGCTGCGGCGCGGCGGCCGGCTGATCTACGTCGGCGCTGGCACTTCCGGCCGGCTGGGGATGCTCGACGCTGTGGAGCTGCCGCCGACGTTCGGTATCGATCCGGGGCGGGTGGTGACGCTGGTGGCCGGCGGCCCGGCGGCGCTCACCGGCGCGGTAGAGCAGGCCGAGGACGACGCGGCGGCCGGGGCCGCCGGCGTGGCCGCGATCGACGTCGGTCCGCGGGACGTGGTGCTGGGCATTACCGCCAGCGGCCGCACGCCCTACGTGCTGGGGGCGGTGGCCGAGGCCCGCGCCAGGGGAGCCTACGTGGCCGGGCTGGCTTGCAATCGCCCGTCGCCGCTGGAAACGATGGTCGATCTGATGATCGCGCCGGTCGTGGGGCCGGAGGTGATCGCTGGCTCGACGCGGATGAAGGCGGGAACCGCCCAGAAGCTGGTACTGAACGCGCTCAGCACGACTATCATGATCCGGCTGGGGAAGACCTTCGGCAACCTGATGGTGGACGTGCGGCCGAGCAACCAGAAGCTCTGGTGCCGGGCCGCCCGCATCGTGATGCAGGCGACAGGGCTCCAGGCCGATGAGGCTGAGCGACTCCTGAAAGCGGCCGGTGGGGAGCCGAAGACCGCCATCGTGATGGCGCTGGCCGAGGTCGACGCAGAGGAGGCGCGCCGTCGGCTGGCCGCCAGCGAAGGGCGGGTGCGCGACGCGATCGAGGGTGGGCGGGATGGCCAGGCTGCTGCTGGGCGTTGACGGCGGCGCGACCAAGACCAGGGCGGTGCTGGCGCAGTTCGGTGGCCCCGTCCTGGGGGCCGGCACCGCCGGGTCGAGCAACTACCAGTCAGTCGGGCTGGAGCGGGCAGTCGCCGCGATCGTCGAGGCGATCCGAGCGGCGTTCGCGGATGCTCGGCTCATGCCGGAGGAAAACGAGGTCGCGGCTGTCTGCTTCGGGCTGGCCGGCGTCGATCGGCCGGCTGACCGCGAGCGGCTGAGCGGACGGCTCGAGCGGGAGCGGCTGGCCAGGCGGTCGATCATCGTCAACGACTCCGAGCTGGTGCTCGCCGCCGGTTGCCCGGACGGCTGGGGAGTAGCCCTGATCAGCGGCACCGGCTCGATCTGCTTCGGCCGGGCGCCCGACGGCCGGACAGCGCGCGCTGGCGGCTGGGGTTACATCCTGGGCGACGAGGGCAGCGGCTTCGACATCGCCGTCCAGGCGCTCAGACTGGCGACGCGGACGGCCGACGGGCGGGCGAACGCGCCGGGCCTACTCCGGGCTGCCCTCGACTTCTGGGAGCTGGACACGCCGGAGCAGCTCATCGAGCTCGTCTACCAGCGAGAGGGGGGCGCGCCGGGAAGCGTGGCCAGGTTCGCCACCCGGGTGCTGGAGCTGGCCGAGGCGGGCGATCCAGATGCCCGGCAGGTGCTCGATCGCGCGGCCGACGACCTCGCGCTGCACGTGGCGACGGTGACCCGACGGCTCGGGCTCGATCGCCCGCCGCTCGCCTTCGGCGGCGGCGTGCTGCGGGCCAGCGCCCTGCTGCGCGAGGCCGTGTACGAGCGCGCTGGGGTGCCGCTCGGCCCGGCGGCAGTGGTGGACGACCCGGCGCTGGGCGCGCTGGCCATTGCGCGGCGGCTGGCAGAGATTCCGGGGTGAGCGGCACGACGGCCGCTCACTCACGCTGCGCCCCCCGATGCGGGTCGGGCCGCTCCGGCTCGGGCAGGCTCGGCGCGAGCGTCAGATCAACCCCTCCCGCTCCAGGTACTGCCGAAGATCGGGCGGTAATTCCTCCTTCCCGATCAGGTCGGCCAGCCGCAGGATGCTCTGCAGCCCCTCTTCCCAGAGCGGGTAGTACGGGCCTGGATCGTAGCTCGTCGCCTCGGCGTCGACCGGCTGGCCGCTCGCGTAGCGGGCGCGCTGCTCGTCTAGCCAGGCGAGCGCCGCTTGGTAGCGCCGGTCGAGGGCTGCGAACCGGTCGAGCGTCAGGTGGATCTCGCTCCGCCGCGCGTGGCGCAGCCAGCACAGCTCGAACTCGCTGGCGAGGGCCGCGAGCTGGGAGCCAGAGGCGCGCAGCGCGGCGATCTCGGCGTCGAGCCGGGCCAGCCCTTCAGCGCGGGCGGAGTCGTCGACCGGGTCGGGGAGCGCGCGCAGCGTGCGGCGCAAGCGCTGGCTGAGAAGCACCTTGGAGGCGGCGAAGGCGATCAGACGAGCGACGAAGGTGTAGTCGTGACGCAGGGACGAGTTCGGCAGCTCGGCCCAGGCCTGGAGCGCGTCGCGCGCGGCCGCCTCCAGCTCGACGAGGGCCTCCGGGTCGGCCGCGGCGATCAGCTTGCCCGCGAGCGGGTCGTCGAAGAGCGCGTAGGCGCTGTTGGAGCGGTTGCGCAGGCCGAGCGTGGGAGCCGTCACCGCGCGGCCGAGCCGCCGGATGGCCTGGATACTCCGGTCACCGGCCGGCCGGCCGAGGAAGAGGGGAGCGAAGGCACGGTCGAACTCCTCCGGCGCGGTCTGGGCGCCGGTCCAGGCGGTGGCCGCGCCGTAGAGGTACGGGTACCAGGAGAGGGAGAGCGGCTGGTAGTGACCGTAGTCGCCCCAGTCGGTCAGCAGCATGCCGGTGGCGCCGGCAGCCATCCCGTCGCGGACGAAGTTACGGATGTTGACGAGGGCGTTGTCCAGTCGCGGGAAGAGCGTGTTCCAGCTCGAGGTTCCGGGGCAGACCCAGAACTCGCGTCCCAGCGCGCCGAGCCGCTCGGCGCTCGGGTAGCGATCCTGGGCCTCGTACCACCAGTCGAGCAGCAGCACGTCCGAGGGCAGCTCGCTCACCAGTTCGGGGTGGTAGAGCAGGATGTCGGCCCAGAGCATGATGCGCCGGCCGTACCTGGCCGCCAGCTCGCGCAGCCGCAGGATATGGCGCAGGTAGAGCCGGCCCTTGCCGATCTCCCGGGCCAGCGCGCTCGATTGCCCGGTACCGAGATCCCAGGTCTCGTCACAATCGACGTTGAACCAGCGGGAGCTGAAGGCGGGTAAGAACTCGGCGTACAGCTCGTCCAGTAGCTGGTACGTCTCCTCGCGGGCCGGCGTGAGGCTCCATTGCCAGCCGACCTCGTCCAGGTGGGCGTACTGTGGCAGCGAGAGCAGGCGCCGCTGGTGCCCGAACGATTGCAGGTTGGGTACGAGCTCGATGTGCCGCTCGCGGCAATAGTGGTCGAGCGCCAGGATGTCGTCGGCGGTGAGCGGGTCGGCGCCAGCGCTGATGGCCGGGTGGCTGGGGAAGTAGAAGGTGTGCTCGGTGTAGAGCTGGAGATGGTTGTACTTGTACTCCGCCAGGCCATCGACCAGCGCGAAGAGGGTCGGCAGCGTCGGCACCTTGCCGCGCGAGACATCGAGCATCACGCCACGGTGGGCGAGGGCAGGCCAGTCCCGGATAGTGAGCGCCGGGATACGCCGGCCCTGGGTGCGCAGCAGTTGCCGCAGGGTCTGCACGCCGTAGAAGAGCCCCGCCTCCGTCTTGGCCGCGACGACGATCTGCTGCGGCGTCACCTCCAGCGTGTAGCCTTCCGGCCCCAGCTCGGCGAGCGTGTCCTGGGGGATACCCCCGTCCCGGTCGACCCTGAGCAGCGCCAGCCGGTCTGATCCCTCGAGCGGCGCATAGGCCCGGCGGAGCGCGAGCGTCAGGCCGGTCGCGTCCCGCACCGCGGCTTGCGCCTGCCTGGCCGCGAAGAGCGTTTCCTCACCGGCCTCCGGCCCGACGACGATCTCTGTCGTCGCGTCGATCAGGAACGCTTCCGTTGCAGCTCTGTAGGCGAAGTGGCGAGGAGCCGGAATGAGCGGCGGCATGTCACGATGGTTCGAGGTCATACCTATCCCTCCGTTCCCAGACTGCGGGGCGCGGTGCCCTCGGCGGCGTGAGCGTGCCGAGGACGACCCGGCGCCTGGCGCCGGTGGCGCCGGGGACATTGGTCGGCAGGCCGAGCAGGCCATCGTGGGCCAGCAGGGCGAACGCCATCGCCTCCTTCGCCCTGCTGTCGAGGCCGTACGCCTCGAGGGTGACGACCGGGATCGGATCGAGGGCCGCCCGCAGCATCGAGAGCAGCGCCGGGTTACGGCTGCCTCCGCCGCTGACAATCACCTCGTGGATCGGAGGCAACCAGCGACGATAGGCCTCGGCGATCGAGCGCGCGGTGAAAGCGGTCGCCGTCGCGATCAAGTCGAGCGCGCGCTGCCGCAGCGGAGCCGGAGCCGCCGGGCTGGCCAGCACCCCTTCGGGCAGGCCGGTCTCCTCCAGCAACTGCCGGCAGAGCGGCAGGCCGTAGCGCTCGCGGCCGGTCGTCTTCGGCGGCGGGCGATCCAGGTAAGGGTCGGCCAGCAGCCGGGCGAGGAGCTCGGCATCGACACTCCCCTGGGCCGTGAGGCGCCCGTCCGCGTCGAGCGTCGCGGCGCCGCCGGTCAGCAGCGTCACCACGCCGTCGATCAGCGCGTTGCCCGGCCCGGTATCGAAGGCGCGCACATCCTCGATGTCACCGCCAGCCGGGAGGTAGGTCACGTTCGCGATGCCGCCGATATTCTGGACGGCCCGGCTCCGCTCGGGATGGCGCAGGGTGACCCAGTCGAAGTAGGGGACGAGCGGCGCGCCCTGGCCGCCAGCGGCGATGTCGGCAGCGCGGAAGTTCGCCATCACCCGGGCGCCGGTACGCTCGGCGATGACGGCTGGCTCGCCGATCTGGAGCGTCGAGGGAGCCGAGAGTGGCAACGTGGGGTCCCTCTCCGGCTGGTGCCAGACCGTCTGCCCGTGGGAGCCGATGACGAAGACCTGATCGAGCGGCACGCCGGCCTGCCGGCAGGCGGCGAGGGCGGCCTCGGCGAAGAGCTCGCCCAGGACGACGTTCAGCGAGCAGAGTCGCTCTACCGCGCGCTCCGCCTGCTCGAAGACGAGGAAGAGCTCCCGCCGGACCTCAGAAGGCAGGGGCAGCGTGCGGAAGCCGAGCAGCTCCAGGCGGGCAGTCGCGCCAGCGCCGGTGATACGCACGACCGCGGCGTCGATCGCATCGGCCGAGGTGCCGGACATCAGCCCGACGCAGATATCGCCTTCTCTCGCTGTCATGCCGGCCGAGCTAGCCATCGCGAGATCTCCGGAATGCCGCAGCCACGCGCTCGTGGAAGGCCGGGCGGATAGCGGCGATCTCGTCCCGAACCTCCGGGTGCACGCGGTTGGTGAGCAGGATGACGACCAACTCCAGCGCGGGGTCGATCCAGAGCGAGGTGCCGGTGAAACCGGTATGCCCGTAAGCGGACGGGCTGAGTCCGCGGGCGGGAAACATCTCGGGTTGGGGCCCTGGCCCGGCGAGCGCCCAGCCGAGACCTCGCCCTAGCGCCTGGGGCCGGATCGCCTCCGCGGCCAGCCACTCCGGCAGGAGCTGTACACCTCGCCAGGATCCGCGCTGCAGCCACATCTGGCCGTAGCGCACCAGGTCCGGCGCGGTACTGAACAGCCCGGCGTGGCCGGCGACGCCGCCCAGGCCATAGAACGCATTCCCGTCGTGGACCTCGCCCCAGATCAGCTCGCGCCGCCAGTGAGGGAAGCTCGCGGCCCGCTCGCCGGCCTGCCTTCTTTCGTAGCCGTTGCTGCGCTCGGTCGCCGCGATGCGCGAGCGCAGCGCGGCCGGCGGCCGGAACAGGGTGTCGCGCATCCCGAGCGGGGTGAAGATCTCGGCTGCCGCGAAGCGCGCCACGTCCTGGCCGCTGACCCGCCGCACCACCTCGCCGAGGAGGATGAAGTTGAGGTCGCTGTAGATGACCTGCTGGCCCGGTGGAGCGACTGGCTGGAGGCGAGCGATGGCGGCGACGTACTCGTCGGGGCCGCGCGCCTCGAGGTAGAGCGGGAGCCAGGCCGGGAGACCGGTCGTGTGGCTCAAAAGCCGGCGGATCGTCACCGCGGTCTTCCAGCCGTCGAGCCCGAACCCCGGCAGCACGTGCCCGACCGCCCGATCCAGGTCGACCTGGCCGCGCGCGACCAGGCGGAGGATCGCGGGCAGCGTCGCGACCACCTTCGTCAGCGAGGCGAGATCGAAGATCGTCTCGGCCGTCATCGGAACCGGCTGTGGCTCGCGGCAGGCCCAGCCGGCCGCCCGGTGCAGGATGACCGCACCCCGGTGAGCGACGAGCGCCACCGCGCCACCGACGGCGCCGTGGCGCACGCCTTCGAGCACGACCTGCCAGGCCTCGTCGAGGCAGGCTACACGGAAACAGTCTGGCTCAGGCCAGCGCATTCTCCTCTCCCCAGCTCCTGCACGGGCAGAAGGTGCACGTCTCGCCCACGCGATCCCCATGCTCTACGATCGCCCGCGGCGACGGCTTCAGCCCTCGCTCGCTGCCCCTTCGGGCATGAGGGCTGCGAGCCGCTCTCGCCAGTCGCCGCTGGCGTAGGCGACGCGGCCGCGGCAGATCGTGGCGTGCACGTGGAGATCCCGGCTCAGGATCACCAGATCCGCGTCGCAGCCAGGCCGGAGTCGTCCCTTGCGGGCCGCCACGCCAGCGACGCGCGCTGGATTGGCGGTCAGCATCGCTACCGCATCCTCGAGCGCGACGCCGACCTGCTCGACCAGGTTGCGCAGCGCCTGATCCATCGTCAGCACGCTGCCCGCGATCGTCCCGTCGCTCAGGCGTGCCACGCCGCTGGCGACCCGTGCCGTGAGGCCGCCGAAGGAGAAAGTCGCCCCTTCGGGCAGGCCGGCCGCTGGCTGCGCGTCGGTGACGACCACCGTGCGGTCCGGACCCAGCGCCCGGATCAACACGCGCATCGCCGGTGGCAGCACGTGGATGCAGTCGCCGACCAGCTCGCCAGTCACGTCCTCGGACTCGACAATGGCCCCGAGCGGCCCGGGCGCGCGGTGCAGGAGCGGCGGCATCGCGTTGAAGCAGTGGGTAGCGTGGCGAATGCCGAGCTCGATGCCGCGCCGCGCCTGCTCGTACGTGGCGTCGGTGTGGCCGATGCTCACGGTGACACCCGCGTCGACGAGCTGGCGGATCAGCAGATCCGCACCCGGTAACTCAGGCGCCAGCGTGGCCAGCCGGAGCCACCCCCTGCTCAGCTCGAGCATCCGCTCCATCTCGGCCGGATCCGGCCGGCGCAACCAGGAAGGATGGTGCGCGCCGCGCCGCTTCGGGTTGAGATATGGCCCCTCGAGGTGGATGCCGACCGGTTGGGCTCCTCCTCTGTGCCTTTCGATCGCCTCGACGGCGGCGAGGAGCTGTTGTTCCGGCAGCCCGCCGGGCACACCGACCACGGCCACCAGGAAGGCAGTCGTCCCGCTCCGTGGCGCCCAGCGGGCATAGCCTTCGATCTCGCTCGGGCTCTCGGTGTGGAGGGCGAACCCACCGCCGCCATGGGTGTGCACGTCGATGAAGCCTGGCACGACGAGCGCGTTGCGCGCGTCGATCACGGTACCAGCGGGAGCGACCTCGGGGCCGATCGCCTCGATCCAGTTGTCCTCTACCACCACCTGGCACTCGGGCCGGCGCTCCCGGCCATCGATGACGAGCGCGCCGGCCAGCGTGTAGCGCATGCGTCCCCCTAGAGCGTCTCGGTGACCTTGCGCAGCCCGCGAGGGCGATCAGGATCGAGCCCGCGCGTGACCGCCAGCGCGTGCGCCCAGAGCTGGCCAGGAACCACGGCCGTGACCGGGGAGAGCCACTCCGGCACGTCGGCCGGCAGCGGCAGCGGCGCCCGGGCGCGGTCGAGCAGTTCCTGCCTGTCCGAAATGACGATCAGCTCGGCCCGCCGCTCGTCGAGCACGTCGACGAGCGAGGTCATGTCGGCCAGCACCTTGCCCGCAGGGGCGATGGCGACGACCGGGAAGCCCTCGTCGATCACCGCGATCGGCCCGTGGAGGAAGTCGGCCGACGAGTAAGGCTCGGCGATGACGTAGCTCGTCTCCTTCATCTTGAGCGCGACCTCGAAGGCGGTCGCGTAGTTGAACCCCCGCCCGATGACCGCGAAGTGCCTGGCGTAGCGGAACCGGTTGACCAGCTCGCGCACCGGGACGTTGAGCTCGATCGCCCGCTGCACTGCCCCGGGCACGGCCGCGAGCACCTCCCAGCGCGCCAGCTCGCCCTCGAGCGCGGCGCTGAGCATTGCGAGCGCCACCAGTTCGGCGGTGTAGGTCTTGGTGGCCGCGATGGCGCGCTCCTCTCCGGCATGGAGCGGGAAGACGTGCTCGGCCACCTGAGCCAGGGGCGATTCTACCGCGTTGGTGAGCGCGAGGGTCAGCGCGCCCTGGCGCCGGGCCTCGGCGATCACCGCGACGATGTCCGGCGAGCGGCCGGACTGGCTGATGCCGATGACGAGCTTGCCCACGAGCGACGGCGGGCTCTGGTAGAGCGTGAAGAGCGAGGGGGTTGCCAGTGCGACGACCAGCCGGTTGTGCGCGCCGAAGAGGTACTGCGCGTAGCGCGCGGCGTTGTCCGAGCTGCCGCGCGCGGCGATCACGACGCCGCTGGGCGCGAAGCTCGCGATCCGGGCCGCTATGGCCTCGGCGAGCGGCCGGCCATGCTGGATCAGGCGGGCCAGCGCCTCCGGCTGCTCGTGGATCTCACGCTCGAGGATGGTCATGCCGAGCTCCTACCCGGCACCGGCGAGTACTCCCGCATCTCGACCACCCGGCCGCTCAGGCGCGCCTCCTCGGCGGCGAAGGCGATCAGATGGCTCTCGACCGCCTGCCGCGCGGTCGTCAGCACCGAGGCCACCTCGCCACGGACGGCTCTGATGAAGGTGCGCAGCAGCCCCACGTCGCCGCCGCCGTGACCGCCGACCGGCTCGGGGAGGCGGATCAGCTCGGTCTCGCCGGTAAGGTGGTCGGCGACCAGCAGCTCGCGGCGCGACTCGTTCCCCAGGAGCGTCGCCCGCGTGCCGTCGATACGCAGGGTGCGCCCCTCCACGTGCGAGCAGCCCTGCATGGTGAGACTCACCCCCAGCTTCCCCTCGAACTCGAGCAAGACGACCTGGTGATCGACCGCAGTGTTGTCGCAGCGGTACACGCAGCGACCATAGGGGCCGGTGCGCAGGGCCTGCAAGATGGTCTCCGGGCTAGGATCGGGCGAGACCGCATGGCGCAGCGCGCTGTTGGGCGCGCGCTCCAGGTAGATGCGCGGCGCGTAGTAGGGGCAGTCGTCGGCGATGGGGCAGCCGTCGGTACAGCGCTCGGGGATCTCAGGCCCGGCCTTCTCAGAGGTGAAGTGCGTGAGCGAGCCGAAGGAGCTGACGCGCTCGCAGTGGCGGTCGAGGATCCAGACGAGGAGATCCAGGTCGTGACAGCACTTCGTGAGGATCATCGGGCTGGCGCGCTCGGTATTGGCCCAGTTGCCGCGCACGAAGCTGTGGGCGAAGTGGAAATAGGACAGGTTCTCACGCCAGTCGACCGAGACGATCTCGCCGAGACGGCCCGAGCGAACCAGCTCGTAGACCTTGCGGAAGAACGGCGCGTAGCGGAGGACGTGAGCGATCTGCAAGATGCGCCCGCAGCGCTCGGCCGTCTGGGCCAGCGCGATGCAGTGCTCCGGGGTCGTCGCCATCGGCTTTTCGAGCAGGACGTGGTAGCCGGCCTCCAGGAAGGCGATGGTGCTGGGATAGTGCTGGCGATCCATAGTAGCATTGACCAGCGCCGGAGCGAGCGGCGGGCGCTCGGCAAGCTCTTCCCAGGAGCGGAACTGCCGCTCCGGTGGGATACCGTGTGCCTGGGCGAAGCGGCTCCGGCGCTCATCGTCGAGCTCAGCCACTGCGACGAAACGGACGTCCTCCGGGAAATGCAGCGCATAGGCACCGTAGGCCAGGAAGCCGCGGTTGCCGGCCCCTACGAGCACTGCTTCGATCGGCTGGCTCATCGCTCCACGCTCTCCTTTGCGCATTCCGACGGCAGAGTCCGGGTCTCCGCCCGGCGAAGCGGAGACCCGGAGATCGCTGTTCCTGACTCGCGACCCAGCACCGGCGCGTCCTCCCTCAGCGGGGGCGCGTAGTCCACGCTAGACCGGCTTGAGCCGACCCGTCCACAGCATCATGATGCAGAAGTTGTCGCCATACGGCGCGTTCAGGTAGATCGGGTCGTCGTCGGGTGGCCAGGGCTGGACGCGCACGCCCTCCAGCACCGGGTTGTTCCCGTAGCGTTCCCACAGCGGGATCATCGGAACCAGCTCGTTGAAGACTTGCGCGATCTTCGTGACATTCTGCCGCTGCGCCTCCTGGTCGAGCCCGAGGCCGGCGTCCACTACGAGCTGCTCGAGGTCGACCTCGCCCAGGACGTCGGTGGTCTGCTTCAGTTCGAAGGCCATCCCCTTACCGCCCTGGTTGGCAGCGATCGGGATATTGTGCGTGAACAAGTCCTGGACGAAGGCGAAGTGCGGGTGCGGGTTGGTGCTGGAGCCCCAAGCCTGGATGGCGAGCTGGAAGTTGCCCTTGTCCACCTCGATCGGCTGCTGCGAGTAGGTGACGCTGCGCGGAGCCACCTTGATGCCGAAGCGGGTCAGTTGCTCGGCCAGGTTCTGGGCAGCGGCCGACCAGTCGGCGAACTCGGCCGGGAACAGCAGCTCGTACTCCGCGTTCTTGCCGTCCGGCGTCTGCCAGACGTCGCCGCTCTTCTTCCAGCCGGCCCCAGCCAGGAGCTGCTCCGCCCGGGCCGGGTCGAGGTCGTAGGTGTTGAGCTTCGACAGCTCGGACGCCGGGATCCAATCTGGCACCAGGATGTCGGAAAAGCCGGCCATGTACTTCACCGCCTTCCCCGACTCTCCCAGCGAGACGGTGCCGTTCTGCGCGCGGTCGATCGCGTAGGCGAGCGCCTGGCGCGCGCGCTTGTCCTTGAACTCCGGGAGCCGGTCGAGATTGAAGAGCAGCGCCGGGCCGGAGTAGACCGGCGGGCGGATGATCCGCAGCCCCTGCTCCTGGAAGGCCTTCTCGGTGGCCGGTGGGAAGCCGTGGGTGGCGTAGTCGACGTCCTTGGCCAGCACCACCGGGGTGACGTCCGGCGTCTCGCCGTTGAAGAGGACGATCCGGTCGAACAGCACCTGATCGGCCATGACCCCGTTCGGGTTCTTGACCAGCGTAAGCTGGGCGTTGGTGATGCTGCCGTAGTCGAACTGGAACGGTCCGCTGGCCAGGATCTGCTCGGGGCGGAAGTTCTTGATCTCGTCCAGGATTGCCTGGCCTTCGGGGGCGTTCATGTCCTTGCCCGCGGCGAAGAGATCCTGCACCTTCTTCGCCAGCTCGCCGTACTGCTTGTCGGAGACGATACGCAGCTTGAGCACGTAGCGCTCGACGACCGTCGACGGCGTGCTCATGTGGAAGCGGATTGTGGTCTCGTCCTCAGCCTTGACCGAGTCGATGTACCGCCAGATGACGTTGCGCAGGGCACGCACCGCCCAGACGGTAGTGACCACGTCCTGCGAGGTCAACGGCGAGCCGTCGCTCCATTTCAGCCCGCTCTTGAGCGTGAGCACGAACTCGTTGGACGCTTTCTCGAAGCCCCACTCCTTGGCCAGGAGCGGGAGCCACTTCTTCTCCTTCCAGTAGTACATGGCGCTGGGGGACAGGATGAAATCGTGGTAGATCCCGGCGCCCAGGATCGACTGGGTGACGCCCTCCAGGAGGTTGAAGTGGCCCGTCGGCGGCACCTGGTACGGCCAGGCGCCGTGGAACTCCTTGCCAGCGACCGCGACCGGCGTCGTCGGGGCCGCCGGAGTCGGGCTCACCCCCGGCGTCTGGCCCGGCTGCGGCGCGGTTGTGGGGGTCGCCGCCTCGCGGCGACAGGCGGCCAGTAGCGCGCTGGCGACGCCACCGCCGGCCAGCGCCAGGAACCGTCGCCGGCTCATCCTCCCCTGGTGCCACATGGCCTGCAGATCGATGCGATTGCTCTGCACGGCGTCTCCTCCTTCACGATTTGAAGTGA
Organism: Thermomicrobiaceae bacterium; assembly: GCA_014874455.1. Classification (GTDB taxonomy): domain Bacteria; phylum Chloroflexota; class Chloroflexia; order Thermomicrobiales; family Thermomicrobiaceae; genus Thermalbibacter. The sequence goes on from JADBJL010000063.1 coordinate 40,951, forward strand.
CAGTCTCAACGGCCGATTACCCGCGCCATGACGACCACGAGGCCGAGGAACGCCAGCCCGATCAGCAGGCTCACCACCGTGATCGCGAACTCCGGCGTGCCCTTCGGCAGCACGAGCAAGAGCCCGAGCGCTGTCACGATGATGAAGATCGCGATGCCGAAGGCCGCTCGGCCAACTTCCGGGCTCATCGCACTCCCCGCACCGCCTCGCCAGGCCGGACGAAGCTTCCACTCGCGCTCAGCTCGACTCCTTTCCGTACTCACCGAGATCGGCGCCGATCACCGGGTCTGAGGAGATGCCCACCGGGCTTGCCGCATGCTTGGCGATGGTGCCGGTGCGCTCCCGGGCAACGACGTGGCAGGCCACTAGGCGCATCTCGTCGATCGGGACGAGATCCGGCCGCTGCACGTCGCAGAGACCTGCCTCGAACAGGGGGCAGCGCGGGTGGAAGCTGCAGCCTGGCGGGATGTGCAGCAAGCTCGGGATATCCAGGCTGCGGAGCTGGAGCTTCCCCTTGCGGCGGGTCAGGTCTGGGTCAGGCTCGGGGATGGCGGCCAGCAGCGCCCGGGTATAGGGATGCTGCGGGTCGTTGATGAGTGCGGGCGTCGGGCAGAATTCGACGATCCGGCCCAGGTACATCACGGCGATGCGGCCGTGCCAGGCGAAGTACTTGGCGATGGCCAAATCGTGGGTGATGAAGAGGAACCCGACGCCGAGCTCGTCGCGCAGCCGCTGCAGCGTGTTCAACAGGCTGACCCGGATGGAGACGTCGACCATCGAGGTCGCCTCGTCGGCCACGATCAGCTCCGGATTCACCGTCAGTGCTCGGGCGATCGAGACGCGCTGGCGCTGGCCACCGCTCAACTGGTGGGGGTACTTGAACAGGAAGCTCTCGGGCGGCGTGAGGTCGACCGTCTCCAGCAGCTCGAGGACGCGCCGAACCGCCTCGGCACGCCCGCGCACCATCCCGTGCCGCTGCAGCGGCGTCGCCAGGATCGTGAACACGGTGTGGATAGGGTTCAGCGAGGCATAGGGATCCTGGTGAACGATCTGGACGGCGCGGCGATAGGCCTTGAACTGGGCCTTGTCCATCTGCCAGATATCCTGCCCGCGGAAGCGGACGGAACCGCTGCTCGGCTTGAGGAGGCCAGCGACGATCTTGCCGGTGGTGGTCTTGCCCGAGCCGCTCTCGCCGACCAGGCAGAGCACCTCGCCCGCCTCCAGGCTGAGCGACACGTCGTCCACCGCTCTGACCCCACCACGGCGGGTCTTAAAGACGAGCGAGACATGGTCGAGCGCGATCAGTGGCTCAGTCACCGGTCTCCACCACCTGTCGCTCCAGCTTGACCTCTCGCCAGTAGTGGCAGGCACTGGTGTGCAGCGAGCCTACCTCGTACAGCGGCGGCGTCTCGCGCGCGCACCGCTCCCGCGCGTAGGGACAACGCGGATGGAAGCTGCAGCCGGCGGGCGGCTCGATCAGGTTAGGCGGCGTGCCAGGGATGGAGGAGATGTCGTACAGCTCGCCGACGATCGGCGGCACCGCCTTGATCAACCCGAGCGTGTAGGGGTGCCGCGGATTGTAGAAGATCTCCCGGACGTCGCCTACTTCGATGATCTTGCCGGCGTACATCGTCGCGACGCGATCGGCCAGCTCGGCCGCCAGCGGCAGGTCGTGCGAGATGAAGAGCATCGAGAAGTCGAGCTGCTCGCGCAGCGCGCGGAGCACCTCGATGATGGCGCGCTGGGTCAGGATATCGAGGGCGGTGGTCGGCTCGTCGTAGATGATGATCTGGGGATCGAGCAGCAGGCTCATCGCGATCATCACCCGCTGCCGCATGCCACCGCTCAGCTCGTGCGGGTAGGCGTTGAGCACGCGCTCCGGCTCGAGCTGCACCATGCGTAGGAGCCGCTCGCTGCGCTCGCGCACCTCGTCGCGGGAGAGCGCGGCGTGGGCGCGCGCCGTGTCGAGCATCTGGTCCCAGACGCGCAGCACCGGGTTGAGCGCGTTGAGCGCTCCCTGGAAGACCATGGCGCACTCCTGCCAGCGGAAGCGCCGGATCTCCTCCTCGTCGAGCTGCAGGACATCGATTACCTGGCCATCACGGCGGCGATACCGGATCTCGCCATCGACGATGCGCGCGCCCTTCGGGAGCAGGCGGAGCAGCGCCAGGCCGAGCGTCGTCTTGCCGCAGCCGCTCTCGCCGATCAGCGCGATGCTCTCGCTGGCGTGGAGGTCGAAGCTCACGTCGCGCACCGCCTGCACCGTGCCCGCCCGGGTGAAATAGCGCACCTCGAGGTTGCGCACCGAGAGGACGGGCACAGGGGCACCGTTCGACGCGGACGATCGCTGCCAGGCTGCCATCTAGCTCTCCCGCAGTCTCGGGTTGAACACATCTTCGAGCGAGCGGGACATGGTCACCATCGCAAGTTGCAGGAGCGAGATCGCCAGGACCGGGGCCAGGATGTACATCAGGCTGTCCTTGTAGAAGATAGCGCCGCGCACCCAGGCGAGGTTCAGCATGATGCCCCAGTTCTCGCCGGCTAGCGGAGCGAGCCCGAGGAAGTAGAGGGCCACCTGAGCGTAGATAGCCGCGGTCATGCCGATGGTGAAGCTCATGACGATGTAGCTGGCCATGTTGGGCAAGATCTCGCCGAAGAGGATGCGCGTGGTGCCGAGATCGAGGGCGCGCGCCGCCTCGACGTATTCCCGCTCCTTGAGCGAGAGCACCTGTGCCCGCACGGCGCGCAGCAGGGTGGGCCAGGAGAGCAGCGCGATAAGCGTCGCCAGCAGCCAGGGGCGATCCAGCTTGACGAAGGCGGAGAGCACTACTAGGAGCGGGAACTGGGGGATAGTCAGCACGACATCGGTCAGCATCATGATGATCGAGTCCAGCCAGCCGCCGGCATAGGCGGCCAGTGCCCCGAAGGTGATCGAGATCAACGTAGAGAGCGTGGCTGCGAGGACAGCCACCACGATGATGGCCCGCCCGCCGCGCAGCATTTGCTTCAAGACATCGCGCCCTTCGTAGTCGGTGCCCAGCGGGTGCTCCAGGCTGGGAGGCTGGTAGATCTTCGTCATGTCGGGCCGGCCGGCGTCGGGCACGATGATCGGGCCGGCGAGCGCGAGAACGACGAAGAAGAGCACGCCCAGGAAGCCGAGAAACCCCGCCTTGCTGTGAGCGAGGAGCCGGAAGAAGACCTTAACGGCGGTCGCGAGCCGTTGGCCGAGACCGGGAGGGGCGAGTTCGAGCTGTCCGGGCCGAACAGTCTGGGCCATGCTGCTACTCCCCTCCGCTGACGCGGATGCGCGGGTCGAGGCGGCTGTAGAGCAGGTCGGCCAGGAGGTTCGCCGCCACGACGGCGAAGGTGATGATCAGGAAGATCCCCTGCATGACCGGGTAGTCCCGGCGATTGATCGCGTCGAGCAGGATGAAGCCGATCCCCTGGTAGACGAAGATCTTCTCGATGACGACCGAGCCGCCGACGACGAAGCCGGCTGAGATGGCCATCTGGGTGAAGAGCGGCAGGACGGCGTTGCGGCCCACGTACGAGCGCATGATGCGGCCATCGCGCAGCCCGCGAGCGCGGGCCACCGTGACGTAGTCCTCCTCGAGCGTGGAGAGGGTGGACGACTTCATCAGGAGCATCCAGGCGCCGATGGTGGTCAGCACGTAGGTCAGAATCGGAAGGGCAGCGTGGTAGAGCGCATCTTTGACGAAGGCAAGGTTCAGCCCCGGCTGCATCCCAGGCGAGTAGGCGCCGCGCATCTCGGTAATCGGCAGCCAACCGAGCTGGACCCCGAAGAAGACCACGATCACGATCGCTACCAGGTAGTTGGGGATCGACTGGAAGAACGAGCCGGCGGCAGTGAGGATGTGGTCGAGGACACCTTCGCGCTGGTAGGCCATGACCATGCCGAGCATGATGCCCAGCAGGAAGCTGATCAGCAGGCCGAGGCCGGCGCTGAACAGCGTCCAGGGCAGGTAGGTCATGATCACGCTCGTCACCGGGGTACCAGGCGAGACGAGCGACATACCGAAGTCACCGCGGGTGAGCGCTCTGAGGTAGGCCCAGTACTGGACGAGCAGCGGCTCGTTGGGGTTAAAGGCGAACAGCGCGGCGGCCTGGTTGGCAGCATCGTCGTAGGTGAAGCCGTACTGCGAGATCAGCGTGTGGATGTAGACGTCGACCGGGTTCCCGGGCATCAGCCGCACGATGAAGAACGTGAGGGTCGCCACCAGGTAGATCGTCAGCGCCGCCTTTAGAACCCGGCGAAGGGCGTAGCTACGGAAGACAACGCTGGCGAACCGGCGCGCGGCGAGTTGGGGAATCATCGGGGCCCGAGCGATCGGCGTGCTCTGCCTCATCGGTCGCCCCTTCCAATCTCCCGGCGCCGTAGCGATGCGCCACTCAGAGGCACCCCCCGCGGCCGCTCGAGCCGGGCGTGGAGCTTGTACCGGTCGCCGCGGTAGAGGCTACGCACCAGCTCCACCGGCCGGCCGAACTGGTCGTAACTCACCCGCTCGAGCCGGAACGCCGGTATCCCCGGCGCGACCTCTAAGAGCCGTGCCTCCTCGGCGCCGAGGACGGTCGCCTCGATCGTCTGCGTCGCGTGCGTGAGCTCGACCCCGTGGCGCTCGGCGAGCCAGGCATAGAGCGAGCGGTTCGTCAGGTCGGTGTGCGCCAGGTCGGGGAAGCGGCTGGCCGGGAGATAGACCGTCTCGAGCGCCATCGGCTCCTCATCGGCCAAGCGCAGCCGCTGAAGCATCAAGACCGGTGCTCCTTCCGGCAGCCGGAGGTGCTGGGCGACCGATGAGCTAGCCGAGACGTGCTCGACACCGAGCGTCCGGCTTCCGGGACGCAGCCCGCGCTGGATCATGTCCTCGGTGAAGGAGGTGAGGGCCAGGACCTGCTCGAGCTTGGGCCGGGCGACGAACGTGCCGCGGCCCTGGATCCGCTCGAGCCGGCCGGCGAGGACGAGCTGCTGGAGCGCCTGGCGCACGGTGACCCGGCTGACCCCGTACTCGAGCTCGAGCTGGCGCTCGGGTGGGAGCGGGTCTCCCGGCTGGAGCCGGTCGATCAGCCCCTCGAGGACCTGCTGGAGCTGCCGGTACTTGGGGACACCGTTCCCGGGGTCGAACCAGGCCTGGCTGGCCGCCACCTTGCCTCCACACGATCCGGATGAGACTGCACGCTGCTATTGGTTATGATGTTAGGACCAATCATCTCTCTTGTCAAGACCCTCGCGCTCACCTCCTTCTCCTGCTCCCGCAAGCGCTGGCGTGGCCCTGGCCGGAGAGAAATGGTGAGAAAGCCGCGCTCCAGCGGGCTGGGGGCCTACCAGCCTGTAGCCTCTCTAATGTAGGGGCAAGTAATCCTTCTCACTCGCTCCTACCAGCATACAGGCGGGCGTCGCTCACCTCCCTTCTCCCTCCCCGAACCTTCAGGGGGACAATGCCTGCCATGCCGGTGACCAGACCTGCACCACCTCACGTGTGCCCAGGCAGGGCATGAGGGCAACCCGACCAGGGAAAGGAAACGAGGGGGTGAAAGCCGCAGGCGCCCGGACGGCCATACCCGTCAGCGAGACTCCTCCGGTATCTGTGCTCAAAGCGCATTCAGCGTGGAGCGATACGCCTCTGCCCGCTGGCGGTAGCGCTCCGCCGCCGCGCGGATCTCCGCCAGCTCCGCGTCGGTCACCGCCCGCACCACCCGGGCCGGCACGCCCATCACGAGCGAGCGCTCGGGGATCTCCCGGCCCTCCGGGATCAGCGCCCCGGCGGCAACGATGCAGCCAGGGCCGAGGCGGGCACCGTTCAGCACGATCGCGCCCATCCCGATCAGGCAGTTGTCGCCGACCAGGCAGCCGTGGAGGATCGCTCCGTGGCCGACCACCACGCGGGCGCCGACGACGCACGGGTAGCCCGGATCGGCGTGCACGACCGCGCCGTCCTGGACGTTCGTAGCCTCGCCGATCACGATCCGCTCGGTATCGCCGCGGAGCACCGCGCCGAACCAGACGCTGGCGCCGGGGCCGAGCACCACATCGCCGATCACTCGGGCGCCGTCCGCGATGTAGGCGCTGGGATCCACCTGAGGCCGGCGCTCTCCGAGCCCATAGACAGCCACCCTCCTACCTCCTTGCCCTACTCCCGTGCGTGCCGCTCCCCTGCTTGAACTGGCGGTCACCGTGTCGCCTTGCGCGGCATGATAGCCGGCCGTGCGCGGCTGCTCCAGCGCGGGTGAGGAGCGGCGCGTCTGTTACACTGGGCGGCGATCGGAACAGGCCGGACGGGAGGGTCAACCCAGTGGGAGAGAGTTCGAAAGTGGAGCGCGCGCCACTCGCAGGGATCCGGGTGCTCGACCTGGGCCGGCATCTCGCCGGGCCGACCTGCGCCATGTGGCTCGGCGACCTCGGCGCCGACGTGATCAAGATCGAGAAGCCGGGCGAGGGCGACGACGGCCGCGCGTCCGGGCCGCCCTTCTTCGACGGCCAGAGCGCCTTCTTCCTGGCGGCGAACCGCAACAAGCGCTCCATCGAGCTCGATATCAAGCAGCCGGACGGCCAGGAGATCTTCCGCCGCCTCGCGGAGACCGCCGACGTGGTCGTCGAGAACTTCCGCCCCGGCGTGATGGACGCGCTGGGGATCGGCTACCGGGCGATGGCCGAGCGCAATCCGCGCATCATCTACTGCTCTATCTCCGGCTTCGGCGCCGACGGGCCCTACGCCGACCGCCCCGGCCTCGACCAGATCATCCAGGGCGTCTCGGGGTTGATGAGCATCACCGGCTTCGAGGGGGGCGAGCCGGTGCGCGTCGGCATCCCGATCGCCGACCTGCTCACCGGGTTGTTCGCGGCCTATGGCGTGCTGGCGGCGTTGCAGGCCCGGGAGCGCACCGGGCGCGGCCAGCACGTCCAGACCTCGCTGCTGGAGGGGATGGTCGGGATGCTGAGCTTCCAGGCCGTACGCTACTTGAACGGCGCCGGGGCACCGCCACCGGCGGGCAACCACCACCCGCTCAACGCGCCCTACGGCGTCTTTCGCGCCCGAGACGGGTACCTGACCATCGGCGCGACCGGCGCCAAGCGCTGGCGCAAGTTGTGCGAGGTGCTCGGGGCCGAGGAGTGGCTGGACGACCCGCGCTTCAAGACCAACGGCGACCGGTACCGCAACCGCGAGCTGCTGGCCGAGCTGATCAGCGAGCGCCTGCAGGCACATACCATCGACGAGTGGGAGCGTATCCTGAACGGGGCCGGGATCCCCTGCGGGCCGATCTACCGCATCGACCAGGCGATGGAGCACCCGCAGGTACAGCACCGGCAGATGGTCGTCGAGCTTCCCCATCCGGCGATGGGAACCGTTCGTCTGCTGGGGCTACCGGTGAAGCTGAGCGAGACGCCGGGCGCGATCCGGCTCGCCCCGCCGCTCCTCGGCCAGCATACTGAAGAGGTGCTGCGGGAGATCGGCGTCAACGGCGACGAGCTGCGCCGGCTGCGCGAGCGCGGCGTGATCGGCAGTGGCCCTGCCGGCCAGGCGGAGGCGGCGGGCTGAGGGTTCGAGCGCGGGCCGAGGCGTGAGTGGAGCGAGACGGAGGAGCGATGGAGATCGGCACCCCTGACCTGGTGTTCGAGCGTCGTGGACGCGTGGCTTGGCTCACCTTCAACCGGCCGCAGACGCGTAACGCGATGACGTTCGCCATGTACGACGGCCTGGCGCGCGTGTGTGAGCTGGTGGAGCAGGATCCGGAGATTCGGGTGCTGGTGCTGACCGGCGCCGGAGACAAGGCGTTCGTGGCCGGCACCGACATCAGCCAGTTCCGGACCTTCACCGACCCGCAGCACGCGCTCGACTACGAGGAGCGGATGGATCAGGTGATCGGCCGGCTGGAGGCCCTGCCCCGCCCGACCATCGCCGCTATCCGCGGCTATGCCGTGGGCGGTGGCGCGAGCATCGCCCTCGCCTGCGACCTCCGCATCTGCACCCCCGATGCCCGCTTCGGCATCCCGATCGCCCGCACGCTGGGCAATTGCCTCTCGATGGCCAACTACGCCCGGCTAGTCGACCTGATCGGGCCGGCGCGCACCAAGGAGCTGCTCTTCACCGCGCGCATGATCGAGGCCGAGGAGGCCAGAGCCATCGGCCTGGTCAACGAGATCGTGGAGCCGGAGGCGCTGGTTGATCGCACGCAGGAACTGGCCGAGCAAATCGCCGCCAACGCGCCCCTCACGATCCAGGCAACGAAGGAGGCCGTGCGCCGGGTGCTGGCCCACCGGCGGCCGCCGCGGGCTGAGGATCTGATCCTGACCTGCTACATGAGCGAGGACTTCCGCGAGGGAGTGAACGCCTTCCTCGAGAAGCGCAAGCCCCAGTGGAAGGGCCGGTGACACTCATAGCCATCTGTACGGCATAGCCGAAGCGCGGCCATTACTGCACACTGATCGAAGCTCCGCATCGACGGCGGGAAAGTCGGCTGGGAAAGAAGTATCCCCGCCGGGGACTGCCTCCGGTCTGCTTCGGCAGGCTTCCTTCAGATCGGCGGGGCTTTCGAGCACCTGACCGCACGCCACAGGCTCTCGTCTGCTCGACTTCAGACGCCGCGAAGAGAGATCGGCTCCGACTTCCCAACCGATCCTGTGTTGGGGTAAGCTGAGTTGCCTGCATCTCTTGCCTACCTTCCGGGGAGGTCGCTATGGATCCCCTGGAGTGCATGCTTGCCGCGCTCGACGACGAGATCGCCGCCACCAGGCGTAACGGACGCCGCGCGCTGCTCGAGCTGCGGGATGGTCAACGCATCGGGCAAGAAGGAACGATCTGGCTCTACCAGTTCACGCTCACTGGCGAGACCCCGCTCCGTGACGATACGCCGGTGCAGATCAGCGTGGGAAACCTGCGTGGGAGCGGTAGCGTCGTGTCGGTACGAGAGGGTCTCGTCGTCGTTGCGTTGGAGCAGGATCTGGGACCCTCGATCCCAGCGGCTCTGCTCGAAGCTGACGCGACGTTCTTGCTCGAGCGCCTGCGCGGGCGGCTGCGAGAGGTACAGAGTGGTGGGCGCCGGTTCGAGCGCTCGTCTGCGGAGCGAGCGCTCGGTCTCCAGCAGGCGAGAGTCGGGAAGGGCGACCCGGCTCCCGGCGTGCTCGACCGCTGCCTCAATAGCGACCAGCGAGAGGCGGTGCGCCAGGCGTTCGGGAGCGAGGCGACCTTCGTGTGGGGGCCTCCCGGCACCGGGAAGACCAAGACGATCGGGCACATCGTCGAGGCCTTCTTCCGCGCTGGCCGAACGGTGCTCGTGGTGTCGAACACGAATATCGCTGTCGACACCGCCCTCGAGCGCGTGGCGAAGCGTTTAAAGAACACACCGGAGTTCGACCAGGGCAGCGTGATCCGGCTAGGTACGATCGTCAAGGAAGAGCTTCGCAACTGCTTCGGGGAGAAGGTCGCGCTGGAGCGCGTGGTCGCGCGGCTCAGCGACGAATTACAGCAGAAGAAGGACGCATGCCGCGCCGAGTTGAGCAACCTCGAAGGTGAGCGAGAGGTGCTGCTGACTCAGCAGGAGGCTCTCCGTCAGTACGAGCAGACATGCACACGCCTCGCCGAGAAGGAGCAGGAGCGAGACCGCCTCCAGAAAGAGCACCAGCGCGTGATTCGCGAGCGACAGGGCTACGAGACCCGCCTCCACCTGGTCACTAACGATCTCGCCCGCGCTCAATCCATGAACGTCCTGCGGAGGCTGATTTCCGGGCTCGACCCACAGCGACTCCAGCGGCAGAAAGCGGAACTCGAGGAGGCGGTGACACGGGTGACCGCCGAGCAGGCGGGGCTCGAGGCCGCGATCGAGCAGCTCGAGCGCGAGATCGGCTCGCTCCAGCACGAGCTCGAGCGTCGATCTCAGGAGACGGCCCACCTTCCTTCGCTACCCGCAGTGATGGAGCGGCTGAACGCGATCGACGCCCAAGTTGATGAAATCCTGGAGCAGATCGCGGCGATTGAGCAAGAGATCGCGGAGCTGGCACAGCGGGTGCTGAACAACTGCCGGGTGCTCGCCACAACGGTGTATCAGACCTACCTGCCTCGGTTCCCCGAGCGGCAGTTCGACGTGGTTGTGATCGATGAAGCGTCGATGCTGATGCCGCCCTTGATCTACTACGTGGCAGGGCTTGCGACGCGCGCGATCGTCATCGCGGGAGACTTCCGGCAGCTTCCCCCTATCGTGCAGGCGGAGACCGAACTGGCCCAGCAGTGGCTCGCACGGGACGCCTTCGAGCTCGCGGGTATTCCCCCTCGAGTGGAGGCTGGGAATCTGCCGCCGAACCTCGTCCTCTTGCGGACTCAGCACCGGATGCATCCTGACATCTGCGCCCTCGTGAACGAGCTGTTCTACGGTGGTCGGCTGCTCTCTGACGACAGCGTGAAGAATCGCTCTTCCAAGGATCGCTCTTCCAAGAATGGCTCTTCGTCGTTTCCGTTCGGAGGCGCACCGATCATTCTCGTGGATACCGCTGCTCTCGAACCCTGGGCCGCCTATCGCGTGGGGACGTTTTCTCGGTACAACATCCTGCACGCCGTACTCGTACGAAACCTGGTCCGTACATTGGTCGAGGCAGGATTTCTCTCGCTCACTGGCCAAAACCAAGATGCCCTCGGCATCGTCTCCCCCTACCACGCACAGGCCCGGCTCATCGAGACGCTGCTGATAGCCGATTACGGGTCGAGGGCGTCCGGCATCGCAGCCACTGTGCACCGCTTTCAGGGAAACGAGAAGACGGTAATGGTCATCGATCTCACCGATTCGCACCCGCTCAGGCTGGGCCGGTTTTTCCAGGCTCGCCATGTTCAGGAGCCAGGAGCGCGCCTTCTCAACGTCGCGATTAGCCGCGCAAAGGAGCATATCGTCCTCATTGGAAACCTAGCGTACTTGCAATCGAAGGTTGACGAGCATTTCGTCTTGCACCGCTTGATCGATCGTCTGCTCGCCAAGAGCAGTCCACTAGACGCGACAAGTCTCTTGGAACCGAGCCTGTTCAGCCAGTCTGCTCGACTCCGTCGCGAGACGAGACAGGCAGAACCGCGTGTAGCGACGAAAGTCGTGTTCGACCATGAGGGCTTCGTGCAGGGGTTCGCTCAGGACATTCAACACGCTCGGGAAAGCGTCGTCCTGCTGTCGCCATTCATCGCCCCCCAGGCGCTCCAGCGCTGGATCGAGCCGCTTACGGGGGCGGTGAGGCGGGGTGTTCAGATCCGCGTTATCACTCGAGCCGATCAATCGGGGAAGATCGGCGAGGAGATCCGTCAGCTTCGCGCTCTCGGCATCTCGGTCGATCTCTGGGAACGGATGCACGAGAAAGTCGTGATCATCGATGACCAGATCGTGTGGTATGGCTCCATGAATGTGCTTCAGCACCGGTCGTCGACGGAGCTGATGATCCGCTCATCCGACCAGTCACTGTGCCGGGAGATCGTCTCCATGCTCGCCGGGGTCACAGGTGAGGCCAGGGCGTTCGACGCGCTCGCGAACCCTTCGTGCTCGGCGTGCGGGGGCCAGACAGTGCGTCGGAGCCAGAAACGGTCATACCTGTGTATGACACCAGGCTGCCCTGGCCCGCCAGGGCAGCGTTGACCTCGCAAGTCGCGAGAGCCACGCGTCACACGCTTCAAACAGCTCGTGTTCCCTGGCTGCCGTAGTGATTGCCCGATCCCGTCGATAACCAACCAAAGCGGCTCCCCCGAGGCTCGAGGGAGCCGCCCGTTGCTGGAAAATTCGATTTGCGCCGCGGTTCAGATGAGGCCGCGGTCGCGCCACTTCTTGAACACGTCGTTGATCTTCTGCTCGGCCTCGTTCAGCGCTGCCTGGGGCTCCGCCTGGCCGGTGGCGACCTTGGTGAACATGTCGTTGATGATCCAGAGGTCGAAGATCTCCGCCTCGGCGGCGTTCATATACCCCGGCCAGCCGACGTTGACCGTCCACTCGGGGGCGGTGGCCAGCACGGCGTACTTGTCGGTGGGCTTGGCGTTGGGGTCGTTCTTGACCAGCTCCTGCCAGTCCGCGACCGCCTTCGGGAAGGAGGGGATGTCGTAGAACTTGCTCGCCAGGAACTTGTCGCGATAGTTCGCCACGAGATCCTTGAGGAACTGCTTCGCCAGATCGACGTTAGGCGAGAACTTCCAGATCACGAAGCAGTTGTACCAGTGGGCGCAGCCGCGGCGGTCGACCGGGCCGGCCGCGACCTTGGCCAGGCCGATGTTCGGCGCCAGGTCGGGATAGGTGCCTTCGATCGTCCGGCTGGCCGAGATCGCGTTCAGGATCAGCGAACCACGCCCGGAGGCCAGGAACCGGTTGTTCGATGCAGCGTCCCAGGCCAGCACCTCTTCCGTCTCAGCTTCCTGGAAGAGCTGGCGGGCATAGTTCAGCGCCTCGATGGTCTCCGGCTTGTTGATGACGATCTTCCCGTTCTCGTCCTGGATCGAAGTGCCGAAGCCCCACATGATGGCGCGCATCGCCATGCCCGTATCGATCTCCGGCGAAAAGCCAATGCCGATCGGATTGCCCATCTGCTTGAGCTGGCGCCCGGCCTCGAGGATCCCCTGCCAGGTATCAGGATTGCCGCCCACCTGCTGGAACAGATCGATGCGGTAGTTGATGGGATCGGCCGCCCAGAAGTCCATGAAGGCGAACCAGGTGTCGGTCTTGGGGTTGTAGCAGGAGCGCTCGAGCAGCGGGTAGGGGTCGCCGTACTCCTTCTTGAACTCGGCGATGAGGTCGTTGAGCGGGACGACCTCAGGCTCGTACTGCGCCGGCGGGAAGCCAAAGGCGAAGAGGTCGTGGCCGCTCTGCGCCGAGACCTCGGCAGCAGCGCGAGCCGGGATGTCGGCGTAGTTGATGTGGTCGGAGATAACCGTGACGTTGTTGTCCTGTCCCCATTTCTGGACGAACGCGTCGAACCACTTGTCGCTGTCGGGGACGAAGTGACTCCACTGGAGGATCTTAAGCTCCTTGGGGCCTGCCGGTGTCGGCGAGGCCACGACTGTGGGCGACGCCGCGGCGGCAGGGCTCGGAGTCGCTGCCTTGGTGGGCGTCGGTGCAGCCGTGGTCGGGCTTGTTGCCGGTGCGGTCGCACCGCCTGGCGTTGCCTCTTGCTGTCTGCAGGCTGCCAGCAGCCCGGTGGCGGTGGAGACAGCGATCCACTGGAGCAGACCACGGCGGGTAAGTCGTCGCATCGCTCTACCTCCTCACGACAGACACACCGGAACCAGCCGCTGATCGCCTCCTGTTCGAGCTAGCGAAGCGCTCCCGCAGTCAGGCCCTCCACGAAGCGGTCGAGGAAGGCGTTATAGAGGAGCGCGACCGGAAGGCTCACGACGAGAGCGGATCCCATGATGGC